>NZ_JBHYIO010000057.1:0-55317 GCF_042740095.1 Nonomuraea sp. NPDC059023 | reverse complement strand
AGATCACCCGTTCTACTGGATCTCCGTTCTCACGTCCCGGAGATCAACAAACCCCTGGACATCACCCCAAGATCCTTAACTTCCCGGCATTGGGGTTAGTGGGTGTAGCGGGCGCAGGCTTCCTGGATGGGGGTTGAACCGGAGGTCAATTCCAGCACGTCCCCCACCCCCGCCCCGGTACGCAGCAGTTCCGCCACCACCGCGGCCACGTCGGCACGCGGCACGGACCCGCCCGGTACCGACGGCTCCAGCAGGACCGCGCCCGTCCCGCCGGTGTCGGTCAGGCGGCCGGGGCGCAGGATGGTCCAGTCCAGGTCGCGGCCGCGCAGGTCGTTCTCGGCCGCCGTCTTGGCGGTGATGTAGGCGGCCCACACCTCGCCCCTCGACAGGTCGGGCGGCGAGCCGGCGCCCATCGAGGAGATCTGTACGATCCGCCGCACGCCCGCCCGCTCGCAGGCCTCGGCCAGCAGGACGGCGGCGCCCCGGTCAACGGTGTCCTTGCGGGCCGCTCCGCTGTTCGGCCCGGCGCCGGCGGCGAAGACGGCAGCCTGCGCACCGGCCAAGAGCGCGGTCACCTCCTCCACCGGCGCGTGCTCCAGGTCGCACACGACGGCGGAGCCGCCGGCGGCCTCCACGTCGGCGACATGGCCGGGGCTGCGGACCAGCCCGACCGCGTCCTTGCCCATCAGCGCCGCGAGCCGCAGCGCGATCTGACCGTGTCCACCCGCGATGATGGTTCGCATACGCCTCATGGTTGCATGGGGAATATCCCTCCGAACTCCCGGGCTTGATCGTGCGTATCACCGGCAAAGGAGCCTGAACATGGATTTGGCAGACATCGGCGTCACGGGCCTCGCGGTCATGGGCCGGAACCTGGCCCGCAACCTGGCCAGGAACGGGTACGCGGTGGCGGTGCACAACCGGACGGCCAGCCGTACCGACGACCTCGTGAACGAGTTCGGCGGCGAGGGGACGTTCCTTCCCGCGCACGACGTGGCGGGGTTCGTCGCGTCGCTGAAGCGGCCGCGGCGCGCGATCATCATGGTGAAGGCCGGTGCGGGCACCGACGCGGTGATCGAGGAGCTGGCCGGGCACATGGAGCCGGGCGACATGATCGTCGACGGCGGCAACGCGCACTTCGCCGACACCCGCCGTCGTGAGGCGGCGCTGCGCGAGCGCGGCATCCACTTCGTCGGCACCGGCATCTCCGGCGGCGAGGAGGGCGCGCTGAACGGCCCGTCGATCATGCCGGGCGGCTCCGTGGAGTCGTGGGAGGCGCTCGGGCCGATTCTGCAGGACATCTCGGCCAAGGTGGACGGCGTGCCGTGCGCGGTGCACGTGGGCCCCGACGGCGCCGGGCATTTCGTGAAGATGGTGCACAACGGCATCGAGTACTCGGACATGCAGCTCATCGCCGAGTCCTACGACCTGCTGCGCCAGGCCCTCGGCGCGAGCCCCGCCGAGCTGGCCGAGGTCTTCCGGGAGTGGAACAAGGGCGAGCTGGAGTCGTACCTCATCGAGATCACCGCCGACGTGCTCGACCAGGTGGACGAGGCGACCGGCAAGCCGTTCGTGGACGTGGTGGTGGACCAGGCCGAGCAGAAGGGCACCGGCCGCTGGACCGTGCAGAGCGCCCTGGACCTGGGCGTGCCCGTGACCGGCATCGCCGAGGCGGTCTTCGCCCGCGCGCTGTCCGGCCACCCGGAGCAGCGCGCCGCCGCCCGCTCGCTCGAAGGTCCGTCGCTGTCGGGCGTGGGCGGCCGCGAGCTCATCGAGGACGTACGGCAGGCGCTGCTGGCCTCCAAGATCGTCGCCTACGCGCAGGGCTTCGACCAGATCGCCGCCGCCTCCAAGGAGTACGGCTGGGACGTCGACCCCGGCGCCATGGCCACCATCTGGCGCGGCGGCTGCATCATCAGGGCCCGCTTCCTCAACCGGATCCGCGCCGCCTACGACGCCGACCCGGATCTGGCGACGCTGCTGGCCGCCCCCGAGTTCGCCGCGGTGGTCAACGCCGCGCAGGACGCGTGGCGGCGCGTGGTCACGACCGCGGTGCGCATCGGCGTGCCCACTCCGGGCTTCTCCTCCGCGCTCGCCTACTACGACGGGCTGCGCCGCGACCGGCTGCCGGCCGCGCTCGTCCAGGGCCTGCGCGACTACTTCGGCGCGCACACCTACCACCGGGTGGACCGCGAGGGCGCCTTCCACACCGACTGGTCCGGCGACCGCAAGGAGCGCGCCACCGGCTCCTGACCCGCAGGCGCCGGACGGGCGAAGAACCGCTGAACATCCGCTGACATGGCTTGCCCCCGGCGCCCGCTTCGACTGGGCTTTGCGCCATGGACGTGGACGTGGCGGGTCCGGGGGTCAGCGGCCTCGTCACCGTGTTCGCCGACGTGGGCGTGCCGCCCGGCGGCGAACCGGACCCCGGGGGCGGCCGCGTCCCCGACGTCGCGGTGCTCGACGAGCGGCGGATCGTGGTCGGCTGGCGCGCGGGCGTCACCGGCCCGGGTCCCCATGGCCAGGGCTCCATCGGCTTGGCGCGCTCGCAGGACGGCGGGCGTACGTGGACGGCGGGCGCCCTCGCGGCGGCCACCGGCCACCACAATGTGATCTTCCTCAACGACGGCGCCGCGCTCTACGCCTTCCTGAGCGGGATCGACGGCGGGGTCGACGGCCTTCCCGTCGAGCCGGCCGCCAGGCGCACCGCGGACGGCGGCGCGACCTGGACCGGCTGGCCGATCGAGGTGGACCTTCCCGGCAACGGACAAGGCGTCGAGGTGACGGGCAAGCCGGTCCGTCATCGCGGGGCCTGGCTGCTGCCGTGTTCCGAGCGCGCGGGAGCGGGCGTGCTGCGCTCGTCCGACCTGCGCACGTGGCGGCGCGGAGGGCTGGCCGTGCCGCCACGCGGAATCCTCGTCGGGGAACCGCAGGTGGTGCTCTCCCAGGACGACCCGGACGCGCTGCTCATGGTGGTGCGCACGCGAGCCGGGGACGCCCGCGTGATGCGTTCGGCCACGTGCCTCAGCCGCGACGGCGGGCTCACCTGGACGCCGATGGTGCTGGACGAGAACCTGCCCGGGAACGGGTTCTTCACCAAGGACTCCAAAGGCCGATATGTCACGATCTACAACACCGCAGCCGGGCCGGACCGCGAGGTGCTGCACTACAAGGTCAAGGAGCCGGGGCGGCCGTGGAGCCCGGGGCGGCTGTTCGCCGACGGCCCGGCCGGTACGGCGAGCGGCCGGGACGTCCGCGCCGAAGAGGAGGCTCCCGGCAGGCTGCGCGTCGTCTGGGAGCACGACCGGACCGCCATCCGCACCGCCACGCTCGACCTGGCGGCCTGCTTCACCGGCGTGCGCACGCGGCGCTCGGGCGTCTGGGAACCGGGGCCGCAGGGACCGTACGCGGTGACCGCCTCGGGGGCCGGGTTCGCGGTGGAGGTCGGCGGCATGGTGCTGGAGTGGCACGACGACGGGCTGTACGAGGGCGGCAGGCTGCTCACCCGCTCGCGCCCCGGCCCGTGGCGCGTGCTGGTGGATCGCGAGGGCCGCGCCACCCTGCTGGGCACCGATCTCGCGTGGAGCGCCCGCGTGCCGGCGGGGCGGGTGACCGTACGGGGAAAGCCGGAGTTTCTGGAAGTGACCGACTGCCTGGCGGCGTGGCCACGGCCCCTGGCGCTGCGCGGGACGAGCGTGACGCGGCCGGTGCCGGCCGGTGACTTCACGGTGGAGTTCCTCGGCGAGGCGATCGACGGCAACCTCGACACCAAGGTGGCGAACGGCGCCAAACGGCTCATGCTCTCCATCAGCCGCTCGGAGGTGCGGGCGATGCGCAAGGGCTCGCAGCGGTGGGAACGCGTCCACGCCCACCCCGGCGGCCCCGCGGTCTGGCGGGTGAGCGTGGACAGCGCGGGGGTGGCGCGGCTGTTCCGCGACGGCAAGGACACCGGCGTGTCCTGGGTGACGCAGGACAGCCGCGAGCGCGCCCACGCCGCGCACTCGGCCGACGGCGCCGCCCGCGTCGAGTGGAGCCTGGTGACCGCGACGATCGGCAGCTGACCTAGCCCGCGCCCAGCGGCACCGGGTTGGCCACGGCGGTGACCACGCAGTAGCCGATCGGCCCGTCCGCGTCGTGCAGGACGCAGTCGCCGGTGCCGATCCCGCCGGCGCTGAGGTGCCCGGCGGCCTGCATGCCGATCAGCTCGCCGACCGGCTCGCGGGCGAGGGTGAGCGTGAAGTCGGCGTTGATGAACTGCACGCCGAGCGTCCCCGACCCGCTCAGCGGGCTGGCGAAGTCGGCCGCCAGCGCCGCCCGCGCGAACGGGGTGAGCTCCTCCTGCCCCACCAGCGGCCGGTTCTCGCGCATCCACACGCGCCGCGGCTCGGCGGTGTCCCACGCGGTCAGCCGCCACAGGTCGAAGGGCGGCCGCCAGTCCAGCTCGGCGGGCGGGTGCAGGGGCGGCCGCTCGTCCCACGCCGGTGTGTCGTTGCGCTCGCCGCCGGGCTGCTCACCCTCTCTCAGCAGTACGGCGGAGGCCCGCCCGATCACGCCCTGCCCGGTGCTGAGGGTGGCGTCCGCGACCCGGATCCGGCGCCCGTCCCTGACCCGGACCGTCTCCACCCGCACGGGCAGCAGCGGGCTGTTCTTGAACAGGTCGACCGTGAGCCGGGCGAAGCGCAGCCCGTCCGAGCGGTGCTCCAGCTCCAGGCAGCGGGCGGCCAGCCCGCCGAGCAGGCGGCCGTGGAGCATGTCGGGGGACCAGGGGCTGTGGGCGTGGGGGGCGGGCAGGAACTCCCCGCCCTTCAGCTCGAAGAAGGCTTGGGACACAGAACGGGATTCTAGTCGAGGACCTTCGCGTGGGCCCGCACGAGGGCCGCCAGCCCGCGCTCCATGAACGCCCGCAGGACCGGCTCCCGGTCTGCCGGCAGGAAGTCAGCCTGCCAGTGGAACGTGCACCGCCCCTCGCCCGCCTCGGTGACCTGCGAGATCGCGTGATGGTGCGCGAGCGCGAGCGGGCTGTCCACGATCGCGTAGGCGACCCGGCGGTCCGCCTCGTCGACGTCGACGATCAGCTCCGTGGCCACCGCCCCGTTGTCGAAGGTGATGATCCTGCGCTCGCCGTCGCGCTCGCTCTTCACCACGAAACCGGGCGCGAGCCGCGGCAGGTCGTGCATCTCCCGCAGCGCCGCCCACACCGTCGCGGCGGGCGCGCCGACCACGGCCGACATCCGTATGGAGGCCACGGGTCAGCCCGCCATGACGCAGAACGGGTGCCCCTCGGGGTCGGTGAGCACCGTCCAGTCGCCGCCGCCCGGCTGCTCCTCCGGCAGGCCGGCGCCCAGCGCGACCAGGTCCTCGACCGCCGCGCCGAGGTCGGCGACGGCGAAGTCGAGGTGGACGTGGTGGCCAGGCTGCGGCCAGACCGGCACCTGGTATCCCGCCACGCGCTGGAACGACACCGCCACCGCGCCGCCCTTCAGCGTGGCGAAGTCGGCGTCGTCGGAGGTGAGCTGCCAGCCGGTGGCCTTGGCGTAGAAGGCGGCGAGCGCGACGGGGTCGGCGCTGTTGATGACGATGGAGATCATGTCGTTCATGGCTGCCAGCCTGCCGCCTGGGGCTCCGGGCGGTCTTGAACATCCTTGCGGGATTGTCGTACCCGCCGCGTAACGTTCCCGGCATGCGTTCAAGCGTCCGCCTGGGCTCGGGGCCCGGATTCACCCTCGATGCGGTGACCTGCGTCGACGATCACCGCCGCTGGGGCGCGGCGGAGGTCAGCTCCGACTACCGGGTGGTGCTGGCGCGCCGGGGGCGCTTCCGCCGCATGGCCGACGGGCAGGCCGCCGATGTGGATCCGGCGATGGCGTATGTGGGCAGGCCGGGCGAGGAGGAGCATTTCGCGCATCCGGCCGGGGGTGATGAGTGCACCTCGCTGTGCGTGTCGGCGCGGCTGTGGAGGGAGCTGACGGACGGGCGGGAGGTGCGTTCGGCCGTGTACGTGGACGGCGGGCTCGACCTGGCCCACCGCCGCCTGCTGGCCGCCGCGCGCACGGGCGACGTGCCGTACGCGCTGACCGAGGCCCTGCTCGCCCTGCTCGGCGCCACCCTGCGCACCTCAGCCGCGTCCGGCGTCACCGCGTCTGGCATCGCCGCGCCGGGCGCCGGTGGGGCGGGCGCCGGTGCGGCGGGGGCGATCGTCGAGCGCGCGAGGGAGGCGATCGACGCCGGACATCCCGCCGCCGCCGGGCTGCTCCCGCTGGCCGCGCTGCTGGGCGTGTCGCCGTTCCGGCTCAGCCGGGCCTTCACCGGCGTCGTCGGCGTCTCCCTCACCCACTACCGCAACCGCGTGCGGGTGGGCCGCGCCCTCGACCGGCTGGAGCAGGGCGAGACCAGCCTGGCCACGCTCGCCGCCGACCTGGGCTTCGCCGACCAGGCGCACCTGACCCGCACCGTACGCCGCCACCTCGGCCACACGCCCGCCGCGCTACGCCGCCAGCTCGCCCCGGAGAGGACCTTCGCATGATCGTCGACGAGTCGCTCCTCATCCCGGCCCCGCCCGAGCGCGTGTGGCGCGCCCTGACCGACGCGCTCGACCGCGCCGAGTGGTGGGGCTACATCGACCTCGACGTCACCCCGGGCGGCAAGGTCGAGGAGCACTGGAGCGACGACTCCGGCCACCCGATGCTCACCCAGGGCGTGGTGACGGAGGTGGAGGAGGGCCGGATGTTCCGCTTCACCTGGTCCGACACCGACCGTCCCGTCGCGACCGCGGTCGAGATCACCCTGACTTCGGCCGAGGCGGGGACGGTGGTCCGGGTGCTGGAGGTCGGCTGGGACGACCTCCCCGACGGGCCCGCCACCGCCGCCGACCACCGCGCCGGCTGGCGCATCCACCTCACCAACCTGCGCCGCCATCTCTCTTTATGATGATGTGTTACGGCGGGCCGCCCCCACCGCCACCCGCCGCACCTGGCGGGCGACATTCCAGGAAACGGTCGTCCACCGTGCGTGGCAGCCCGCCGTTACGACCGCACCCTTGGCCCGCGAAGCGGGAACCCCCTGCGCGACACCCCGCTCCTCGCCCCAACCCCCGGCCCTCGCTCCTCGCCCCAGCCCCAGCCCCGGCCCCGTCCCCCGGTCCTGGTCCCGGCGATGGCCCTGGCCCGCCCCAGCCCTGAGCACCCGTCCCCGGTCCCAGCCATGAGCACCCGTCCCCGATCCCGGTCTTGAGCCCCCGGTTCCGGTCCTCAGCCCTGTCCCCGTCCCGTGCCCATCCCCGTGCCCGTGCCCGTGCCCGTGCTCGTCCTCGGTCTCGGCGATGGCTCACTGGTGCCGGTTCTGGTCCTGGGGTCTGGTGCCGGCCTTGGGTTGGACGCTTCATTGCCGCGGTTGGGTGGTAAGGGTGTCCCTTTGTGGGGGTGGTGGCCTTTCGGGGGGTTGGGGTCGTAAGCTCCGTCGCGTGCGTGATCTAGGAGAGGACCCGCGTCCGGCGCGGGGCGCGGTGCGGGAGATCTACACGGTGGACCGGGCCGCGAGCCTGGCCTACTCCCCCGACCTGGACGGCCTGGCCGATCCCGGGGAGGTCGTCTGGGCCTGGGTGCCCTATGAGGAGGACCCGTCGCGGGGCAAGGATCGCCCGCTGCTGATCGTGGGCAGGACCGGGCGCAGGCTGCTCGGGCTGATGGTGTCCAGCCGTGGGGACGACGGGCCCGAGTGGTTCCCGCTCGGCGCCTGGAACCGCGACGGGAAGCCGTCCTTCCTGCGCCTGGACCGGATCTTCGTGCTGGACGAGGACGACATCAGGCGTGAGGGCGCGGTGCTGGACGGCGAGCGGTTCGCCCGCGTCGCCGCCCTGCTCAAGCGCACCCACGGCTGGGCCGCCGACGGTTAGGCCTGGCGCCACTCGGCGATCGTGCCCGCCTCGTGCAGGCAGTAGTCGGGGGCGCCTTCCAGCGCCTTCTCCTCGCCGCCCGGCGTGTAGGTGACGATGAGCCGCAGCGGGCGCCACGTGTTGTTGAACGTCGAGTGGTACGCGCCCGCCGGGATGTGGACGGTGTCACCCTCCTTGATCGGGAACGGCTCGCCGTCGTCGACCATCTGCGTGGCCTCGCCGGAGATCACGTAGATCACTTCCTCGGCGTTCGGGTGATTGTGGCGCGCGTGGCCCTTGCCCGGGTTGACGATCACCTCGCCGAGCGTGGAGCCGGCGCCGGGGATGAGCGACGGTGTGACGAACCACTTGATCGACCCCCAGTCGAAGGTCATCGTCGTCACCCTGTCCGGACTTACCAGCATCAGACCTCCAGGTTCTTGAATGCGGCCACCTGTTCGGTGATGGCGCGCTCGGTCGGCAGGCGTTCCACCGACGAGGCGCCGAAGAAGCCCGCCACGCCCTTGGTGTGGCGCAGGACGTGGGCGGCGTCGGCGGGTTCCGCGATGGGGCCGCCGTGGCACAGCACGATCACGTCCGGCCGCGCGGCCACGGCGGCGTCGCGCATCGCCTGTACGCGGGCCACCGCCTCGTCCAGGGTGAGCGCGGTCCCGGCGCCGATGGAGCCCTTCGTGGTCAGGCCCACGTGCGGGACGAGGACGTCGGCCCCGGCCTGTGCCATGGCCCGCGCCTGGTCCTCGTCGAAGACGTAGGGGGCGGTCACCAGGTCGCGTTCGTGGGCCAGCCGGACCATCTCGACCTCCAGGTCGAAGCCCATGCCGGTCTCTTCGAGGTTCTGCCGGAAGACGCCGTCGTACAGGCCGACGGTCGGGAAGTTCTGTACCCCGGCGAACCCCATGGCCTTCAGCTGGTCGAGGAAGAGCGGCATGATCCGGAACGGGTCGGTGCCGCACACGCCCGCCAGCACCGGCGTGTCACGCACGACCGGCAGGACCTCGGCGGCCATGTCCACGACGATCTGGTTGGCGTCCCCGTACGGCAGCAGCCCCGCCAGCGAGCCGCGCCCGGCCATCCGGTAGCGGCCGGAGTTGTAGATGATGATCAGGTCGACGCCGCCCGCCTCGGCGCACTTGGCCGACAGGCCCGTCCCGGCGCCCGCGCCGATGATCGGTCTTCCTTCCCCGGCGGTACGGCGCAGCCGTTCCAGAACCGTCTGCCTGTTCACTGGTCCCCCTTGATCAGCAGGTGGAGCCGGTCGGCCATGGCGCGGCCGAACTCCGGGTCGTTGATGTGCGCGGCCAGGCGCACGGTCTCCGGGTAGGCGGCCAGGGCGGCGAAGGCCGCCGCGTCCGCCGCCGGGTCGTGGAAGGGCATTCCGGGCGCGTCGAGTGCGGAGACGCCGCCCTCCGGGATGAACAGCACCGCCGGCCCGCCGGCCCGCGCGAGCTTGGCGGCGATCTCGCGGCCCAGCTCGGCCATCTCGGACTCGGTGGTGCGCATGAGCGTGACGGTCGGGTTGTGCACGTAGAGCGTGCGATCGGCGAAGCGCTGCGGCACGGTGTCACGGGGCCCGAAGTTGACCATGTCCAGCGCGCCGGGTGCGACGACCTGCGCGACGCCGTGCCGTCCGGCGGCGGTGAGCCGGTCGGGTCCGGCCGACAGGACGCCGCCGACCAGTTCGTCGGCCAGCTCGGTGGTGGTGAGGTCGAGAACCCCGGCCAGCATGCCGCTCTCGGCCAGGCCTTCCAGGGCGCGCCCGCCGGAGCCGGTGGCGTGGAAGACGAGCACCTCGTAGCCGAGCTCGTCGAGCCTGGCCCTGGCCGCGTCGACGGCCGGGGTGGTGACGCCGAACATGGAGGCCCCGATCAACGGCCGGTCGCCGTCCTGCGCCGGGCCGCGCGCCGCGTACTCCTTGGCCATGCCCGCGACAGCGGCGGCGGCATTGCCCAGGATCGCGCGGGACACGCGGTTGATGCCCGCGATGTCCACGACGGAGTACATGAGCGTGACGTCCTTCGCCCCGACGTACGGCGCGACGTCGCCGGAGGCCATGGTCGAGACGATGAGCTTGGGCAGGCCGATCGGCAGGTCGCGCACGGCCCGCGCGGCGATCGACGAGCCGCCGCTGCCGCCGACGGCCAGCACGCCGTCCACCCGTCCCGCCCGGTGCAGGTCGGCCAGGACCTTGGCCGCCCCCTCCCCCATCGCGGTGACGGCCGCGCCCCGGTCCCCGGCCGCCCGCAGCGCCTCCAGATCGGCCCCCGCCTGGGCGGCCACCTGAGCGGCGGAGAAGTCGGCCGCGAGCCCGGACGGCCCGACGCCCGTGTCGACCACGATCACCTCGCTGCCCAGCCCGGCGAGGCGCTCGCGCAGCCAGGAGTACTCCGGCCCTTTGGTGTCCAGCGTTCCGATCAGTACCACTGCCATGTGACCGACGTTATCCCCGCTGCGATCATCTTGGTATGAGGGTTGTGGTGATCGGCAAGGGAATCGCCGGAGCGAGCGCCGCCTACCACCTGAGCCGCCGCGGGGTGGCGGTGACGGTGGTCGACGCCGGGCTGGCCGGGCAGGCGACGGAGGCGGGGGCGGGGATCGTCTGCCCGTGGGTGGACCACGCGGGCGACCCCGCCTGGTACGAGCTGGCACGGGCCGCCGCCCGTCATTACCCGGAGATCGGCGCCGGGTACGCGCGGGTCGGAGCGCTGCTGGTGGCCGAGGATCGGGCGGAGCTGGAGCCGGTACACCGCCTGCTTGCGGACAGATATCCGGACGCGCCGGAAATGGGAGAGATCACGGAGATCGCGGACCCCGCGGCGCTCTTCCCGCCCCTGGCCCCCGGCCTGAGCGCGCTGCACGTGCCCGGGGCGGCACGCGTGGACGGCCGCGCCGTCAGGGACGCGCTCCTCGCCGACGCCGTGGCCCGCGGCGTCGCCCTCCTCCACGGCCGCGCCGGACTCCTGCCCGACGGCACCGTCATGCTTCACCACGACAACGCGCCCGGCGACGGCGTGCCCCTGCCCGCCGACGCCGTGGTCGTGGCCGCCGGTGCCTGGACGGGCCAGGTCTGCGCGCCGCTCGGGACCGACCTGCCGGTCAGGCCGTGGCGGGGCCAGATCGTGCACGCCGTGCTCGACGGGGTGGACACCTCGGGCTGGCCGATCGTGCTGCCGCGGCGCGGGCCGTACCTGCTGGGCTTCCCCGGCTCGCGGGTGGTCATGGGGGCGACGAGGGAGGACGCCGGCTTCGACGCGCGGGTGACCGTGGCGGGGCTGGCTGACGTGCTGTCTTCCGGGGTACGGCTGGCGCCCGGCCTCGCCCCGGCGAGCGTCGCCGAGACCCGGTCGGGACTGCGACCGGTGATGGACGGCGAGCGCCCGCTCATCGCCCGCCTGAACGGAAAGGTGGTCGCGGTCACCGGCCTCAGCGCTTACGGGCTGACCGCGGGGCCCTATGCCGGGATGCTGGCCACATCGCTGGTTCTGGGCGAAACGCCGGAGATCGACCTGGGGCCTTATGCGGTCGTTCCCGGCGTATGATCGTCTTCTCCCCGCTCGTGATCATGTGGGGAGAGCTGGGTGCGGGTGCCGGTACTGCTGGTGGTGTTGCTCGCGGCGGGCGCGTGCGGCGAGGTCGCCGCTCCCGGGTCACCGGCCGGCGCGCCCGCCTGGGACGTCGAGCAGGCGGACATGTGGCGCTCAGACCTTGAGCGGCCGGGCGTGGGGCCCGGCGTTTCGCCGTCAACGGTGGAGCGACCGGACGTGGTGTGGCCGGACCTCGGGCAGTCGGACCTCGGGCAGTCGGACCTCGGGCAGTCGGACCTCGGGCAGTCGGACAGCGAGCAGCCGGGCGTAGAGCGACCGGAAGGTGAACGGCCGGAAGGTGAACGGCCGGGCGGACGGCCGGAAGGTGAGCGGGCCGCGGCGGGCGGTCCCGAGCCCGGCAGGCGGGTCAAGGTTCCCTTCTCCGCCTCGGGCCGCTACGCCGTGGTCAAAGGCCGGGCACAACCGCGCCCCGGACGCGCCCCGGTGGTGCGGTACATGGTCGAGGTGGAGCGCGGCCTCCCCTTCGACCCCGGGGAGTTCGCCGAAGCCGTCCACCGTACCCTCAACGACCCACGTAGCTGGGGCCGTTTCCAGCGCGTCGCCCACGGCCCGGTCCGCCTGAGCGTGGCCCTGACCAGCCCCCGCCTGACCGACCGCCTCTGCCTCCCCCTGAACACCGGCGGCGACCTGTCCTGCTGGGACGGCCACCGCTCGGTGATCAACGCCGTGCGCTGGGCCAGAGGCGTCCCCCAGTACCACGGCGACCTGGCCCGCTACCGCCGCTACGTGATCAACCACGAGGTCGGCCACGGCCTGGGCCACGGCCACCGCTCCTGCCCGGGCAGAGGCCGCCTGGCCCCGGTGATGCTCCAGCAGTCCATGTCCCTGGACGGCTGCCGCCCCAACGCCTGGCCCCACCCCTGAAGTTCGGCGTAGGAAGGCGATCACGTTCGGCGGCCTCCCGCCGCGGGACGCGAAATGCGGGTGAGCACGGATCCCGGCCAAGCGTAAGTTTGGTACATGACGACGATCTCCGCGGGCAAGCTGACCGGTCGGACCACCGACGACGTCACCTCCTTCCTCGGCATCCCCTACGCCGAAGCCCCCTTCGGGCCGAATCGTTTCGCGGCGCCCGTCCCGGCCGGCCCGTGGGAGGGCACGTTCGAGGCCGTGCGGTTCGGCCCGGCGCCGCCGCAGCCGCCGCTGCTGCCGGGGGTCGCGCCGTGGAGCTCCGCCGACGGCCTGGACTGCCTGTCGGTCAACGTCTGGACGCCCGATCCGGGCGGCTCGGGCCTGCCGGTGATGGTGTGGATCTACGGCGGCGCCTACCTCATCGGCACCGCCGGCCTGCCCGAGTACGACGGGACCCGGCTGGCCCGCGAGGGCGTCGTGGTGGTGACCTTCAACCACCGGGTCGGCATGGAGGGGTACGGCCTCATCGAGGGGGCGCCGGCCAACCGGGCCCTTCTGGATCAGGTGCAGGCGTTGCGCTGGGTGCGGGAGAACATCGCGGCGTTCGGCGGCGATCCCGGCAACGTGACCGTGTTCGGGGAGTCGGCCGGGGCGGGGGCGGCGGCCTGCCTCATGGCGATGCCGTCGGCGGCGGGGCTGTTCCGGCGGGTGATCGCGCAGAGTGTGCCGGCGACGTTCTACACCCCGGAGCTCGCGGCACGGATGACGGCGGGGATCATGGCCAGGGCGGGCGGCTCGCCGTACGAGCGCAGCCCCGAGGAACTGCTCGCGGCCGTGCACGACTTCTCCAGCCTCGACCTGCGCGGGAACACCGCGGAGTGGGGCGCGAGCGGCATCGCCGAGATGCCGTTCGCGCCCGTCGTGGACGGCGAGGTGCTGCCGGAGACGCCGTGGGAGGCGCTGGCCGACGGCGCGGCCTGTGACGTGGACCTGCTCGTGGGCTTCACCCGCGACGAGTATGCGCTGTTCCTGGCGATGGGCGAGGGCGGGGACACCGCGCTGGCGCTGAAGACGCTCGCGCCGCCGCAGGCGGGCGTCGTGTACCGGACCGCCTACCCGGAGGCGGAGCTGCATCTGCGGCTCATGTCCGACTGGCTGTTCAGGATGCCGAGCGCGCTGCTGGCCGACGCGCACACCGGCCCGACCTTCGCCTACGAGCTGACCTGGGCGCCCACCGCCCTCGGCGCCTGTCACGGGCTGGACGTGCCGCTCACGTTCGGCACGCTCGACTCGGAGCTGGCCCGGCTGCTCACCGGCGGCTCGTCGGAGGCGGAGGGGCTGTCGGCGCAGTTCCGCTCGGCCTGGACGCGCTTCGCCGCCACGGGCAGTCCGGGCTGGCCGGAGTACGAGCCGGTCAACGCGATGACCCATCTCTTCGACGTGACGCCGTCGGACGTCGGCGACCCGGAGTCCGCGACCCGGGCCCTCTGGTCGGAGGCCGGCTTCCACGCCATGACCTGACCCTCGCGCTCGCCGCAACCTATCGCGATATATCTTCGAGAGAGAGTTGACTATGCAAGGAGTGTGACATGGCGGGATTGCGGACGGCACGGCGTCTGCTCGTGGGCGGGGCCGCCCTGGCCGCGGCCGGATGGGCGCTGCGGGACGTGCCGGCCGAGCTCGGGGCACGGCCACTGATGTCGGGGCCCGAGCGGTCGGCCAGGATGCGGCGCTCGCCGCAGTTCAAGGACGGCACGTTCTTCAACCCGATGCCCGAGCCGACCCACACGGGCCGGCCCGACCCCAGCATGCTGGCGGAGCTGACGCGCGACCGGACCCAGCGCCGGCCGGCCGGGCTGATCCCGGTGCTGACGCCGCCGTCGGGCGAGCCGGCCGCCGAGGGCCTGCGGGCCATCTGGTACGGCCACGCCTCCACGCTGATCGAGATCGAGGGCAAGCGGGTCCTGTTCGACCCGATCTGGAGCAACCGCCCCTCGCCCTCGCAGCTGGTGGGCCCGCGGCGCCACCACCCGGTGCCGGTCGAGCTTGGCCAGTTGCCGCAGGTGGACGCGATCGTGATCTCGCACGACCACTACGACCATCTGGACATGGCGACGGTGCGGCGGCTGACCAGCTCCCAGAAGGCGCCCTTCCTGGTGCCGCTGGGCATCGGGGCGCACCTGGAGCGCTGGGGCGTGCCGCTGTTCCGGATCATCGAGCTGGACTGGGACGAGGAGGCGGTGGTCGCCGGGCTGCGCTTCGTCTCCACGGCCGCCCGGCACTTCTCCGGCCGCTCGCTGACCCGCAACGACACGCTGTGGGGCTCGTGGGTGGTGGCCGGCCGGAACAAGCGCCTCTTCTACGCCGGCGACTCCGGCTACTTCGAGGGCTACAAGGGCATCGGCGCCGCGCACGGCCCGTTCGACCTGGCGCTCATGCCGATCGGCGCCTACAGCCCGGCCTGGCCGGACATCCACATGAACCCGGAGGAGGCGGTCAACGCCACCATCGACCTCGGCGCGGCGCTGATGCTGCCGGTGCACTGGGCGACGTTCACGCTGGCGCTGCACCCGTGGGGCGAGCCGGTGGACCGGTTGTGGCGCGAGGCCAAGGCGCGCGAGGTCAAGATCGTGGTGCCGCGGCCGGGCGAGCTCGTCGACACCGCCGACGCGCCGGCCCTGGACACCTGGTGGGAGATGCTGGCTTAGACGACCGGGGGCGGTGACGGTCTGGTCCGATTCCTGCCGGTGCCCCGGAGCGAGCGCTGCTTGGCTGGATTCCCATGTCCACCACACCACTGGTCCGCTGGCTCGCCGTCGCCGCCCTCACCCTGGGCATCTTCAGCATCGTCACCAGCGAGATCCTGCCCATCGGCCTGCTGACCGCCATCGGCGCGGACTTCGGCCTCACCGACGGCGTCACCGGGCTCACGATGACGCTGCCCGGCATCGTCGCCGCGTTCGCGGCCCCGGCGCTCACGCTGGCCACGGCCCGCCTGGACCGCCGCGTGATGCTGTGCGCGATGATGGCGCTGCTGGCCGCCGCCGACGTGCTGGCCGCGGTGGCGTGGTCCTATGAGGCGATGCTGGTCTCCCGGATTCTCGTCGGGCTCACGATCGGCGGGTTCTGGTCGGTGGGCGCGGGCCTGGCCGGGCGTCTCGTGCCGCCCGCGGCCGTGGGCACCGCGACGGCGCTGATCTTCTCCGCGGTGCCGCTGGGCTCGGTGCTGGGCGTGCCCGCCGGTACGCTCATCGGCCACGCCGCGGGCTGGCGGGCGGCCTTCGCCGTACTGGCCGGGCTGGCCGTGCTCGTCCTGGCCGCCCTGCTGGTCCTGCTCCCGCCGCTGCCCGCCGACCGGATCACCGCCGCCGGAACGCTGGCGGCACTCCTGCGCCGCCGCGGCACCGCGATCGCCCTGCTGGCCACCTTCCTGGTCGTCCTCGCCCACTTCGGCGCCTACACCTACGTGACGCCGTTCCTGGAGCAGGTCACGCGGCTGCACCCGGCCGCCGTCAGCTCCGTCCTCCTGCTGTACGGCGCCGCCGGCGTGGCCGGGAACTTCGCCGCGGGCAGGACGGTCACCGCCCACCCCCGCGCCACCTTCACCGCGGCCGGCGCCCTCATCGCGGCCGCCACCCTGCTGCTTCCCGTCATCGGCGGCACGGTCTGGGGCGCGGTCGCCCTGCTGGCCCTGTGGGGGCTGGCCTACGGCGCCGTCCCGGTCTGCTCGCAGGCCTGGTTCGCCCGCGCCGCCCCCGACGCGCCGGAGGCGGCCACGGTCGTGTTCACCAGCTCGTTCCAGGCCACCTTCGCGCTCGGCGCGCTGTCCGGCGGCATGGTCGTGGACACGCTGGGCGTCGGCGCCGTGATGCTCTGCGCCGGTGTGGCCGCCCTCGCGATGGCCGCGTCCCTGTGGACGCTCACGCGTTAGGGCGACTGCGGCAGCTTCACCGATCCGCGCTTCGGGGCGGGCGCCGACGGCGGCGGCACGACCGGCCCGATGTCGCCGTCGGGCGCCTCGTCCAGGTCCACGATCACCGGCGCGTGGTCGCTCGGCCCCGTGCCCTTGCGCGCGTGCCGGTCGACCCAGGCCGCCCGCACCCGCCCCGCCACCGGATCGGAGGCCAGCACCAGGTCGATGCGCATCCCGAGGTCCTTGTGGAACATGCCCGCCCGGTAGTCCCAGTAGGTGAACACCCGCTCCTCCGGCCACCGCTCGCGCACCACGTCGTGCAGCCCCAGCTCCCGCAGGTCGGCCAGCGCCGCCCGCTCCGGCGGCGTCACGTGGGTCTGCCCCTCGTAGGCGGCCGGGTCGAAGACGTCGGCGTCGGCGGGCGCGATGTTCACGTCGCCGCACACCATCGCCTCGACCGGACCGAGCCGCACCACCTCGCGCAGCGCGGCCAGCCATTCGAGCTTGTACCGGTAGTGGTCGTCGTCCGGCGTACGCCCGTTCGGCACGTACACCGAGTGCACCCGCACGCCCCCGCAGGTCGCCGCCACCGCCCGCGCCTCCTGGTGCGGGAAGCCGGGCGCTCCGGCCAGCCCGGTGACCACGTCGTCGAGGCCCGCTCTGGACAGGATCGCCACGCCGTTCCAGCGGGGCTCGCCGTGCGCGGCCACCTCGTAGCCGCGCGCGGCCAGCTCCTCGCCGAGCAGTGCGGCGAAGGCCTGGTCGGCCAGCTTGGTCTCCTGCAGGCAGACGACGTCGGGGCGGCGCTGATCCAGCCAGGGAAGCAGGCGGGGCAGCCGCTGTTTGACCGAGTTCACGTTCCAGGTCGCTACTCGCACCCGATCCACGATATCCGGGATTCACGATCAGCTCTCCCCGGGCGAACCCCGGCTCATAGGCTGGTCCTCTTCACCCTGCGGGAGAGCGATGACCTTCGGATGTGCGGGAAACCTGCCTGATGAGGACGCCGGCTTCGTCGGACGGCTCGGCGTGCTCGCCACCCTCAGACGGCACCTGGCGGAGGCGCGGCTGGTCACGGTGACGGGCATCGGCGGCGTCGGCAAGACCCGCACGGCGCTGCGCCTGGCCCACGAGACGCGCGGCCGCCATCCGGACGGCGCCTGGTTCGCCGGCGTGTCGGCGGTGAGCGACCCGGACCAGGTCAGGCCCGCGATCGCCGCGGCGCTCGGCGCCGGTTCGCTGCCCGGATGGGCCGAGGGGCGCCGCGGGCTGCTCGTGCTCGACGGCTGCGAGCGGGTGGCGCCGCTCTGCGCGCAGGTGGCCGGGGAACTGCTGCGGGCGGCTCCCGGGCTGCGCGTCCTGGTCACCAGCCGGGTGCCGCTGGGCGTACCGGATGAACGGGTGGTCGCGCTGGCGCCGATGGAGACGGCGGGCACGGACAACGAGGCCGTGCGGCTGTTCGCGGCCAGGGCCCGCGCCGTGCAGCCCGGCTTCGAGCTCGACGAGCTGAGCGTCGCCTCGGTGGCCGAGCTGTGCGCCCGTCTCGACGGCATCCCGCTGGCGATCGAGCTCGCCGCGCTGCGGCTGACGAGCATGTCGGTGAACGGCATCGCCGCCGGGCTGACGGACCGCTTCGCCCTGCTGACCGGGCCCGCCGGTCAGCGGAGCCTGCACGACGCCCTGACCCGCAGCTACGACCTGTGCGAGCCCGCCGAGCGCCTGCTGTGGGCCCAGTTGTCGGTCTTCGCGGGCGACTTCGACCTCGAGGCCGCCCGCTTCGTGTGCGGGGAGGAGATCGGCGGCCTGGTCGAGTCCCTGGTGGACAAGTCGGTCCTCCTCGTCAGGACCGACTACCCGGGCACCCGCTACAAGCTGCTCGGCACGCTCGCGGAGTACGGCGCGACGCGGCTGGAGGACAGCCGCGAGATCCGCCACCGCCACCTGGTGTACTACCTCGTGCTCGCCACCCGCAGCGAGCAGGACTGGTCGGGCCCGCGCCAGATGTACTGGTTCGAGCGCATGCGCCAGGAGCACGACAACGTCCGGGTGGCGCTGGAGCACGCCCTGGACACCCCCGACGAGGCCGCGCTGGCGCTGAGACTGCTGTCGTCGCTCTGGTTCATGTGGGTGTGCTGTGGTTTCGCGGGCGAAGGCCGGAAATATCTGGAACTCGCCCTGCGTGCCAACCCCGAGCCGAGCCCGGAGCGCTGCAAGGCCATGTGGGTGCTGTCGTACGTGCGCAGCGCCCAGGGCGACAGCATGGGCGCCATGTCGATGGCCGAGCTGTGCGGCGCGGAGGCGAAGCGGATCGGCGACTCGAAGGCGCTCATCCTGTCCTCCAAGATGCGGGGCACCGCCGCCCTGCTCCAGGGGGACCTGCAGAAGGCCAGCACGCTGCTGCGCGTGGCGATCGAGTTCACCTCCGACAGCCCGGCGCTGAACCCCGGCCTGCTGCCGGCCGTCGTCGAACTGGCGATCGTGCTGACCAAGCAGGGGGCGCTCCAGGAAGCGGAGTCGATGCTGCTGGAGTGCCTGCGCATCTGCGAGGACCGCCAGGAGCTGTCCGTGCGGTCGTACGCGTACTGGACGCTGGCGATGACCCGGCTGGAGATGGGCCAGGCAGGAGAGGCGCTGCACGACGTCAGGAAGACCCTGCGGCTCAAGCGGCCGTTCCACGACATCCTGGGCATCCTGCTCGCGCTGGAGACCGCCGCCGGCGTCTACGCGGCGCTGGAGCGGTCCGCGCTCTCGGTCCGCCTGCTGGGCGCCCTCCGGGTGAACTGGAAGGCCGCTGGGCTGCCGATGCTGGGCGCGCCGTGGCTCACCGACGACCACGACCTGCTGGTCCAGAAGTGCCACAAGGTGCTGGGCGAGATCGCCTACAAGGAGGCCTTCGACTCCGGCATGCGGCTGGATCTGGCGCAGGCGACCGCGCTGGCGCTGGGGGCCCCTCCTGCGGGCGGGCCGGCCGAGCTGAAGATCAGGGTCGCCGGCCCGGCGGGCACCGCGCTCACGGAGGACGCCGTCGAGCGGGTCACGCGCGCCTTCGGCTTCACCATGCGGGCCGGGGACGACGGCGACGGCGGGACCGCCTGCGGCCTGGTGTTCCGCGACGACGGCGAGGGGGTGCCGGCCGAGCAGCGCCTGGAGGAAATGGACCGCTCCCTGCGGGAGGATCCGCCCCGGGACCCCTCGGTCGCCAGGCTGTTCACCGTGCTGCGGAACGCCGGTCCCGCCGTGGTGCTGATCAAGCGGACCCTCATCGTCCACGCCCAGGGAAAGATCACGACCCGCCGCCTGTCAACGGCGGAACAGGCGTTCCTGCACAGCCGCCCGCAGCTGTTCGACGACCCGGACGGGCTGGTCGCCGAGTTCCGGCAGCTCGCGACGGAATCGGCGGTGGACGGCTCCGTGCAGGCGGGGCGCGACTACGACGAGGGGATCGCCGGGCAGCTCGGTGTCCCCGTCGCCGTCGCCATCAAGGCATGGGGCGATCCGGAGGGTTATGAGATCTCGCCGAACACCCCGGCATGGACCAAGCGGGGCTACACCGACTGCAGTCTCGCCGCGCTGGTCATCAAGCCGCCGCCGGGCGCCCGCATGCCTGCGCGCAAGGTGATCGCGAAGGTCTGCCCGCCGGGCCCGCTGGCTCGCGAGTACGCCCGGCACCGGCTCGCCCTCGACGTGAGCGCGGTGCTGTTCCGGCAGAAGCACCTGGCCGGTCTGCTGCCTCATCCACCGCGCGTCGCCGGCACCGGCGAGCGCGTGTTCTTCCAGGAGGTCGCCGGCGGCAGCCTGACCGACATGGTGCAGATGTCCGAGCTGACCTCACCCCAGGAGCTCGTCCCCGTGTTCCAGCGCGTCGTCAAGGGCGTGCTGTCGGAGTGGAACCCGTACCCGGCCGAGGTCCGCGCGGACGTGGACTCGGGAGAGTACCTGCGCGCCGAGCTGGGCGCCCGGTTCGGCGACGACGCGAAGCTGACCACCTGGGCGCGGGAGTGCGGGCTGCTGGAGCCGGAGCGGAGCTGGATCTGGTTCTCCGGCGACCGGTCCGCGACGGTGCTGCCCAACCCGCTGGCCATGGTCGCAGGCGACATCGCCGGAGCCCACCACGTCCAGCACCTGCGCGGCTTCTCCCACGGCGACCTGCACCACGGAAACGTGCTGATCCCGCGCACCGCCGCGGGCAGGCTGGAGCCGAAGCAGTTCCGGCTCATCGACCTGACCACGTTCGAGAAGTGCGCCTCGCAGGCGTCGGACCCGGTGACGCTGCTGCTGTCGGTCATCGCCAGGCAGGTTCCGCGGCCGGGCGAGGAGCTGTTCGACCTGATCGTGAACGGCGAGGGCGACGACGAGCTCATCGGACCCCTGGTCCGCTTCCTGTACGACTACAAGCTCCTGACCCCGGGCTTCCACGACGACTGGCGCCACCAGCTCCTGCTGTCCCTGCTGGCCGCGGCGCTGACCCAGTGCACCTTCGCCGACGTGGACGAGCACCTGAAGTGGTGGTTCTTCCGGCTGGCGGCCCGGTGCGGCGCGGCGTACCTGCACGGCACCCGGTCGTGGGACCCGCCCGAGACGGCCGTGCCCCAGCAGCTCCGGCCGGAGCACATGCGGGGCTTCGAGATGGGCGAACGCTGAACGCGTCCTTTTACCCATTCCCTGGGCTGAACCCGGGCGTGTGCCCGCCCCGTACAACCGGGCGCCACCACGCAGAACCCTCAGCCAAAGGATCGATCATGAAGAAGCTCGTCGTCTCCGGCCTGGCCGTGGCCGCCGCCCTGACCGCCTCCTCCCTGGCCGCCGCCCCCGCGCAGGCCACCACCCCGGTCTACCTCGCCGCCACGCTCACCGGCGCCAACGAGGTTCCCACGCCCGGCCAGAAGGTCGGCGACCGGGACGGCCGCGCCGTCGCCGTCTTCCGCGTCCACGGCAACCGGGTCGACTACGCCATCCGCTGGAACCGGGTGGCCGCCCCGACCGCGTTCCACATCCACCAGGGCCGGGCCGGCAGGAACGGCGAGGTGAAGATCCCGTTCTTCGGCGCCGCGCTGCCCGCCAACCTCAGCGCCGTCAAGGGCGCCGTGACCGTCGACGACCGCGGCCTGCTGCGCCGCATCACCGCAAATCCCGGGAACTGGTACGCCAACCTGCACACCGCCGAGTTCGGCGGCGGCGCCGTGCGCGCCCAGCTCCACCGCGTCCGCCCGGTCTCCCTGGACTCCGTGCTCGCCTACGGCTCCGGCCGTACGCTGACCTCGGTGGCGACCGGCGCGCAGGAAGTGCCCGCCCCCGGCCAGAAGGTCGGCGACCGGGACGGCCGCGCCGCGTGGCTGGTGTGGGCCCGGGGCACCCGGGTCGCGTTCGCCACCGCGTGGGCCAGGATCGGCGCGCCCACGAACGGCCACATCCACCGCGGCGCCAGGGGCGAGAACGGCCCGGTCGTGGCCGACTTCTTCGGTGACCCCAAGGGCCTGCCCGCCTCGATCACCGGTGTGGCCGGCAGCACGAGGGCCAAGGCCGGTGTGGTGCGGGGCATCAACAGGAACCCGAAGAACTGGTACACGAACCTGCACACCAAGGAGTTCCCCGGCGGCGCCGTGCGCGGCCAGCTCCACCGCGGCGGCTGGTAGACCCCGTCAGCGCACCCGTCCCCGCGGCTTCAGCCGGGTGCCCGGCAGCTCGGGGGCGGGCAGCGGCTCCCCGTCGAACCCGCGCACCTCACCGAACCCTTTACCCTGCGTCCATTCCTTGCGGTAGGCGGCGATGTCGTCATGGGAACGGCCGACGAAGTTCCACCACATGACGATCTCCTCCGCGAACGGCTCGCCGCCGATCAGCAGCACCCGCCCGCGCCCCTCCAGCACGATCCGCTCGCGGCCCGGCGGCAGGTACAGCAGCGGGCCGGCGGGCACCGGCTCGACCGCGCCGTCGAGCAGCAGCAGCCCGTGCTCGAACCCCGGCTCGACCGCCAGCTCGGCCCGGCCGTCCACCGAGACCTCCGCGCCGATCAGCGGCGTGTAGGCCGTGGCCGGGGACGGCCCGCCCATGAGCACGCGGGAGCGGTACCCCGGCCCGTCCAGTACCGGCAGCTCCGCGTGATGCTCGAACGCCGGTTCCACGCCCCGGTGCTCCTCCGGCAGCGCCACCCACAGCTGCACCCCGTGCAGCGTGCCGCCCTCGGCGGACTCCTCCGAGTGCGAGATGCCGCGCCCGGCGGTCATCAGGTTGAGCTGGCCCGGCCGGACCGCCCGCAGGCTGCCGAGGCTGTCGCGGTGCAGCACCTTGCCCTCGACCAGCCAGCTCACGGTCTGCAGCCCGGTGTGCGGGTGGGGCGGCACCCGCATCGCCACCGTCTCGGGGCCGTAGGCGTCGACGAAGCACCAGGCGCCGATCATGCGGCGCCGTACGTGAGGGAGGGTGCGGGTGACGCTCATCGCGCGCGGCCCGCCCAGCGGGACCGCGCGCCCGGTGAGCAGCTCCGTCCCTGTCGCGCCGTCCGCCGCGCAGACGACCTCCTGAGGGTCGCGTTCCAGGTTGCTCACACCCTGAAGGTACACGCGCCCGGTTCTCAGTAGACCGAGATGTGGGGGTGGTCGTAGTGGTTGGCGGTGGTGCCGCCCCGGTCGGTCATGGTGCGCCACTGGCCGGTGCGCACGTGCCAGATGCGCTGGCGGTAGATCACGTACATGATGCCGAGGCGCTTGGCGTTCTTGACGACCCACGCGCAGATCTCGTTGCCGCGGGCGATCTCGGCGGCCGAGGGCATGGCGCCGCCGCGGCTGAGCATGAAGTCGCAGGCCCGGCCGAGGGGGTGTTCGCCGCCGTCGCGGATCGAGCGGTAGCAGCCGATGCCGAACGGCACCTCGAAGCGCTCCTGGACGAGCTGCTTGACCAGGCGCATGCGCGGGGTGATGTTGTCCTCGCCGGCGGGCAGCTGCGGGACGAAGGTGCCGTCGCGGCGGGCGCCGGGCACGTCGTGAAGCTGGTCGATCTTGTCGCGCATCTTCTCGATCAGCTTCTCGGCCTTCTTCTTGCGCGACTCCAGGTCCTCGACGGTCGCGCGCAGTTCCTCCTCCTGGGCCGCCGACTCCTCCTGGGCGCGCTGGAGCTCATCGCGTACCTGGGCGAAGCCCCGCAGCCTGGCGTTCTGGACGTCGACCATGTGGCGGTTGAGCGCGAGCCTGTTGAGCAGGGACGCCGGGTCGCCGCCGCCGCTGAACATGTTGGCCAGGTTGGGCTCGCCGGTGATGTACTGGGTGGTGCCCATGAGGCGGAGGTTGGTGGCCTCGCGGTCGTAGACGGCCTGGGCGCCCTTGAAGCGTTCGCGGGCGGCCTTCTCGGTCTTGTCGACCTTCTGCAGCTCGACGCGGCTGCTGTAGTAGTCGGTGATGAGCTTGTCCGACTCCTTCTGGAGGGCGGCCAGCTCCTTCTTCAGCTGCTTCACCGTCGGCTTGGGCTTGGCCGAGGCCGGTATCGGGGCCACGGCGAGCGCCACCACCGCCGCCAGCGCCGCGAGTTTTCTCCACAGCGGCCCGCGCCGCACGCCAGCGGGTGACGCAGCCGCCACGCTTCTCCTTCGACCGAGCCCACGGGCGGTTCGCCGTTCCTTAACCGCAGGCCGGGGGCGCCCTCTGTCCGATCGAAGATAGTAGGGGATAGCGGCCGTTGAGGTGCAATCAGGTCATTCGGTATCGCGCCGGTGGCGGCTCCTGCCGGCCTGCCGCGCGGCGAGGTGGCGGCCCAGCAGGACCGAACCGGGCAGCACCGCCATACCCAGCAGGCTGCTGCCCAGGCCGAGGTCGAGGTCGGCGTCGAGCAACTGCTTGCCGCCCTTGAGCACGGGCAGGTCCAGGGAGACCTTCAGCGACACCGACAGCAGCGGCTCGGGCTTCTTCTCCGGGGGCTTGCCGCCCGAGGAGGGCTGGGGCTGCGTCGCGGGTGGTGGGGTCGCCTTCGTGGGCTCGCCCTTGGTGGGCGCGTCCTTGGTGGGCGCGTCCTTGGTGGGCTCGGGGCCGTGGGTCGGGCCGGTGTCGCGGGCGGGGCTGCGGGTGGGCTCGGCGGTCTTGCCGGGGGTGCGGCTCGGCGTGGCCGTGGGGCTGGGCTCGTGGGTCGGCCGCAGCGTCCGCGTCGGCTCCCCCGCCGCGGTGACCTCGTCCGGCGGTACGGCGGTGCCCGCGCGGTCGCCCGCGTCGGTGATCGGCGGCGAGAAGGGTAGGCCGGTGGAGGGGCCCGGCGTGCGCGAGGGCGTGGTGGCCGGCGGCGATAACAACGGCGCCGAGCTCACCGGGGGTAACGCGCGCGCGGTCTCGATCGGCGGGTCCTCGGTCCACATGACGAAGACCGAGACCACGGCCGCCGCCGTGGCCGCGATCAGCCCGCTGGCGATGGCGAACTTGGCCACCGGCGTCAGCGCGCTGCGCGCGAACCCGGTCGCCACCTCGGCTCCCGCCGACGGCACCAGCGGCAGCAGCGCGATGTGCGGGACGGTCAGCAGCCCGAGCCCGGCGCGGCCGCGCCGCTCCCACCCGTTCCCGTACGCCCTGCCCGCCACCTCCTCCAGCTCGGCCAGGAAGGCCTGCGCGGACGGGGGCCGCTCGGCCGGGTCCTTGGCCATGCCGAGCTCGACCAGCCCTCTGACCCGCTCGTCCACGTTGGCCAGCGGCGGCGGTACGTTCTGGTGCTGGTAGGCGAGGACGGCGGCGTCCTCGCCGGGGAACGGGCGGTGCCCGGTGAGGCACTCGAAGAAGACCACGGTGGCGGCGTAGACGTCGGTGGCGGGCCCGGCGGGGGCGTCCTCCCACTGCTCTGGCGCCATGTACGACGGCGTGCCCACGTAGGTGCCGGCCTCGCCGAAGGGGGTGGCGAGGCCGAAGTCGACGAGCTTGCTGACGCCGTCGGCGGCGACGATGACGTTCTCCGGCTTGAAGTCGCGGTGGGCGACGCCGAGTCCGTGGGCCGCGGCCAGGCCGGTGAGGGCGCCCTTGAGGACGGCCAGCGCCGCCTCGGCGCCGGTGGCGCCCTCGTGGGTGAGCAGGCGGCGCAGGGTGATGCCGTCGACCAGTTCCATGACGATCGCGGCGTCGTCCTCGCCCTCCACGTACTCGTAGAGCCGGGCGGTGTGCGGGCTGTCCAGCGCGCCGATCACCCTGGCCTCATCGCGGAACCTGGCGACGAACTCCTTGTCCTCACGGAGTCCGGGCGACAGGTGCTTGATCGCCACGGGTAAGCCGTCCGACGCCCGCACGGCCAGCATGACCTGGCCCGTGCCGCCGTGTCCGAGCTCGCGGATCTCCGTGTAGCCCGGAACCTGCATCGCGGAACCCCCTGGGCAAAAGATCCAGTCTCCCGGACACTAGCCCGTATTGGCGGGCGGTACAACACGCTCCGTCGAGAAGCCGTGACGGGATCGGCAGAGCAGGTGGACGCCCGCCGCGCACGCCAGCCCTACCGCCACCAGCCCCCACCAGGCCAGGCCCGCTTCCAGCGCGGCGCCGGTCAGCACGTTGCCGGCCGCCACGCCGATGCCGGAGGCCGTGCTGTAGAGGCCGTAGCAGGTGCCGATCCGCTCGCCGCCGAAGCGCGCCACGGTGGCCATCTCGAAGGGGTAGACGATCATGCTGCCGAGCGTGAGCAGGACGGTGGCGGCCATCACCGCCACCCCGCCGGGGAGCCCGGCCGCCATCAGCCCGGGTGGCGCGAAGGACAGGCCCATCAGCGCCAGCCCGCGGGTGATCGCCTGTCCGGGCGTCCAGCGCGCCGCCGCCCACGCGGTCACCTTCACCTGGCCGAGCATGGCCATCGCGCCGGACACCACGAAGATCCACACCGCCTGCTCCGGTACGGCCAGCGGCAAGCTGAGATAGACCTGGAACCCGAGCACGTACGAGCCCGTCATGGCCAGCGCGAACAGGCAGAACGCCCGGTCGCCGAGCGCGCCGCGCCAGTCGGCCAGTATCGAGACGTCGGCGTCCGCCCGGCTGCCCCGCCGCGCCGGAAGCGCCCTGGCCTGGGCGAGCGCGAGCACCGCGAACAGCGCCGCCGCGCTCAGGCAGGTCAGGCGGAAGGCGACGGCGTTGAGCAGCAGCCCGACGAGCGGCCCGGCCAGGATGCCGGTCTGGTAGAAGACGTTGAACAGCGCGAACGCCTCCACCTTCCGCTCCCCCGCCTCCTGGGCCAGGTAGGCGCGGGCGGCGGGGTTGAAGAACGCCCCGGCCAGGCCCGTCAGCGCGGAGGCGGCCAGCAGCGCGGGCACCGCCTCGACCAGGCCGAGCATCGCGAACCCGGCCGTGCGCAGGAGCAGGCCGGTGAGGATCATCGGCTTGTAGCCGAGCCGGTCGGCCAGGCTGCCGCCGAGCAGGAACAGTCCCTGCTGGCACAGGTTGCGCACGCCGAGCACCAGCGCCGCCGCCCACACCGCCAGGCCCAGGTCGCCGGTGAGGTGGGCGGCCAGGTACGGCATGAGCATGTAGAAGCCGACGTTGATGGCCAGCTGGTTGATCATGAGCAGCCGGATCGGCCTGCTGTAGCCGGACATCACGACGTCGCTCCTGCCGGGCGGGTGACGGTGGCGCAGCGGGTCCAGCGCCCGGCTTCCGCGGCAGCCGGGTGGGGCAGCTCGTCCGGTTCCGGCTCGGGTTTGGTGTCGAGCAGGCCGTGCTCGGCGCAGTAGGCGTCGCCGTACACGGTGTCGAAATAGCGCTCGGGGCCGTCGGGGAAGACGGCGGCGATGCGGGTGCCCGGCGGCTCGCGCCGGGCCAGCCACGAGGCGACCAGCGCGACCGCGCCGACGCTCCACCCGCCGGTGGCGTAGCGGGCGGCGGCCAGGCGGCGGCAGGCCCACACGGCCTCGGCGGGCGCCACCCAGTGGACCTCGCGGAAGGCGTCGTAGGCGACGTTGGCGGGATGGATGCTGCTGCCGAGGCCGCGCATCAGGCGCGGCCCGGCGGGCTGGCCGAAGATGGCCGAGCCGACGGTGTCCACGCCGACCAGCCGCACGTCCGGGCTGTGCGCGCGCAGCACGCGGTGGATCCCGGCGCTGTGCCCGCCGGTGCCGACGCTGCAGACGAGCACGTCGACGCGGCCGAGCTGGGCGGTCAGCTCGGCGGCGAGCCCGGCGTAGGCGGCCGCGTTGTCGGGGTTGGCGTACTGGTCGGGGCAGTAGGCGCCGGGCTCGCCCGCCATGAGCTCGCGCACGCGGGCGCGCCGCGCGGCCTGCCAGCCCCCTTCCCGGTACGGCTCGGCCACGATCTCCAGCCGCGCCCCGTAGGCGAGCAGCAGGCGGCGCATCAGCGGCTCCATGCCCGGGTCGGCCACGAGCGTGACGGGATGGCCGTGCACCACTCCGGCCAGCGCCAGCCCGAGGCCGAGCGTCCCGCTGGTCGACTCGATGATCGGGGCGCCGGGCCGCAGGTCGCCGCGCCTGCGGGCCTCGGCCACCATGTGCAGGGCGGGGCGGTCCTTGATGCCGCCGGGGTTGTAGCCCTCGAGCTTGGCCCAGAAGCCGCGCTCGCCGCCCGACCAGAGCTCGGGCACCCACAACACCGGGGTGTTGCCCACAAGTCCTGATATATCCACTTGTTCTCTCCTGTGCTGAGGTACGGATGGACGCGCCGGGGGCGCTTCTACATCCGGCTCACGCACAGGAGGGCGAGCAGGGCGGCGGGCCGTACGGACGGCTGGGCCGGGGACGGCGGGACGGCCGGGACCGGCGCGGCGGCGCAACGGCCCTGCTGACCGGGCGCGGGCGCGTCGACGGCGGGTTGCTGCGCGGCGGGCGCGTCGCAGGAGGCCTCGTGCTCGTGCGGATGCGTGCCGGTGTCGCAGCCGGACACCCCGGCGGGCTGCGGGGTGTCGGCGTGCGCGTGCGGTCCGGCCATGCACAGAAGGGTGAGCACGACCATGAGCGCCACGAACGGCCTCCAGGTCATGGCGTGCACGCTACATCACGCTGCGTGACCACACCCCGCCGACGCGGCACTTTTTACTACTTCCTATAGTAGCCAGCGCGGCCACATTTGCTCCGTTACCCCACAGGGGTATACCGTGACCCGCGCAGATTGACGAACGGAGCTTCAAGCATGTCCACGCACCAGGAACACCAGGGCCACCACGAACACGGTGACCACGCAGCGCACGGAGAGCACGGCGGCCACAGCGCGCACGGTGCCCATGACGCGGACGGCGCACACGGCGCTCACCCCGAGCACGGACACGGCGCACACGGGCATGGCGCGACGACCTGGAAGATGGCGGCGCTTGCCACGCTGCACTGCCTCACCGGGTGCGCCATCGGCGAGGTGCTGGGCATGGTGATCGGCACCGCGCTCGGCTGGGGCAACGTGGCCACCATCGCCCTGGCCGTCGGCCTGGCGTTCGTGTTCGGCTACGCCCTGACCATGGTCGGCGTGCTCAAGGCGGGCCTGACCTTCAAGCAGGCGCTGAAGGTGGCGCTGGCCGCCGACACGGTGTCGATCCTCGTGATGGAGATCGTGGACAACGGCGTCATGGTGATCGTGCCCGGCGCCATGGACGCCGGGCTGGCCTCATGGTTGTTCTGGGGCGCGCTGGCCTTCGCCTTCGTCGTCGCCTTCCTGGTGACCACACCGGTCAACAAGTGGCTGATCGGCAAGGGCAAGGGCCACGCCGTCGTCCACGCCTACCACTAGGCCGGGTTGTTCGCGTGGGTGAGCGTCTCCCAGCCGAGGAAGTGGCTCACCCCCGCCGGGCGGCTCTGCTCGACCAGCCGCTGCGTACGGGCCATGCCGATGCCCATGCGGTTGCGCAGGGCGTTGAAGCCCACCTCGAACGTCGGGCCGAGCCCCAGCTTCACCGAGCCGCCGCAGAGCCAGGACGGCACCGGCTCGCCCAGTTGCAGGCCGGCGTGGAAGCCCATCGCGTGGCGTAGCCGGTCCTTGCCTTCCGCGTACAGGTCGAGGCCCTGGTGGCGGGCGGTCTCCGCCACGTGTACGGCGGCGGCGATGCCCCAGCCGGTGTGGCCGAAGTCGCGGCAGGTCTCCTGGGCCAGGCCGTTGACGAAAGTGGTCTGGCCGTACCAGTAGCCGATGAGCTCGTCGCGGGTGTCGTACCTGCTGCCGGGCGCCTGCTTGGGCAGGGAGCCGTCGGTGGTCAGGTAGACGTAGGCGGCCAGGCGGCCGCGCCAGGTGGTGACCGCGCGGTCGAAGGCGGCGCGGTCGTCGAGGTGGACGGCGATGCCGATCGCCGCGTCCGTCATGATCAGTTCCCAGTTGCCGTTGGTGTTGGGGCTGCCCGCGATGACGATCGGCAGGTAGACGGTGCGCAGCTTGGTGGCGAAGCGGCCGGCGTTGGCCCAGCCGGTGTAGGTGTGCTTGACGAGCTCGGCGGCCCGGGAGAACGACGCCCCGGCCCAGCCGGTCTGCAGGCGGGCGTTGTGGCCGGTGTGCTGGGTGATCACGGCCGACCAGGCGTCCATGATCTGGACGGCCTTCTTGGCGTGGCGGTCGTCGCCGGTCAGGTACCACTGCAGGGCGTGCGTGTAGGCGGCCATCGCGTCGTTGCGCTCGTCGGAGCAGCCGTTGTTGGGGTTGGAGGACGGGCCGCACTCGACGTTGGCGCGCGGCTTCGGCGTGTAGGACAGCGAGGCGAACGAGCTGGCGCGCAACGCCGCCCACGCCGACTTCCAGGGCTCGGCGCCGAGGTTGGCCTTGACGTGGTCGAGCTGGGCCCGGCTGACCAGGACACCGGGATGGTTGAAGGCAGCTCCGACCTTTTCCGCCGAAGCCGGCTGGACCGGTACGGCCAGCGCGACGGCTAACAGAAGGACAGCGAGGATGGGGCGCACGACAGGCTCCTTACCGCAGCGGGCAGACATCGGGTGTCTGACCCTCATCCAAGCCAGCCGTCGGAGCCCCGGTCAACGACCAAGGGGAAACTAGGCGGAAAGAAGCGTGCGCGCCGCCAGGAGGCGCCGGATGTTGCCCGCGGCGGTTCTCCCGGCCCGGTTGGCGCCGATGGTGCTGGCCGAGGGCCCGTAGCCGACGAACTGCAGGCGCGGCTCCCTGACCACCTGGGTGCCCTCGACCTTGATGCCGCCGCCGGGCTCGCGCAGCCGCAGCGGGGCCAGGTGGTCGAGGGCGGAGCGGAAACCGGTGGCCCACACGATGGCGTCCACCCGCTCGTGCCGCCCGTCCGCCCAGGTGAGCCCGCCGGGGGTGATGCGGGCGAACATCGGCAGCCGGTTCAGCACGCCCTTCTCGCGCGCCGCCCTGATCACCGGGGTGGAGCTGAGCCCGGTGACGCTGACCACGCTCTGCGGCGGCAGCCCGGCGCGCACCCGCTCCTCGACCAGGGCGACCGCGTCGCGCCTGGCGACCTCGCCGAACGGGTCGTCGCGCCAGACCGGCTCGCGCCTGGTCACCCAGAGCGTGCCCGCGGCGACGTCGGCCAGTTCCGCCAGCACGTGCATGGCCGAGGCGCCGCCGCCGACGACGGCCACCCGCTGCCCGGCGAACTCCCCCGGACCCCGGTAGCCGGCGTAGTGGATCTGGCGGCCCCGGAAGCCGCCGCCGCCCGGGTAGTAGGGCCAGTAGGGGCGGGTCCAGGTGCCGGTGGCGTTCACCACGGCCCGCGCGGCCCAGTCGCCGCGGGAGGTGGCGACCACGAGACGGTCGTCGCCGCCGCGGCCGACCGCGGTGACGCGGACCGGGCGGAGCACGTCCAGGCCGATCTCCGCCTCGTAGGCGCCGTAGTAGGCGGGCACCACCTCGCGGGCGGGGGCGGCGCCGTCCTGGTGCTCCTCCTGCGGGACGCCCGGCAGGTCGAAGATGCTGTGGATCTTGTCCATGGTCAGCGACGGTGATCGGTGCCGCCACGCGCCGCCCGGCCCCTCCTCCGCGTCGAGCACCACGGTGTCCAGGCCGAAGCGGCGCAGGAAATAGGCGCCGGACAGGCCCGCCTGCCCGGCGCCGATGACCACGACGTCAGTGATGTCCACGATCTCTGGCAACCGTCACGGCGTCTGGATCCTTCCCACGACGGTGACGGAGTCGGTGGGCAGGCCGCCGGTCGAGGAGCTGAGGTCCACGCCGGCGGGCCTGGGCCGGTAGCCGGTCAGGCTGTCGAGGCCGATGGTGACGTCGCTGGCCACGAGCCGGGGCAGGCCCCTGGTTCGCAGCTCGAACTCCACCCCGTCGCCGGGCGGCGCGAAGAACTGCGCCTCGAACGGCCAGGCCGCCCCCGGACGCGGCGCGCTCTCCGGCTCGGGGAACGGCACGCCGGGCCGCCCGGCCACCCGGATGACGCCCGCGGTGGCGGGCCGGTCGGCGTGCAGGTTGACCTGGTAGGCCGAGCGCTGGGAGCGTACGCGGACCCGGGTGATGGTGTCGGCGCCCTCCTGCCGCCGGCTCAGCACGCTCACCTCGGGCGCGGGCAGTTTCGCCGCCTCGGCCGTGCCCGCGTGGGCGGGGCGCATGCCGTACGGCAGGGGCACCTTCCACTCCCCGGGCGCCTGGGGGGTGAGGGCGGCGGCCCAGGGGTGCGGACGGTCGTCGGCGGTGATCCAGCTCGCGGCGCCGGTGGCGGTGTCGAGCACGTAGGCCAGATGAGCGGCCTGCGGGTAGCGCTCGTCGAAGCGGTCGTGGATCAGCCCGCCCCCGATCAGCACGAACACCAGCGCCGTGGCGGTCAGCGGGCCCAGCGCCACACGCAGCCGCCCCCGCGGACCACGTGTGGCGGGCGTGACCTCAGCCAGCAGCGGAAGCGCGGAGTAGGCGGCCAGCACGAGCAGGACCACCGCCACCGCGGCCAGCGCCAGGCCGAAGGCCGCGAACGTGCGCGCCCCGACGGTCAGCAGCACGACGCCCGCGGCGGCGGCCACGGCCCGCACGGCCAGGGCGGCGTGCGGCCGGGCCGGCTCCAGCAGGAGCGCGGCGATCCCGGCGAGCCCGCCGGCCAGCGCGGGGATGGCGCCGTAGTAGGACATGCCGGGCATCACGCCGGCGAGCGCGGCGCCCGCGACCGCCAGCCAGGCCAGCGAGCCCACGGTGAGCGCCGCCGTGCCGAGCCATCGCCGCAGCAGCGCGTACCAGCCCCAGACCAGGGCCACGGCCATCGCGATGAGCGCCAACCGGTACAGATCCGGCCGGTACGGCTCGCCGAACACCATCCCCGCGTACCCGGGCTGGATCATGGTCAGCAGTTGCCACACGCGGTCGCCCAGGAGGTAGGCCAGGGCGACGGGCGCCACTCCGGCCAGCGTGGCCAGGCCCATCTTGGGCAGGGTGGCGGCCCGCCGTACCCGGGCCAGGACGGCGAGGCCGAGCACGGCCAGGACGCCCAGCGCCGCGAGCGGCGCGACGAACCCGCCGGGGTAGGCGAAGACGACGCCGAAGGCGGAGAAGAAGGCGGCGTCACTGGGCACGCGCTGGGCGGGCAGGTCGGCGGCGAGCGCGGCGCGGGTCAGGGCGAGGCCGTTGTCGCCGTGCATCTGCAGCACGGCGGGGTCGAAGTTCTCGACCGTGTCGCGCGGGTGGTGGTAGTAGGCGCGGCCGCCGGCGGTGCCGAGGTCGACGCCGATGAAGCCGTGTTCCTCCAGCGTGGTCAGGTCGGAGTGGAAGCCGGTCTGCCGGTAGATGCCGATGAGGGCGGACTCCCCCACCGGGTGCGGCATCGAGGACAGGGCGCGCACGAGGCCGGTGCCGCCGGGGGTGACGTTGTAGACGGCGGAGGGCGCGCCGTTGCCGGGTCCCTCCAGGTTGACGACCACGCCGCCGTCCTTGGCGAGCGGGTGGTGGGCGGCGAAGGCCTCGGCGCCGATGAGGCCGGGCTCCTCGCCGTCGCTGAGCAGGATGACCAGGTCGTTGCGCGGCTGCTGCCCGGAGGACGTGAGCGCGCGGACGATCTCCAGGATGGCGGCGACGGAGGCTTTGTCGTCGCTGGTGCCGGGGGTCGTGGTGGTGGAGTCGTAGTGGGCGGCGAGCACGACCCTGCCGGTGGAGGCGCTGCCGGGGATGACGGCCACGACGTTCTCGGCCAGGCCGGAGGTGATCTCCGAACCGAACGAGCGGGCCCCCACCCCGGTCTGGACCTCGGGCTTCAGGCCGAGCGCGGTCAGCTGGGCGAGCAGGTAGTCGCGGATGCGGTCGCCGCCGGGCGAGCCGATCGGCGTGGGACCGCCGGTGGCGATCTTCTCCAGGTGCGGCCAGGCGCGGGCGGCGCTGAACTCCCCGGCCGGAGCGCCGGTGCCCGCCACCGCGGGCGGGCGTTCGAACAGCCAGGCGGCGCAGGCCACGGCCACGACGGCCACTAAGGCGACGGCTCCGGCGAGCGTGCGCCGGGATGCGCGCACCGGCGCGACGCCGGTTCTCTCAAGCGTGTGCATGGGTACACAATGACTTGTGCACAACAGATTGTGCAAGCTGGACTGTGCACAGGGCAGCGCGAAAACGCAGATGAGGACGGGAAACAATGCACAGAAATCAGGTAGGTTGACGCCCATGGCCGATCATGAGGTACGCACGCTGACCGACCTCGAAGCGCTGCGGACGCTCGCCCACCCCCGCCGCCAGCGCATCCTGGATCACCTCAGCGCCCACGGCCCCGCCACCTCCGCCGACCTGGCCCGCGATCTCGACCTCAACACCGGCGCCACCAGCTACCACCTGCGCGAGCTGGCCAAGCACGGCTTCGTCGAGGAGGTGCCGGAGAAGGCGCGCGGACGCGAGCGCTGGTGGCGCCACGTCCGCGCCGACCTTCGTTTCCCCCGCCGCAGCGAACAGGACGAGCAGACCCGCGCGGTCATGGACGAGCTCCAGGCCCGCGCCTATAGTGAGGACATCGCCGCGTTCCGCCACGCTCTGGCCACGTCGGAGCCGGGCGGCTGGGGTGACGCCTTCCCCTTCTCCCGCGGCACGATCACGGTCACGTTGACGCAGCTCGCGGAGTTCTTCGAGGAGTACGTGGCGCTGGTCATGCGCTACGGCGACAGCGCCGAACACTCCCCCGAGGCCCGCCGCGTCCACACCCGTTTCCTTGCGTTCCCGGACATCGCCGACTAGGGTCACCTGTCTATGTCCAGCCCCGAGTCCGACAGACGCTGACCACCGGCGCTCCGGTGGTCGGCCTCCGCATGCCCGCGCGGCGTGCGCGGATGGCGTGACCGGGACCGCCGTTATGGTCCTGTCCGTCTCTCACTCGGGAGTCTCACTGCCATGCCTGTGGCGGTCTTCATCCTCGGCCTCGCCGTCTTCGCCCAGGGCACCTCGGAGTTCATGCTCTCCGGGCTGCTGCCCGACATCTCCGCCGACCTCGGCGTGTCCCTGTCCCAGGCCGGTCTGCTGACCTCGGCCTTCGCCATCGGAATGGTGGTCGGCGCACCCGTCCTGGCCGCCGCCACCCTGCACTGGCCGCGGCGGCGCTCGCTGGTGCTGTTCCTGTCCGTCTTCGCCGCCGCCCACGTGGTGTCGGCCCTCACCCCCGACTACGCCGTACTCCTCGCGGCCCGCGTCGTCTCGGCGCTGGCCAACGCCGGGTTCTGGGCCGTGGCCGCCGCCGCGGCGGTCGCCATGGTGCCGGTCCGGGCCAGGGCGCGGGCCCTGGCCATCGTCGTGGGCGGTGTGACCGTCGCCTGCGTCGCGGGGGTCCCGGCGGGCGCGGTGCTCGGTCAGCTGTGGGGGTGGCGCTCGGCCTTCTGGGCCGTCGCCGTCCTGTCGGCCCTGTCCGCGGTGGCCATCCTGCGCGCCCTGCCCTCCGGTACGGCCCGCCGTACCGCGTCCACGGGCCCTTCCCCGACGGAAGGCTCTTCCGCGGCAGCGGGCACCTCCCCGGCGGGAGGTGCGTCCCCTGCGGGAGGTGCCGCTGTCGCGGACGGTGGTGAGGTGCGGACCGGGGTGCGCACCGAGCTGCGGGCGCTGGCCGATCGGCGGGTCGTGGTCACCTACCTCCTGAACGCGCTCGTCCAGGGCGCCACCTTCTGTGCCTTCACCTTCCTCGCGCCCATGGTCACCGAGGTGGCCGGGCTCGGCGAGGGATGGGTGCCGGGCATGCTGGTGCTGTTCGGCGCGGGGGCGTTCCTGGGCATCACGATCGGCGGACGGCTGGGTGACGCGCAGCCCATGCGTGTCCTCGGCTTCGGCATGACCGCGCTGACCGCCGGATGGCCGGTGCTCGCCCTGGCCGGGGGCAACCCGGTGGTGCTGGTCACGCTGGTGTTCGCGCAGGGGCTGCTGGCCTTCGGGCTGGCACCGGCCCTGACCTCGCGCGCCTACCAGCTCGCGGCCGGGGCGCCCACCCTGGCGGGGGCGTTCGCCACCGCCGCGTTCAACGTGGGGGCCGCCGCCGGTCCCGGGCTCGGCGGGCTGGCCCTCGACGCCGGGTTCGGCTTCCGCGCCCCGATGTGGGTGAGCGCGGGCCTGATGGTGCCCACGCTGGCCGTGCTGGCGTGGGCGGTCCTGCTGGATCGGCGGACCGCCCACGCGCCGGTCAGCCGAGTGTGATCCGGTCCAGGTTCGGCCCTCCGGTGGCGGTGGTGGACAGCAGGCGGACGGTGTTGGCCCCCGCCTGAAGGTCGGCGGTCACCGTCGTCTCCACCCAGGTGGTCCACGCGCCGGTGGGGTCGAAGGGCTTCTCGTCGGCGGCGAGCACGCCGTTGACGAGGACGTCCATCGGCCTGCCCGCGGTGGTCCCGTTGGCGAAGCGGATCGTGAGCGCCCGCGGCCCGGCGGCCGCGGCGCTCACGGTGAACTCCACGTAGGAGCCGGCGAGGTTGTCGAGGTTGACGAAGCCGGTGCCGGTGAAGCCGGCGTGGTTGGACTCGACCACCCCTTGGGAGATGGCCGCGCTCTCCGCCTGGTACTCCGAGCTCGGCGCCGTCGGGGCCGGCACGTCCAGGTAGTCGATGTTCGGGCCGCCGTTCGCGGTGGTGGCGACCAGCTTGATCGTGTTGGCCCCGGCGTTGAGCTCGGCGGTGATCGGCGCGTTGACCCACGTGGACCAGGCGCCGGTGCCGGGGAAGTCGCGGGTGACGGGGGCGCCGCCGTTCACGGAGATGCTCATCGGGCGGTTGACGGCGGTGCCGTTGGCGAAGCGCAGGGTGAGCGTCGCGGTGCCGGCACGGGCGGCGTTGGCGGTGAACTCGATGCCGCTGCCGGTGACGTTGTCGAAGTTGACGAAGCCGGTGCCGGAGTATCCGGCGTGGTTGGACTCCACGAGACCCTGGGTGATCACGGCCTGCTCCGCCTCCAGGCGGGTGACGGTGCCGGAGGTGGGCCTGGCCCTGATCAGGCGGGTCTCGCCGGGGCGCAGGGTGGCGCTGTAGGAGGAGGAGACGGTGCCCTCCGCGGCGCCGGACCACAGGTTCGTCACCTCGGCGGCGCCGGAGAAGCCGACCTGCGACCAGTTCACGCTGACCGTTGAGTTGCCCGAGGTTCCGGTGTTGAACAGGGCCACGATGTAGTCGCCGTTCGACTCCCGTTTACGCCAGACCTGGTTGACGCCGCTGTTCACAATGCGATCGGCGGCGACGCCGTCCTGGTTGACCGCGATGAGCCGCTCGTTGGCGAGCATGGCCAGGTCGGTCGAGGTGAGCGCGGTCAGGTCGCTGCCCAGCAGCAGCGGCGAGGCGGCCATCGCCCACAACGTCAGGTGGGAACGCCGCTGGTCGGCGTTGATGCCCATCTGGTCGCCGTTGCCGATCTGCAGGGAGTCGAGGTCGTTCCAGCCGCCGGGCGCGGCGTACTGCTGCCACGCGGCGGCGGAGGCGAAGCGGCTGGTGATCTTGGCCCAGGTGGTGAGCGGGTAGCCGGAGCCGTTCGGGCCGGGGCCGCAGTAGCACTCGACGTCGCCCTGCGTACGCCAGCTGTTGGCCAGCCGCTTCCAGGTGGTGGCCTGGGCGATGGGCAGGTTGTTGGACAGGGCGAAGTTGATCGGCCTGCCGGTCTGCCGCAGCGCCTTGTCCCAGCCCTCGACGTCGGCGATCGTCGTGGCGTCCACGCCGTCGATCTTGAGGTAGTCCACGCCCCACGAGGCCATCTGGTTGGCCCAGGAGTTGATGAACGCCTGCGCGCCCGGATGCGACCACTTCAGCCGGTACATGTTCTTGCAGTTGTAGTTCTTGTGCATGCTCGCGCCGGTGTCGGCGATGTCGGCGGCGCGGTAGCTCGTACCCTCGACCGGGGTGTTGCGGGTGACGGCGTTCTTGGCGATGCCCGGCGTGACGTAGAAGCCGAACTTCAGCCCCTTGGAGTGCACGTAGTCGGCCAGCGCCTTGATCCCGGAGGGGAACTTGGCGGCGTCCACCTGCCAGCGGCCGAAGCCGTCGACCAGGAAGCCGTTGGCGTCGCACTTCTGGTAGAAGTCGTCGAGGTTGATGTAGACGTAGCCCTTGGCCGGCAGGCCGCTGCTGACCATGGCGTCGGTCTGGGCCTTCATCTTGGCCTCGTCCGGCCAGCGGCGTACGAAGCTCCAGCTGCTCCAGCCCATCGCGGGCCGGATCGACAGCCCGTTGTCGGAGGCGCTCGCGGGCGGCGAGGAGGAGATCGCCAGGCCGGTGGCGGCCAGCAGCACGGCCACGGCGGCCGCGCGCAGTCTTGTCGGATTCAACGCGTTCTCCTTCAGCCGAGGCTGATCCGGTCGAGGTTCGGCCCGCCGCCCGCGGTGGTGGCGGTGGCCCTGATCGTGTTGGCGCCCGCGTTCAGCTGGACGGTGAGCGTCCGCGTCGTCCAGGTGGTCCAGGCGCCGGTCGGGTCGAAGGTCAGCTCGTCGGCGGCCTGCGCGCCGTTGACCGTGATGTCCATCGGGCGGCCCGCCGTGGTGCCGTTGGCGTAGCGCAGCGTGAGCGTCGCCGGGCCCGCGCTCGCCGCGTTCGCGGTGAACTCCACGTAGGAGCCCACCAGGTTGTCGTAGTTGACGAACCCGGTTCCGGTGAAGCCCGCGTGGTTGGACTCCACCGCGCCCTGCGAGATCGTCGCGTCCTCCGCCTGGTGGTCGGTCGGTGAGGGTCCGCTGGCCGCCTCGACGTCGAGGTAGTCCAGGTTCGGCCCGCCGCCCGCGGTGGTGGCGGTGGCCCTGATCGTGTTGGACCCGGCGTTCAGCGGCACCGTGAGCGTGCGGGCCGTCCAGTTCGTCCAGGCGCCGGTCGGGTCGAAGGCGAACTCGTCGGCGGCCTGCGTCCCGTTGACCGTGATGTCCATCGGGCGGCCGGAGGTGGTGCCGTTGGCGAAGCCGAACGTCAGCGTGGCGTTCCCGGCCCGCGCGGCGTTGACCGTCCACTCCACGTAGGGCCCGGCGAGGTTGTCGCCGTTGACGAAGCCGGTGCCGGAGTATCCGGCGTGGTTGTTCTCCACCGCGCCCTGCGAGATCGTCGCGTTCTCCGCCTCGTAGCGGTTCTCCGGCGGCTCGGCGCCGCCGCCGGGGTAGGCGCCGCCGATCCACGCCTCGTCCACGCGCAGCCGGGCGATGCCGTGGCTGCCGGTCTTCTCCAGGCGTACGTGCCGGGCGGTCGTGGGCGGGATGTCGATGAACTGGACGCCGCGATGGTTGGGCAGGTTGCCGGTCTTGACCGGGCTGCCCCAGTTGGTGCCGTCGTTGCTGACGTAGACGCGGTAGCCGTTGATCCGCGCGGAGTTCGCGGCCGGGTACGTCGTGGAGTCCTCGCGCTGGTTGATCCCGATGTAGCGGACCGGACGCTGCGAACCCAGGTCGAAGCGGAGCGACACCGTGCCCGCCGAGGTGGCGTCCCAGTACGTCAGGTAGTCGCCGTCACCGGCGTCGGCGGCCGGATGGCCACCGGCCGAGGCGGAGGCCGACAGGGTGACGCCGGTGTGAATGCCCTCCCGGCCGGCGGAGACGACCTTGAAGACCGTGTCGTACGGGTCCCAGCCGGACACGCCGCTCAGCGTGAGCGTCCCGTTGGCCTGCGTGAAGCTCACCGGCGCGCCGGTGCGCAGGTTCACCACCGAGCTGATCTTGTATCCGTTGTCGCGCAAGGACAGCGTGCTGCCCGACGGCCGGTTGATCACGTGGATGTAGTGCAGGTTCGGGTTGGTCTTGCTGATCGTGCTCACGCCGTGCGCGCCGTTGTTCCAGAAGCCCGGGTCGAGCCCGCCGTACATGTAGCCGCCGCCCTCGGTCCCGGACAGCGATTCCCAGATCGCCGCCAGGTAGGTATGGGCGAAGTTGTTGAAGCTCTCCTGGGCCGGTGGCATGCGCCCGGCCTTCATCGGCGTCTCGGCCATGAGCGCCTTGACCGAGGATCCGGCGTTGGTGATCAGGCGGCCGAGCGTCAGCTTGTAGTCGACGGCCTGGTCGGAGCCGCCGTACCACCACGGGCCGCTGGTCGGCAGCTTGAAGTCGGCCTCGATGAGGCGCGGCGCCGCCGTGTAGACCGCCTGCGGATAGTCGTAGTTCGGCGTCATGCCGGTCTTCTGCTCGTTGCTGATCATGTCCATGATCGGCGTGTCTTCGTTGTTGTTCGACAGCGTCATGTCGGGCCGCTCGCGCCGGATGCGCTCGTAGAGGCCGTTGCGCTCCCAGTAGGCGTTGTCGTTGTCGATCCAGAACCCGGCCAGCTTCGGGTAACGGGTGAGCTGCTCGACGAACTGGTCGTAGCTGAACTCGCCGAAGCCGTCGCGTGTGTGCAGGTCCACGTTGCGGCCCTTGTAGCTGGAGTAGGCCGCGGAGTTCAGCCACGACTGGCCGGAGCCGAGCCCCTCGTTCCACCACTGCGGGTCGTCGGTCATGTAGTGGATGACCTTCACGCCCTGCGCGTCGGCGGCGTCGATGAGCTCGCCGAGCAGGTCTCTGCTGGTACGGCAGGAGCCGGGCACGGCACTCGGGTACGGCCGCGCGTACCCCAGCCGCGAGTGGAAGGTCGCCAGCACGATGTACTGCGTGTGCAGCTTCTTGGCCTCCTGGACCCAATAGTCCGGGTTCCAGCCGCCGCCGGTGACGGCCGCCTCCCAGGCGCCGCAGCTCGTGTGCTGGGGCGAGGTGCGCATGCCCCAGTGCAGGAACAGCCCGCCGACGGACGAGCGCAGGAACGCCTGGCGCGGGTGCTGAAGCTCGGCCCGCGCCGGTACGGCGACCAGCATGCCGAGGATGAGCGTGAGGACGGCCAGTAAGGCCGCACGCGGGGCTCGGGACATTCGCGCTCCTCTACGGGCCGGTCACGGCGAGGTGGTCGAGGTTGGGTCCGCCGTTGGCGGTGGTGGAGGTGGCTCTGACGGTGTTCGCACCGGCGTTGAGCTGCGCGCTCAGCGTGGCGTTGGTCCAGGTGGTCCAGGCGCCGGTCCCGGGGAAGTTCACGGTGACGGGCGCGCCGCCGTTCACCGAGACGGCCATCGGCCGGTTGACGGTGGTGCCGTTGGCGTGCCGGAAGGCCAGCGTCGCGGCGCCCGCCTGGGCGGCGGTGACCGTCCACTCCACGTAGGGCCCGGCGGCGTTGTCGCCGTTGACGAAGCCGGTGCCGGTGAACCCGGCGTGGTTGGACTCCACGACGCCCTGCACGATCGTCGCCTCCTCCGCCTCATACCGTGAGCCGGTCGGGGGCGGGCCGTCGGACGGGGTGAAGGACGGGTCGCTGGAGATCGCCACCCGGTCCAGGCGGGCGCCGTCCTCACGGTAGGCGAAGGTGACGGTGTGGGTGCCGGCGTTCAGGTCGTAGGTGACCGGAAGCTGGGCCCAGTGCCAGGAGGCGCCGAGCGGGACGGTGTTCCAGTTGGTCCACGCGCCGCCGTCCGCGCGCACCCAGAACGAGTCGTCGCCGGTCGTGGGGGCGATGACACGGGCCCAGACCTTGAAGGACCCGGGATCGGGTACGGCGAAGCCGAGCGTGGCGTGACCGGTCGGCGGCGCCGCCGACTGGCTGTTGTTGCCCGGCGCGACGGTGACGTAGGAGCCGCCGGAGGCGGCCGGGTCCTGCTGGATCTGCATGGGGGCGGTGATGGTGGCCGCCTCGGCCTCGCCGTACAGGCTGACGGGGTTGCCGGGGACGGGGGTGGAGTTCGTCGCGCGCACCCGCAGCGCGCCGCCCGCGGTGTTGGCGCCGGTGACGGAGTAGCCGTTGATGCCGCTGACGCCGACGTCGTAGGCGCTGCCGGTGCCGCGCTGGGCGATGACGTCGAGGCGGATGCCGGAGCCGTCGTCGATGATGAAGGCGGGGCGGTTGTCGTTCTGGTCGAGGCGCATCTCGCCCTTGACCGTCAGGCCCTGGACGTGACGGGCCCAGATGCCGAACGCGGGGCGGGTGCCGTAGTCGCGGGGCGGGTAGCTGGTCAGAAACTCGCCGGGCACACGATTGGCGTCGGAGGCGGGGTGGCCGCCGGGGACGGTCAGCTTGACGCCGTCGAGCATGATGCCGGGGCCGATGTCGACGGCGGGCGTGCCGGTGATGGTGCTGGTCAGCTCGGGTCCGCCGGTGGTGCCCGAGGGCTCGGGGGCGGTGAGCTCGTGGCCGGTCACGTTGGTCAGGTGGATGTTCCTGATCCGGCCGGCGGGCGGCGAGCCCGGACAGCGCTTGCGCTCGCCGATCTTCATGAAGATCGGGGTGGTGGTCTTGGTCAGCGAGATGTTGGTGTAGTGGACGTCCTCGATGATCGCGCCGTCCATCGAGACCATGCCGATGCCGGCCTTGCCCGCGCCGAGCACGGTGATGTTGTCGAAGCGGATGTCGCGGAAGTTGCCGCAGGTCTCCGAGCCGAACTGCATCGCGTTGTTCTCGTGGGAGTAGATCGTGGTGTCGCGCACGCGGACGTTCTGGCTGGTGTAGGTGTGGCCTAGGGCGAAGTCGCTCTTCAGTGCCACCGCGTCGTCACTGGCCTCGATCCGGCTGTTCTGCAGGACGACGTTCCAGCTGTTGATCAGGTTGATGCCGTCGCGCACGCCGTTCTCGGCGTAGACGGTCTTGAGGTTGTCGATGAGGACGTCGTGGCAGCCGTTGAGCAGCGCCATGAAGTGGCCGCCGCGGCGGATGGTGATGCCGGTGATGCTGACGTTCGCGCACTCGGTCAGCGCGATGGCCTTGTTGCCCGCGCCGGAGGGCGGCGAGTTGCTGGTGGACAGGTTGCCGTCGCCGTCGATCGAGCCGGCGCCGGCGAAGTGCACGTTGCTGACGCCCCGGCCGACGAACAGGGAGTTGTTGAAGTGGCTGTGGCCGAAGTCCTGGTAGTCGTCGAAGGCGTTGGGCTCGGGGGCGTCCATGCCGCTGCTCGCCGCGCGTACGGTCGCGCCGGAGTCGAGGCGGATCGTCACGTTGCTCTTCAGGTGGATGGTGCGGGCGCGGTAGTTGCCCGAGGGGAAGACGACGATGCCGCCGGGGGCGGCACTGGCGGCGTTGATGGCGCGGTCGATGGCGTCGTCGTCGTTGGTGCTGCCGTTGCCGGTGGCGCCGTAGTCGCGCACGTTGAACTCGGCGGCGGCGGTGGTGGCGCTCGCGGGGGCGGCGGTGAGGGGGAAGGCCAGGAGGGCGAGGACCAGCGGCCAGGCGGCGCGTCTCATTGCTGCACCTCTCATTGCTGCACCTCGATGTAGTCCAGGTTGGGGTTGCCGTTGGCGGTGTTGGCGGTGATCCGGACCGTGTTGGCCCCGGCGTTCAGCGTGATCGGCAGGATGGTCGTGGCCCAGGTGGTCCAGGCGCCCGTGCCGTTGAACGACTGACCGGCCACCACCGCGGCGCCGTTGACCGCGATGGCCGCGGCCCGGTTGGCCGTTGTGCCGTTCGCGTAACGCACCCGCAACGTCGCCGGGCCCGCGTTCCCGGTGACCGTCCACTCGGTGTAGCTGCCCGCCACGTTGTCACCGTTGACGAACCCCGTACCCGAATGGCCCGCGTGGTTCGACTCCACCACGCCCTGCGAGATCGCCGCGTTCTCCGCCTCGTAGCGGGTGCCGGTGGGCGGGTTGGTGGTGGAGATGTCGCGGCCGTTGTGGAAGACGTTGATCAGCTGGAGGTTGTCGACATTGTTTGCGACATTTCCGGAATTGGTCATGTTGGTGAAGGTGCTGTTGGAGATCGTCACGTTCTGGATGTGCCTGGCGGAGCGGCCGTCGATGTTGAAGGCCGCCCGGCCGCCGGTGACGGTCATCGCGTCGATGGTGAAGTTGCGCACCGTGGGCGGGATGCTGCCGGACGTCTCGTAGTTCATCGTGATGTAGACGGCGTCGCGTTCGAGGTTGCGGCCGGTGATGCGGCGCAGGTGGACGTCCTCGACGAAGCCGCCCCGGTTGAAGCTGGTCTTCACGTACAGCGCGTACTTGACCGGGTAGCGGCCGGGGAAGTCGGCGGCGTTGCACTGGCAGTCCTCGGCGAAAACCTTGCGCACCCCGCCGGACATCTCGCTGCCGACGGTGATGCCGCCCCAGCGGCCGGAGAACTTGCAGTCGCGCACCACGATGTTCTGCGAGGGCCGGTTGACCCGGCGGCCGTCGCGGTCGCGGCCCGACTTGACCGGGATGCAGTCGTCGTTGGTGTTGAACCGGCAGTCGTGGATGAAGACGTCGGTGCAGGAGTCGGGGTTGCAGCCGTCACCCTGGGAGTTGGTGCTGTAGAAGGTGACGTTCCTGACGGTGACGTTCGTGCAGTAGACCGGGTGCAGCGTCCACATCGCGGGGTTGCGCAGGCTGAGGTTCTCCACCAGGACGTTCGTGCAGTTGTAGAGGCCGATCATGTTCGGGCGCAGCTTCGTGCCGGAACCGAACACCCGCTGCTCCACCGGGTGGTCGCCGGCGCCCCAGCCCCACAGCCGGTCGCGGTCGGCGCCGCCGCCGCCCCACGAGGACCACTCGCCCGCCGGGGCGTTGCCGTCGATGGTGCCGGTGCCGGTGAGCGCGATGTTGGTCCTGCCGTTGGCGTAGATGAAGGGCGAGTAGTTGTGGCACTCGATGCTCTCCCACCTGGTGAAGACCGGCGGCAGGTAGGAGCCCGGGTCGGTACGGAACCGGATCGTGCCCTGGACGTGCAGGTTCACGTTCGACAGCAGGTGGATCTTGCCGGTGCGGAACGTGCCCGCCGGAACCAGCACCCGGCCGCCGCCCGCGGCGTTGCAGGCGGCGATGGCGTTGCGGAAGGCGGCGGTGCAGTCGGTGCTGTTGTCGCCGACGGCCCCGTAGTCGGTGATGGGGAAGCTCCGGTCGGGGAAGGCGGGTGGCACGATCCTGGCCAGGATCGCGGGCACCTCGTCCCAGGGCGAGACCGCGGCCGTGCCCTCCACGACCGCGGCCTCGCCCCTCACTCCGGCGCCCGTGTCACGTGCGCGCGCCGCCGCCGCACGCTCGCTCAGGATTGCCGGGAGCGTGCCCCCGAGTACCAGGGCCCCGGCGCCGAGCGCCGCGGTGCGCAGGGCCTCGCGCCGGGACAGCGCGGCGGCGCGCAGCGCCCCGCCGGGTAACGGGCTGCTCATTGGGTCACCTCGATGTAGTCCAGGTTGGGGTTGCCGTTGGCGGTGTTGGCGGTGATCCGGACCGTGTTGGCCCCGGCGTTCAGCGTGATCGGCAGGGTGGTCGTGGCCCAGGTGGTCCAGGCGCCCGTGCCGTTGAACGACTGACCGGCCACGACCGCGGCGCCGTTGACCGCGATGGCCGCGGCCCGGTTGGCCGTTGTGCCGTTGGCGTAACGCACCCGCAACGTCGCCGGGCCCGCGTTCCCGGTGACCGTCCACTCCGTGTAACTGCCCGCCACGTTGTCACCGTTGACGAACCCCGTACCCGAATGGCCCGCGTGGTTCGACTCCACCACGCCCTGCGAGATCGCCGCGTTCTCCGCCTCGTAGCGGGTGGTGTTGCCACCGCCGCCCGGCACGGCCTTGTACGACTTCAGGTTCGTCAGCAGCAGATGGCAGTTCTGCAGCGAGCCCGAGGTGTCGCCCAGCGAGCGGTAGATGCCCCACTTGGGCCGCACCCGGTCGCCGAGGAAGGTGTCCACGCCGGTCCTGGTGGCGTCGACGACGGTCGTGCCGCCGCTGCTCAGCACCCAGCGCACCGCGCCGGACGACCCGTCACCGATCTTGATCTCGTAGTCGATGTCGATCCACTTGTCGTGCAGGGGCGCGAGGTCGGTCCGGCCGACCAGGATGTTCGGCTCGAAGACCTTGTGCTCGATGGTCTGCCTGCCTTCCACCCGGCGCAGCGAGGTGACGGTGATGGGCGCGGTGCCGCTGCCCGGCATCTTGGTCTGGAAGATGTGGGTGAAGGACGTGGTGGCCTTGAGCGTGGCCGGGATGAACATCGAGTACGTGACCCGCCACAACTCCCCCGACCTCCACTGCAGGTGGCCGCTCGGGGTGCGGTTGCCCGTGACCTCGTGGCGCTGGCGGTCGGTGCTGGTGTCGCGGTCGACCGTGTGCATGTTGAAGCGGAAGTTGTCGCCTTCGGGGAAGATGTGCGGCGCGGCCGACGTGTGGGAGTCGGCCCGGTCGTCCTCGATCGACTCCCAGGCGCGCATGCCGTCGCCGCGCGCGGTGGGCGACCACATCTGCTGCCAGGTCTGGCCGGGCGGAAGGAGGGTCGGCGCGGCGAAGGCGGGGCGGGCGGTCAGGAGCGGCGCCGTGGCGGCGGCGCCGAAGAGGATTGCGAGCTGGCGGCGTGACAGTTCCATGATTGCCTATCCGATAGTGATCTTGTCGAGGTTGGGACCGCCGTTGGCGGACGTGGACACGAGTTTGATCTTGGTGCCGAGCTGCGCCTGGAGAGAGAGCGTGTGCCAGGTCGTCCACGCGCCGGTCGGCGGGAAGGTGAGCGCTCCGGCCCGCACGCCGTCGACGAGCACGTCCATGGGGCGCGCGACGGCGGTGCCGTTGGCGAACCTGACGGTGATCGTCCGCGTCCCGCCGCCCGTGACGGTGAACTCGGCCGCCGAGCCCACGACGTTGTCCAGGTTGACGAAGCCGGAGCCGGTGAAGCCCGCGTGGTTCGACTCCACCGCGCCCTGCGTGATGACCGCGTCCTCGGCCTGGTAGTCGGTGCCGGAGGCGGCCACGTCGAGGTAGTCGAGATTGGGCCCGCCGCTCGCGGTGGCCGAGGTGAGCCGGACCTTCGTGCCGAGCCGGGCCGGGAGCGACACCGTCCGCCAGGTCGTCCACGCCCCGGTGGGCGGGAAGTCCAGCGACCCGGCGGCGGCGCCGTCCACGGTGACGGTCATCGGCCTGCCGCTCGTGGTGCCGTTGGCGAAGCCGATCGTGAGCGTGCTCGCGCCCGCCGCGGCGACGGTGAACTCCACGTACGAGCCCACGACGTTGTCGAGGTTGACGAAGCCCGAGCCGGAGAACCCGGCGTGGTTCGACTCCACCACGCCCTGCGAGATCAGCGCGTTCTCGGCCTCGTGGCGGCCCGGCGGCGACGGCGTCCCCGGCAGGCCCCAGCGCGGGCCCGGCCTGGAGATCGGCGCCCGGTCGACGACCAGCGGCGGCCGCGGCCCCGTGTGCAGGAGCACCTCGCGGTCCTTGGCCAGCACGATCTGCACGGTTCCGCCGCCCAGGTCGGTGACCTGGGCCGGGGTGCCGTCGTCCAGGGTCGCGGTGGGCGGGCCGGGCAGGCCGTGGCGCAGCTTGAGCGGCTCACCGGCCAGGCTGCGTACGCGGATGAACCGGGTCGTCCCCGCCTGCCGTACCGCCGAGACCAGGAAGGCGCCCTGGGTGCGGAAGTCGTGCAGGGTCACGTCGGGCCACGCGGACGGCACGGCGGGGAAGACCCGGATCACGCCGCCCCAGCTCTGGCAGAGCATGTCGTGGATGCTCTGCGAGGCCGACAGCGGGGTCTCGATGACCGGGCCCGCCTCGGTGTAGTGGGTGTTGGCGCGGCACGGGTAGGACGTGGCCGGGTCGAAGAAGCGCGTCAGGTAGCCGAGCGCGGTGTCGCCGCGGCCCATGCTCGCGTACATCGAGGCCGCGCCGGTGTAGCTGTAGCCGCGGTGCGCGCCGGTGACCGCGTGCCAGCGCGCGATCGATCGTTCGATGAGGGTACGGCTCGCCGGCTGATCCCACGTGACCAGGTACAGCGGGTAGATCATCATCAGGTGCGAGTAGTGCCGGTGCGACTGGCTGTACGGCGTGCTCGCGCCGATCATGTACCCGTTGCCGTCCGTCGGATACGGCGTCAGGTTCGCCAGCGTGCTCTGCCACCTGGGCTTGAGCGGGTCGTCGACGCCGAGCCTGGCCGCCGCGTCGAGCAGCGTCTGGCAGCCCCACCTGATGAGCGCGAGGTCGTAGTTGGTGTCCTTGGGCGGCACCACCGGGTACTCGGGAGACAGCGTGCTGGGCAGGTGCAGCCTGCCGTCGCCCTCGGTCCGCAGGAAGTGCAGGTAGTAGTTGATCGCCCGCCTGAGCAGCGGGAACAGCGTGTCGCGCAGCAGCGTGTCGTCCATGGTGTGCCGGTAGGACAGCCACACGTTGTGCAGCGCCCAGGTCAGGTCGCCGACCTCGGCGCCGCTGCCGGGCGTCCCGACGCTCCTGGTGGCGAACATGTCCGAGCTGCGCCCCACGCCGCTGGAGTCGGCGCGGTAGGCGCTCGGCACGTTGTCGACGAGCCGCTGCCGGTTCCGGTCGAGGGTGGTGGTGACCGAGTCGAGCTCCAGGTGGTTGGACCCGTGGATCAGCCAGTACTCGAGCTGCACGTTGAGGTTCCACCACACGCCCGGCCACGGCGTGGGCTCCAGCCACGGCCCGGTGGTCGCCATCACCGGCCCGCCGGCCCGCGTCGCGCTCGCCGTCTTGTACAGCTGGATCCAGTAGAAGGACTGCAGCCGCTCGTCGGGGAGGCTGAGGAAACTCTTGGGGTAGAAGGCGTGCCACCAGGCCTGATGCTCGCTTCTCAGGCTCTGGTACGGCCCCGCGTCCCGCACCTTGGCGAGGCAGGCGGCTTCGGCGGCGGTGTTCGACGGGAAGCTGTGGGCGACGCTGAGCAGCAGGAGGCCGCCGCTCTGCCGGTAGGCGGTGGCCGTCTGCCCGCCGCCGGCCAGCGCCTGGAGCACCTGCCTGACCTCGCCGGTGGTCCTGGTGGTCCAGGCGGGGTTGCGTACGTACCCGGAGGGCGGGGCCTCGGAGGCCTCACGCGGGCTGTCGGCCGCCTCCGGATGGAACGTCCACCGGACCTGCTCGCCCCCGGTCGCGGTGGCGTCGGCGACGAAGAGCTCGTCGTGGACGAAGGCGGTGAACGTGATCCTTCCGGCCGTCGTGGTGATGGAGCCGGTGAGCTCGGCGTCCCACAGGCTCAGGCGCCAGTCGACGGCGGTGATGGTGCCGGCCGGGTCGAGGGTGAGGTGGCCGACGGGCAGGCGGCAGGTGCCGAACCCGCTGCCGAACTGCGGCCGGTGATCCTGCACGCGGCCGTGCTGGGTGGTGAAGCGGACCTTGTTGGCGCCGGGCTCCTTGTAGACCATGCTGCCGAGCAGGCCGTCGCCCAGGAACGGGCCTTCGTGCCAGACGGTGGGCAGGCGGGCCCAGAGCAGGTCCTGCCTTTCCAGGAAGTCCCGCCACTGTTCCGGCGTGCTCACGCGTTTGTCCAGCTCCCATGCCGCCCCGGCCCAGGCCGCATCCAGCCCGCCCGGGAACGCCGCGACCGCCATGGACCCGAACGCCCCGCCGAGCACCACCCGCCGCGACACCCCCTGCCCGTGCCACGTCCCGGCCCCACCCCTCGGGCCCACCGGATCCTCGGGCAGGACGCCACCCGGCCCCGCCACCCCGCCACGCGGCTCCGGCACACCGGACACGCGGACCGGGTCTCCAGGAAGCGCGGGGGGCCGGCCTTCCGGTGGCTGGCCGGATGCCGGTGACGGGCCGGGTGCCGGTGGCGTGCCCGGGGTGGCCGGGTCCGGGGTGGCCGGGTCCGGTGTGCCGGCCGCCTCCTCGGGGGTCATGCGGTGACCTCCAGGTGGTCGAGGTTGGGGCCGCCGTTCGCGGTGGTGGCGGTGGCCCGGACCGTGTTGGCGCCCGCGTTGAGCTGGGCCGAGACCGTGGCGGTCTGCCAGGTGGTCCAGGCGCCGGTGCCGTTGAAGGGCTTGGCCGCGGCGATCACCGTGCCGTTGACCGCCACGTCCATGGGCCGGTTCGTGGTGGTGCCGTTGGCGAAGCGGAAGGCCAGCGTCGCCGTGCCCGCGCCCGCGGCGGTGATCGTGAACTCGACGTACGAACCCGCCACGTTGTCGTAGTTGACGAAGCCGGTGCCGGTGTGACCCGCGTGGTTGGACTCCACCACACCCCTGAAGATGGTGGCGTTCTCGGCCTCGTAGCGGGTGCCCGCGGGCGGCGTGCCGTACAGGGTGCCGTTGATTCTGACGTTGTGCAGTTGCACGTTGTCGGCGTTGCTGATCTGCGGCGCGGGCGTGTCGATGGCGGTGAACGTGGAGTTGGAGACGGTCACGTTCTTGACGCGGCTGGCCGAGGAGCCGGAGAGTTTGATCGCGAACGGGGAGTCGTCGATGTCGAGGTGCTCGACGGTGATGTTCTGGATGACCGGGTGGACGATGGGGCCGTGGCCGGGGCCGGTCAGGCTGTAGTTCATGTCGATGTAGAAGCCGCCGCGGTCGCACGGGCCGCCGGTCAGGCCGCGTACGTGCACGCCGTCGACCACGCCGCCGCGGCGGTTGTTGGTCTTGAGGTAGAGCGCGTAGAACGACTTGTAGCTGGAGCCGGGGAAGATCTGGTTGTTCTCGGCGAAGATGTTGCGCACGCCGCCGGACATCTCGCTGCCGACGGTGATCGCGCCCCAGCGGCCGTAGTACTTGTTGCCGCGGATGACGATGTTCTCCGACGGCACCCCGACACGGCGGCCGTCGATGTCGCGGCCCGACTTGATCACGGTGCCGTCGTCGCCGGTGTCGAAGGAGCAGTTCTCGATGAGCACGTCGGCGCAGCTCTCCGGGTCGACGCCGTCGACCATGGCGCCCCGGCTGTAGATCTTGACGCGCCGGACGGTGACGTTGCGCGACAGGACCGGGTGCACCGCCCACATCGCGGGGTTCCTGATGTCGAGGTCCTCGATGAGGATGTTGGCGCAGCCGTACAACTGGATCATGTTGGGCTTGAGAAAGTGGCCGTCGCCGAACTGGCGCTGGTCGATCGGGACGCCGTCCACGGCCATCGCCTGCAGGCGCTGCCAGTCGGGGTCGCGCCGGCCGTCGAAGCCGAACCACGGGCCCGCCGCGGCGTTGCCGTCGATCGTGCCGGTGCCGGTCAGCGCGATGTTGGTCTGGTTGCGGGCGTAGATGAAGGGCGAGTAGTTGTAGCACTCGATGCCCTGCCAGCGCGTGAACACCGTCGGCAGGAAGGACGCGGCGTCGGAGCGGAAGCGGATCGTGCCGCCGGACTCCACGTGCAGGCGCACGTTCGACAGCAGGTGGATCTTGCCGGTGCGGAAGCGTCCCGTGCCGGGGACGAGCACCGTGCCGCCGCCGGCGGCGTTGCAGGCGGCGATCGCCTCGCGGAAGGCGGGGGTGCAGTCGGTGGTGTTGTCCGGCCTGGCGCCGTAGTCGGTGATGGGGAAGGTCCGGTCCGGGAAGGCCGGCGGCACGATTCTGGCCAGGATCGCGGGGACCTGGTCCCAGGGCGAGGCGAGGGCCGTACCTGATGCGGCCACCGCCGTGCGGGGCAGCAGGACCGCGCCGCCGCCCGCGATGCCCGCGGCCTTCAGAAGGTCACGTCGAGAGGGTGTCATCGAGGCTCCGCTCGGGGGTGACTCGCCGGCCGCGGGTGCGGCCGCCGGGCGAGGGCTGGGCGGTGGGATCACTGGATGTTGGAGCGGCGGATCACGTCCGGGTTGCCGTTGCCGTTGTTGTCGGAGTTGCTGGAGCCGAACCAGATCGCGCTGGCTCCCGGCACCTTCTCCACCGCGCGCAGGCGGCCGTAGGTGCCGTTGAAGTAGCTGTTGACCGTGCCGACGTTCTCGCCGTTCAGGACGATGCGCCACAGGCGCTGGCCGCGCAGGGCGGCCATGAAGACCGTGTTGTTGACGATGGCGATGCCGGACGGCGAAGCCTCGCCGACGCCCCAGGTCCGCTTGGGGTTGGTCATGCCGGAGACGGAGCAGGTGCCCTCGCACTGCGGCCAGCCGTAGTTCCTGCCCGACTGGATCAGGTTGAGCTCGTCACGCGAGGAGTTGCCCAGCTCGGAGGACCACAGGCGGCCCGCGGAGTCCCAGGCGATGCCCTGCGGGTTGCGGTGGCCGTAGCTGTAGACGCGGCTGTTGAACGGGTTGCCGGGGGCCGCGGCGCCGGTCTTGGTGATGCGCAGGATCTTGCCGTTGAGCGAGCTGAGGTTCTGCGCGTGGCTGGTCTGCTGGGCGTCGCCGGTGGTGGCGTACAGGTAGCCGTCGGGGCCGAACTTGAGCCGGCCGCCGTTGTGGTAGCGGTTCTTGGCGATGCCCTGCAGCAGCGAGGTGTAGCCGGACAGGGCGGTGCCGTTGAAGTTCATCTTGGCGATGCGGTTGCCCTCGGAGGAGGTGTGGAAGAAGAACACTTCCTGGTCGGAGGTGCCGTTCCAGGTCTTCGACATCGCCAGGCCCATCAGGCCGCCCTCGCCGCCGGTGGTCTGGCTGTTGGGTACGGTGCCCACCTGCGTCTTGGTGCCGGACGGGGTCAGCTTGAACACCCGGAAGGTGTCGCGCTCGGTCACCAGGGCGAACGAGCCGTCGGGCGCCCAGGAGATGTCCCACGGGATGTCCCAGCTCCCGGCGACCGTGGCCGGAGTCTGCGGCACGGTGCCGCAACTGCCCGTGGTGAAGGAGTCCGACGCCGCGCTCGGGGTGGACAACTGATTGGCGGTGTCCCGCGCGACCACGTGCAGCTGATACGTCTTGTTGCACTCCAGCGCCACCTGCGCGGTGCCGGCCGGCGGCGTGCCGGTCACGGTGTGCAGCACGGTGTTGCTCGCGTCGCGGATCAGGTACGCGCGCACGCCGTTGTCGTCGGAGGAGGCGGTCCAGGTCAGCGTGGCCTGGGTCGGCTGGACGCCGGTGACGGCCGGCTTGCCGGGCTGGGTCGGCGGGTCGTCCGGCGGCGCCGGCTGCGTCCGGCAGGTGACCTCCGGGCTGCTGTCGGAGACGTTGCCGGAGCCGTCACGGGCGAAGACGGAGATCGTGTAGGTGAAGTCCGCCTGCAGGCCGGTCAGCGTGTGCGGGGGCGTCGCCGCGGTGCCGATCTGGGTGCCCAGCTGGAAGATGTCGTAGCCGGCCACGCCGATGTTGTCGGTCGAGGGCGCCCAGTCCAGCCGGAGGCTGTTGTGGGTGATCTGGGTGCAGGACGGCTGGCCGGGCGCGGTCGGCTTCTCGGTGTCGCCGGGTCCGGTGACGTCCAGCTTGTCGAGGTTGGGGCCGCCGTTGGCGGTGCTCGACGTGGCCCTGATCGTGTTGGCGCCGGCGGTGAGCGCGGCGTTGAGGCTGACGGTCTGCCAGGTGGGCCAGGCTCCCGTGGAGGGGAAGTTCAGGCTCACGGGGGCGCCGCCGTTGATCGAGATGTCCATGGGCCTGGCGTCGGCGGTGCCGTTGGCGAAGCGGAAGGACAGGCCCTGGGTGCCGGCGGTGGCCGAGCTCACGGTCCACTGGACGTAGCTGCCGACGAGGTTGTCGAGGTTGACGAAGCCGGAGCCGGTGTAGCCGGGGTGGTTGGACTCCACGGCGCCCTGGGAGATCGTCGCGCTCTCGGCCTGGTACTCGGTGGTCGGCGCGGACATCTCGACGTCGAGGAAGTCCCAGTTGGGGTTGCCGCCGGTCGCGGAGGCGGTGGCCCGGATCTTGTTGGGCCCGGCCTGGAGTGTCGCGGTCAGCGTGCTGGTGGTCCAGGTGGACCAGGCACCGGTGGGGGCGAACGCGCGGTCGTCGGCCACGAGGGTGCCGTTGACGCTGATGTCGCTGGGCCGGTTGGCGGTGGTGCCGTTGGCGTAGCGGAGGGCGAGGGTGGCGGTTCCGGCGGCGGGCGCGTTGACGGTCCACTCCACGTACGGCCCGGCGACGTTCTCTCCGTTGACGAATCCGGTGCCGGAGAAGCCCGCGTGGTTGGACTCGACGGCGCCCTGGACGATCGTGGCGTTCTCGGCTTCGTAGCGGGTTGGCGCGGCCTGGGCGGCCGTGGCGGGCAAGGCGGTCAGCATCCCGGCGGCGAGCAGGAGGGCACAGGCTCCCCGGGACCTACGTAACTTCATGGTGCTCCTTGTGACAGGCGGCGAAAGATTGGAGCTTTTCATCGTGTTCCCACAAAGAGTCACATCCGTCAACAGATTTCAGATCTTGGAACGCTCCATTCTTTAAGAAGGTTTCCTAACTTCGAGGAGTTAAAGATCCGATGTTCTGACCGGGCCCTGGACGCAGCAACCGTTTGGTGATAGCTCTGGAGCAGATCTCTTCCGGCGAAAGATTGGATCTGTCTCCCGGGCCGTTCCAGCCTCCAGCTAGCCGGGAGACCTCACTCTGCCGTCAGGGGCGGGTGATACATGGGATGTCTCACAGTGAGGAGTCTTCGCCGTGATTCTGAAGATCACCACGGCGCTCATGCTGGCCGCCCAGCTGCTCCACGCCCAGCCCGCCGGTGCGGCAGCGCTCCTCGAAGCCGAGAACGCCACGATCTCCCAGGGAGTCGTCGAGTCCAACCATGCCGGCTACACCGGGACCGGTTTCGTCAACTACGACAACCTGCTCGGCTCCTACGTCGAATGGGCCGTCGAGTCGTCCGAGGCCCGCACCGTCACCCTGACCCTGCGCTACGCCAACGGCACCGCCGCCAACCGGCAGATGAACGTGGCCGGCACCGTCGTCGACTTCCCCGGCACCGGCGCGTGGACCAACTGGCGCACCGCCCGCCTCACCGTCTCCCTGGCCTCCGGGACCACCCCGATCAGAGCCACCGCCACCACCGCGAACGGCGGGCCCAACGTCGACTCGCTGTCGGTAGACGAACCGGGCGGCGTCGACTGGTCCACCGCGGTGGTCGAGTCGACCATGGCCCGCCACTCCCCCGGCGCGCTCGGCGGCTGGGGCTACACCCGCGGCCTGTACCTCTGGGGCCAGTACCTGGTCTGGCAGCGCACCGGCGACCCCCGCCACCTGCGGTACATCAAGGACTGGGCCGACCGCTTCGTCGACTCCTCCGGCAACATCTCCCACAGCTTCAGCAACCTCGACAGCATGCAGTCCGGCAACGTCCTGCTCGCGCTGTACAAGGAGACCGGCCAGAGCCGCTACCGCATCGCGGCCGCCAAGATCCGCAACCGGCTGAACACCTACCCGCGCACCTCCGACGGCGGCTGGTGGCACTCCACCTCCGATTCGCGCCAGGGCCAGCTCTGGGCCGACGGCGTGTTCATGGTCAACCCGTTCCTGGCCCGCTACGGCGCGTGGGTCGCCGAGGACGCCTTCACCCGCACCGAGCCGGCCAAGCAGATGGAGATCTACTACAGCCGACTCAACCGCACGTCGGGCAGCGCCGCGGGCCTGCTCTACCACGCCTACGACCAGCCCGGCGGGCTCACCGCCTCCTGGGTCAAGCCCTCGCTCGGCAACACCAACGGCATCTCCTGGTGCCGGGCCATCGGCTGGTTCGGCATGGCCGCGATCGACATCCTCGAGATCATCCCCGCCGACCACCCGCGCCGCGCCGCCCTGATCACCATGCTGCGCAACCTCGTCCCCGCCTACGCCACCTGGCAGGACCCGGCGACCGGGCGCTGGTTCCAGGTCGTGACCGAGCGCGGCAACTCCGGCAACTGGACCGAGACCTCGTGCTCGGCCATGTACACCTACACGATCTCCCGCTCGGTCGAGCGCGGCTACGTCGACCCCTCCTACCAGGTGTACGCCGAGCGCGGCTACCAGGGCGTCATGGCCAAGGTGTCGACCGGGTCCGACGGGCGTACCACCATCGTGGACATCAGCGAGGGCACCAACGTGGACGACGTGTTCGGCTACTACTTCAACCGGGCGCGGCCGGTCAACGACTTCCACGGACTGGGCGCGTTCCTGATCATGAATGAGCAGATGACGCGCACCCGCTGACCCGGCGTGGGGGGGGCGGGCCGGCCGCGGGGGGCCGCCGGCGGGGCCGCCCCGGCGGGCCGGCGCCCCCCCGGCGGGGCGCGGGGCGGCGGGGGGGGGGGGGGTTGGAAAAAAAA
>NZ_JBHYIO010000056.1:0-58244 GCF_042740095.1 Nonomuraea sp. NPDC059023 | reverse complement strand
GCCGAGGCCACGGGCGCCGGCGGGGCGAGCCTCGCGGCGGCGGTCGCCGCCGGGATCGAGGTGTGCAACCGCCTCGGCATGGCCTCCTACCTGCCCGAGGCGGGCAACTCGCTCTTCTTCGACAAGGGCCAGCACGCCACGTCCATCTGCGGCACGCTCGGCGCCGCGGTGGCGGCCGGGATGCTGTACGGCCTGCCCGCCGAAGGGCTGGCCGACGCCATGGGCATCGCCGCCAGCATGGGCGCCGGGGTCATCGAGGCCAACAGGACCGGCGGCACCGTCAAGCGGGTGCACTGCGGCTGGGCCGCGCACGCCGGGGTGTCGGCCGCGGTGCTGGCGCTCGAAGGCGTGACCGGGCCGCCGACGGTGCTGGAGGGACGGTTCGGCTTCTTCCAGGCCTGGCTGGACGGCCGGTTCGACGCCGGGGCGCTGCTCGACGGGCTGGGCGGGCGGTGGGAGCTGCTGCGCACCGTCTACAAGCCGTACCCGACCAACCACTTCACCCATCCCGCGATCGACTGCGCGCTCGCCCTGCGCGACCGGCTCGGCCCCGAGGCGCTGGCGGAGGCCGAGATCGAGCTGGGGGTGCCGGCGCCGGTCCTGCGCACGATCGCGGAACCGGCCGAGGAGAAGGCGGCGCCCCGCTCCCCCTACCACGCGAAGTTCTCCGGCCCGTACACGGTCGCCACGGCGCTGCTCGGCTCGGGCGGCGGGCTCGGTGTCTGCCTGGACGACTTCGCCGAGCTGCACCCGGCGCGGCTGGCGCTGGCCGCGCGGGTGCGGTGCGTGGCCGACGCGCGGGCGACGGAGATCTTCCCGCGCGCCTTCGCGGCCGTCCTGCGGGTACGGCTGGCCGACGGCACCGAGCTGGAACACCGCGTCGACTCCTCCCGGGGCGGTCCCGAGCATCCGCTGACCGGGGAGGAGCTGGCCCGCAAGTTCCGCGACAACGCCCGCCGCGCCCTGCCGGAGGAGCGCATGGAGGCCCTGGTGGCGGCGGCCCGTTCCGGGGCCCCCGCCTCGGCCCTGCTCCCCCTGACCGTGGCCTGGAACACCTAGATCACCGCGGCGCGGCCGTCGGGCCCGTCCGGCCAGGTCCAGTAGCGGACCGGGCCGGCGGGCTCGCGCAGGCAGGCGGTCGCGGGCTCGCGCATGACGGCCAGCGGGAAGTCCGCCATCCGCGCCAGCGCCTGCCCGACCGGCACCCAGGCCGCCTCCAGCACGTCCCCGTCGGGGTCGGCGGGCGCGAGGTCCTGGCCGCGCGGCCGCTCGAAGGCGAAGTACAGGGCGGTCAGCGTCGCGGGAACCGGGAACTGCACGACCGCCACCAGGCGCGTGGGCGGGCCCACCTTCAGCCCGGTCTCCTCGGCGACCTCGCGGGCCGCCGCCCGGTCCGACAGCTCGCCCTCCTCGGCCATGCCGCCCGGCAGGCCCCAGATCGGGTGCGGGTCGCCGGCGTTGCGCTGGTGGACCATGAGGACCTCGCCGTCCCCGAGCACGACCGCGCTCACGGCCAGAAGTGGTTTCACCCCCGCATTGTCCTTCCTAGAGTTCCGTATCCGGGTAGGCCGCCCGTAGCACGCCGCGGACGAAGGCGGCCGGATCGGCCAGCCCCGCCGCCGCCAGCGTGTCCGCGCCGCCCGACAGCAGGTGCGGCAGCGCCCCGTGCAGGGCCAGCGTGACCAGCGCGGCGCGTTCGCGGGTGACGGGCAGCCCGGCCGCCCGCTGGGCTCGCTCGAACCCGGTGAAGTCCCCGGCCGCGATCGGGTCGAGGATCTCCGCCAGCCACGGCCGGCGGGCCGACTCGGCCTGCAGTTCCAGGTAGGCGAGCAGGCGGTCGCGGCCGGGCCCCGCCGCGTCGCGCAGCAGCGCCTCGAACATGGCGATCAGCCCGGCCGCGTCGGCGGGCGGAGCGGCCGGGACGGCGCCCTGGTAGAGCTCCAGGCAGCGCTCGGCGACCGCGCGCAGCAGGGCCTCGCGGGCCGGGAAGTAGTTCTTCGCCGTGCCGCCGGGCACGCCCGCCTCGGCGTCGACCGCGCGATGCGTCAGGCCGCGCCCGCCCTCGCGCGCCAGCACGTGGATGGCCGCGTCGCGCAGCAGGTCGCGCCGGTCCTGGTTCGCCATGCTCCGCCTCTCGCTCACGTTTTGCCGATACTACCCCAAACGTGGTACCACAGATGTGGTAGTCGAGTCGTGGAGGTGTGACATGGCCGGAAAGGCTGTGGTGGTCGGGGCGGGCGTGGGCGGGCTGGCCACCGCGATCGGGTTGCGGCGCGCGGGCTGGTCGGTGCGGGTGCTGGAGCGGCGGACCGAGATCGAGAGGTACGGCACCGGCTTCGGCATCCACCCGACCGCCCAGGGCGCGCTGGAGCGGCTGGGTGTGGGGCAGGGGTTCCGGGAGCGGGCGGTGCCGTACCGGGACGGGCGCATCCGGACCCCGGACGGCACGGTGATCGCGAACCTGCCGCTGGAACGCATCGAGCGCAGGGCCGGGCGGCCGGAGCTGCTGATCGCGCGGCCGTACCTGCTGGATGCGCTGACAGGGGCGCTGGACGTGCCGATCGAGTTCGGCAGCCGGGTGCGCGACGTGGAGGATCTCGCGGCCGGTCACGACCTGGTGGTCGGCGCGGACGGCATCCGCAGCGCGGTGCGGGAGGGGCGCTTCGGCGGGCGCAGCGGCCCGCGCCACGTGGGGACGGTGGCATGGATCGGCATCGCCGGATTCGACAGCGGCATCCACGGCGAGACGTGGGGCACGGGGCGGTTCTTCGGGATGACGCCGGTCGAGCCGGGCAAGACCAACTGGTACGCGACGGTGCCGGAGGCCACCACCGCCGGGGAACTGCGTGAGCTGTTCCGCGGCTGGCACGACCCGATCCCCCGCATCCTGCACGAGACGGATCCCTCGGAGTGGATCCGCTACGAGATGCGCCACCTCCACCCCGCCCTGCCCTCCTTCACCAGCGGCGGGAACGTGGCGCTCGTCGGCGACGCGGCGCACGCGATGACGCCCAACCTGGGCCAGGGGGCGTGCACGGCGATCCTCGACGCCGAGGCGCTGACCAGGGCGATCGCCACGCACGCCACGCTGCCGGCGGCGCTGCGGGCCTACGACGCCGAGCGGCGGCGCAGCGCGCAGCGGGTGGCGTTCGGCTCGCGCAGCCTGCACCGGTTCATGACGGTACGGCGCACCGGGCTGCGCGACTCGCTCCTGCGCCTGCTGCCGGCGTGAGCCGGGCGCTCACCAGCCGACCTTGCCCTTACCGCTGATCAGGGCTTTGGCGATCACCAGGCGCTGCACGTCGTTGGTGCCCTCGCCGATGGCCATCAGCGGGGCGTCGCGGTAGAGGCGCTCCACGACGTACTCCTGGCTGTAGCCGTAGCCGCCGTGGATGCGCATCGACTCCAGCGACGCCTTCAGCGCCACCTCGGAGGCGAAGTACTTGGCCATCGCGGCCTCCATGTCCACCCGCTTGCCGCCGTCGGCCTGCGAGGCGGCCCAGTAGGTCAGCAGCCGCGCGGCCTGGATCTCCGTGGCCAGGTCGGCGAGCTTCAGCTGGACCGCCTGGAACTCGGCGATCGGCTGCCCGAACGCCTCGCGCTGACGGGAGTAGGAAAGGGCGGCGTCGTAGGCGGCCTGGGCCACCCCGACGGCCCTGGCGGCGATGTTGACCCGGCCGATCTCCAGGCCGGACAGCACCTGCTGCATGCCCCTGCCTTCCTCGCCGCCGAGCAGGGCCGAGACCGGGACCCGGACGTCCTGCAGCGCGACCTCGCAGGTCTCGGTGCCCTTGTAGCCGAGCTTGGGCAGGTCGCGGCTGACCGTGAACCCGGGCGTTCCGGCGTCCACGAGCAGCACTGACATGCCCTTGTGCGCGGGCTCGGTGATCGCGGTCTTGACCAGCACGGGAAGCGGGTCGGCGTGGCGGGCGTTGGTGATCCAGGTCTTGACGCCGTTGACGACGTAGTGCTCGCCGTCGCGGACCGCGCGCGTCTGGATGCCCTGCAGGTCCGTGCCCGCTCCCGGCTCGGTCAGCGCCAATCCGGTACGGCGGGCGCCGCTCGCCAGATCCGGCAGGTAGCGGCGTTTCTGCTCCTCGGTGCCGTGGCGGGCGATCATCCAGGCCGACAGCGAGTGGGAGCCGATGGTCCCGGCCACGCCCATCCAGCCTCTGGCGATCTCCTCGAAGACCAGGGCGAAGGTCACCATGTCGGCGTCGAGCCCGCCGTACTCCTCGGGGACGGTCAGCCCGAACAGGCCCATCTCCTTCATCTTCGCCACGATCTCTGTGGGATACCTCCCGGAGTGCTCCCACTCGGTGGCCACGGGGACGATCTCCTTCTCGACGAAGGCGCGCAACGTCTCCCTGAAGGCCCTCTGGTCGTCGGTCAGCTCGAAATCCATGGCGCGTTACTCCTTCTCGAAGACGGGCAGCCCTTGCCACCAGGTGAGCCGTACCCGCTCGTCGCAGGCCCACGGGCCGGGGCCGGCCAGGCGGGTGAGCAGGACGGGGCCCTCGTCCAGGCGGACTCGGGCGATCACGTACGGGGGTTGGAAGTCCTCGGACGGGGCGCGGCGGACCTCGGTGAAGGTGTCCACGGAGCCGCCTCCCTCCGCCTCGCGCGGGGCCAGGTCGCCCGAGCCGCAGCCGAGGCACAGCGGCCTCGGGTAGTGCTGGCGGCGGCCGCAGTCCCGGCACTCCTGCAGTTCCAGGCGGTCAGCCACGGTCGGCTCCCAGCAGCACGGTGGCGTGTGTGGACAGGATGCCGCCGGTGCCGTGGGCCAGCGCCACCTCGGCGCCGGGCGCCTGGCGCGGGCCGCACGCGCCGCGCAGCTGGCGGACCGCCTCGACCAGCAGGAACAGGCCGAACATGCCCGGGTGACAGTGGGACAGGCCGCCGCCGGTGGTGTTCAACGGGAACGCGCCGCCCGGCCCCGCCTCCTTCACGAGGTCGCCGGCGCGGCCCGGCTCGCAGAAGCCCAGGGCCTCCAGGGTGAGCAGGACCGTGATCGTGAACGAGTCGTACACCTGGGCCACGTCCACGTCGCCCGGTGAGAGGGCGGCCATGGCGAAGGCTCTCCGGCCCGCTTCTGCGGCGCCGGTGTCCAGGATGTCGGGGGCCTGGGACATGCTGGCCGTCGCGGTGGCCTCGCCGTACCCGAGGACCGTGACGGGGAGCTTCGGCAGGTGGCGGGCGCGGTCGAGGGCGGTGAGCACGATCGCGGCGCCGCCGTCGGTGACCAGGCAGCAGTCCGCGGCGGTGAGCGGCGTGGAGATCATGGGTGCGGCGAGGACCTGCTCGACCGTCAGGGGACCGGCGGCGTGGCGGTAGGCGCGCGGGTTCAGCAGCGCCCACTCGCGGGCGGCCACGGCGACCTGGGCCAGGTCGGCCCGGCTTCTGCCGTACTGGTGGAGGTAGCGCTGGGCGGCCATCGCGTAGTAGGAGATCGGGTAGAGCGGGCCGTACGGGGCCTCGTGGGTGGTCTGCGGGACGTCACCCTCGTGGACGCCGGACAGGGAGCGGGTGCGGGCGCTGCGCTGGTTCGAGCCGTAGGAGATCAGCACCGTCGCGCACTGCCCGGCCCCGATCGCCTGTACGGCCCGCGCCACGTACATCTCGAAGGCGGACCCGCCGGCGAATGTGGAGTCGGTCCAGGCCGGGCGCAGCCCCAGGTACTCCGCGACCTGGGTGGCGGCGAACCTGCCCACGCCCGCGGTGGCCAGTCCGTCGACGTCGCGCAGGGTGAGGCCGGCGTCGGCCAGGGCGCGGGTGGCCGCCTGGGCCTGGAGTTCGAGCGCGCTCCTGCCGGTGACCCCGAGATCGGACTCGGCCGCCCCGACGATGGCCACCGCGGTCATGGCCGCCTCTTCACCACGGACGTCGCGGGGGCCACGGCGACTCTGGGGTTGTCGCCGATGACCTCGACCTGCTGTTCCACCGTGAGCAGGCCGTCCTGCTCGGCCACCACCCGCCCGGTGCAGCGCACGGTCTCGCCCGCGAACACCATCGAGCGAAGCCGGAAGCTCATGCGGGTGATCCGCGCCCTCGGGCCGAGCCAGTCCTGCAGGTGCTCGGCAAGGAGCGCGCCGAAGAGCTGACCGTCCACGACCGGCGCCGGCAGGCCCCTGTCCGCCACGTAGACGGAGTCGTGGTGGAGGCGGTGCCAGTCCCAGGTGGCCCCGGCGTACGCGATCATGCCGGCTCGGTCGATCTCGCGTTCCAGAGGGGGGATCACGGGGCCTCCAGCGGCACGTAGATCAGGGTCTCCTCGTTGACGGCCAGCAGGTCGGCGTGCTGGTTGGTGTAGGTGGCGGTGGACGTCACGAAGATCTTGCCCGCCTTGCGGACGATGTCGCCCAGGCGCCAGGTGACGGTGATGACGTCGGCGGGCCGTACCGGCTGGTGGAGTTCGTAGGTGTTGCCGCCGCGCACGAGGCGGGTGCCGGGGAAATCGAGGTCCCAGGTGTGGCCGCAGTAGCCGTCGGGGTCGCGGGGCAGGCCGGTGAACTGGTTCGTCTCGAAGATCAGGGTGGGCGGGGCGATGACGCCGTCGTAGCCGTGCTCGCGGGCGTAGGCGTCGTCGGTGTAGAGCGGGTTGGCGTCGCCCACGGCCTGGGCGAAGTAGCGGATCGCGGCGCGGCCGAGCTCTTCTGGGGCGGTGTAGGTGACCTCGTTCACCGGAGTACCGCCGTGGGGACGACCTCGATGAGGAACTCGGGGCGGAGCAGAGCCGTGCAGACGACTGAGGTGAGGGCCGGGCGGTTGGGGAAGTGGCGCTCCCTGACCGCCACTATTTCCGGATATTTCGTGATGGCGGGTGGGGTGATGTATTCGACCAGTCTGACCACGTCCGAGCCGGTCAGGTTCTCCTCGCGCAGCACGGCGGCGATCGCCGTGTAGGTGTACTCGGCCTGCGCCACCAGGTCCCCCTCGAACAGCGAGCGCTGGGTCGCCGGCTCCAGCGCGCCGAAGCCCGACATGAACAGCGTGCCGCCCGCCGCCACCCCCGGCTTGTACGTGAGCGTGTCATAGCGCGTCCAGCCGGGGTTGACGGCGCGCAGCGGCAAGCGCGAGCCCACCGCGTCCAGCGTGACCTTCGCGCCCTCCACGGCGGCGCGGTCCACCAGGATCCCGGCCGCGCCCGGATGCACGGGCCGCCCGTCGCTGCCCTCGCCGCCCAGCAGGTCCTTGCGGGGGCGGCCGCAGCGCGGGTAGTCGGCCCGGGTGGCGGTCGCGGTGTAGTCGGTGGTCTGCACCAGCCCCTCGGGCCCGATCCCGGCCACCTTGAGCAGCTCGGCCGCCACCTCCAGGCAGGAGCGGTACTGCTCGCCGAACCCCGCCGACAGGTCGGCCGGGACGACGGCGGGCAGATACACGATCTCCCCCGCCACGGTCACCACGCCGCGGCCGGTGGCGAACCGCTCGCCGCCCCCTCGGCAGGCCGTCACCTCGACGGCCACCTCGTGCCCGTCCTCCAGCACGCCCTCGACCGCGATCGCCGACAGCGTGACCCCTTCCGGCCTGGCCGCCGGGTCCGGCCGGGCGCTCGCGTACTCCCGCACGTGCACCGCGTCCGCCCACGTCAGCCCGAGCGCGCCCAGCGCGACGCGGGCCCGTTCGTAGGCGTCGCGGGCGTCGGTGCCGGTCAGCGCGGGCAGCCGCACGGTCCTGTCCCTCACATCGGCTCCTCCATCACGCTCAGCTCCTTCAGCAGGTCGTCGAGGGCGGGCAGTTCGTGCAGGCGCAGCGCGAGGTTCACGGCGCGCTCGCTCAGCCCGTTTTCCAGAGCCTTGCCGGTGACCAGGCGGTCGATGCGGGGGTCGCCGGGTCCGCCCGAACCGCGCGCCACCTCCGCGACCACCCTGCGCCCGTCCGTCAGCAGCGCGCGCAGGCGTCCGTGCTGGTCGGCCGCGGGGCCCCGGTGCCCGGATGGCACGTGCCGTACCCTCGCGGCGAGATCACACACGTCGGCGCGTGCGGGCCGGGCGAACGTGCGCGCGGTCAGCTCGCCGTCGACCAGCATCGCCGCCACGCACCAGGCCAGGCTGAACTTCGCCGCGTACGGCGTGCGCGGCCGCTCCTTGCCCGCCCCGCACACCAGCGCCGCGGCGTCGTCGTGGACCTCCGCCTCGATCTCGGCCACCTCCTCCGCGGCGGCCAGCCCCCGCAGGACCTTCGCGGCGTCGACGGCGGCGTGCAACAGCCGGCAGGCGGGATACGGCTTGATCGTGATCCGGCCGACCTCCCAGCCGCGCCCCAGGTCGCCGAACGGGTCGACGCCCGGGCGGCCGAGCAGCGCGCCGTACAGGCCGTGCTCGCCCTCCACCACCGTCGCGGGCCCGCTCGCCCCCGCCCGCGCCAGCCGCGCGGCCAGCACCCCCGCCTGGGCGGCGAAGCCCGGGTGGAGCTGTTTGGTGGAGGCCCCGGTGTTCAGGAACTCCAGCAGGCCACCGGACATGCTGCCCGCGATGCCCAGCGCGGCGACCGCCTCGCGGTGCGCGAGCCCGTACAGCCGGGAGGCGACGAGCGCGGCGGCCAGGGGTCCGCAGGCCGAGGTGGCGTGCAGGCCACGAGCATGAAATCCATGCGGTACGGCACCGCCGAGCCGGCAGATCGCCTCATACCCGGCGAGGGCGGCGGTGAGCACCTCGGCCCCGCTCGCCCCAGTCTCCTCCCCCACCGCGAACGCCACCGGCAGCACCGGGGCGGTGGCATGAACCAGCCCCCGGGCATGGGTGTCGTCGAAGTCCAGCGCGTGCACCAGCGCCCCGTTGGCCAGCGCCGCCGCCACCGCCCCGACCCGGCGCCCGGTCCCGAACACCGTCGCCTCCGGCGGCCCGCCCATCTCCCCGGCAACCCGAACAGCAGCCCAAGCCCCGCCGTCCCGCACCACCCCGTCGTCCTCTGCCACCCTGTCGTCCCGCGCCGCTCCGTCTTCTCGTGCCGTCTCCCCCGCGGCCCCTCCGGGCCACGCCCTTGTGACCGCCCCGGGCCACGCCCCGTCCCGCGCACCGTCTTGGGAGGCTGCCTCCGGCCGTTCGCCCTGCCCGGCGGCCGCGGCGGCGCAGCCGAGGCCGTCGAGCAGGTGCCGCAGGGCGGCGGCGCGCGCCTCGTCGGGGACGTCGTCCAGCCGGAGCCCCAGCCCCCACGCGACCAGCGTCTCGGCGGCCGTCATCCCGGCTCCCCGAAAGCGCCCGCCCCGGCCAGGGCTTTGACGTGCGCCTGCGTGTATCCGAGCAGCCCTCGCAGCACCTCCTCCGCGTGTTCGCCCAGCCGGGGCGCCCGGTGATGCCCGGCCGGCTCGCCGCCCACCCGCACCGGCGACCGGAGCTGCAGCACCCGGCCGTAGCGGGGATGGGCGGTCTCCACCACCAGCCCCCTGGCCGTGGTGTGCTCCTCGGCCAGCGCCTCGTGCACGGAGTTGACCGGCCCGCACGGGATTCCGGCCGGCCGCAGCACCGCCAGCCACTCGTCCACGGTCCTGGTCAGGAAGACGTCGGCGAGGGCGGGCAGCAGCCGGTCGGCGTTGCGCCTCCGGCCGGCGAAGTCGGCGTACCCGGGATCGGTGTCGAACGGCGCTCCGAGGATCGCGGCCAGCCGCCGCCAGAACTTCTCCTTGGCGCATCCCACGACCAGCCACCCGTCGGCCGCGGCGAAGTTCTGGAACGGCACCAGCGACGGATGCGCCGACCGCGCGGTCCGGGCGGGCTCGTAGTCCGTGTTCAACGCCCAGGTCCCGACATAGGTGAGCATGGTGATCGCCGTGTCGTACAGGGACAGGTCGCAGTCCAGCCCCACCCCGTCCCTGCGCGCCGCGTGCACCCCGGCCACCAGCGCGAGCGCCGCGACCAGCCCGCCGGAGTAGTCCACCAGCGAGAGGCCGGACTTGGCCGGCGGACCGCCGGGTTCGCCGGTCAGCGTCATCCATCCGGCCAGGCCCTGGAGGATGTAGTCGTAGCCGGGCTCGGCCGCACGCGGCCCGGTCATCCCGAACCCGGTCAGCGAACAGCAGACCACGCGGGGGTTGAGATGCCGGAGATCGGCGTAGGTGAGCCGCATCTTGGCCGGGACGTCGCCGCGCAGGTTGGAGTAGACGGCGTCGCCGTGCCGTACCAGATCCTCGAGGACCTCCCGCCCCGCCGCGCACCCCAGGTCCAGCGCGATCGACTTCTTGTTGCGGTTGAACGTCTCGAAGAACAGCGAATCCCCGCCCTCCGCATACGGCGGAACGTACCGCCCCACATCGCCTCCGGCCCGGGGGTCCTCGACCTTGATGATCTCCGCGCCGAGGTCGGCGAGGTGCACGCTCCCGAACGGCCCGGCGCCGTACTGCTCCAGGCTGATGACCCTGACGTCCTCCAGCGGCCTCATGTCAGCTCCTTGATGAGCGCGATGATGCGGGCCTGCGACTCGCGCACGGCCTCGGGCGGCCGGCCGTACACGGGCGGGGTGAGCTTGATCGTGGTGGCGAGCCCGCGGTAGGCGTCGATCCCGGCCGCGACCTGCGCGGGCGTGCCGGCCAGTGCCAGCCGCTCCACCATCCGATCCGGTACGGCTGCCGCCAGCCCGTCGGCCGGCGTCCCCGAGCGAAAGGCCTCGATGACCGCCTCCTGCTCTTCGGCCAGACCGTGGAAGGCGAAGAAGTCGCGGTAGGTGGCGACGCTGGCGTAGAAGCCGAGGACGCCCTTGGCCTGCCGGCGCGCCTCGGCAGGGTCGGCGTCGATGGCGCAACAACCCGAAACCACCACATCCACCCCCGGCCCGGCGGGCAACCCCGCTCCCGGGTCCGCCCGCGCGCCCGGCGGCACGTCCGCCCCCGAGTCCTCTCCTGGATCTGGGCTGTTGCCGTGGTCCGGGGCTGGCGCCCGGCTCAGGTTGGGCAGGACGTGCTCGCGGACGTAGGCGGGCGAGCACAGCTCATGCGAGATCCACCCGTCGGCGATCCGCCCGGCCAGGCGGGTGAGCTGGGGCCCCACGGCGGCCAGGTAGATGGGGATGGCGGCACGGACCGGCCGGTGCGGCCGCCGGAACCCGCGCAGGTCGGCGCGCCGCGTCTCCCCCTCGACGACCGGCGGGGTACCCGCGACCACGGCCCTGATGATCTCGACGGTCTCGCGTAATCGGGTGACGGGACGGTCGGCCGCGACCTGATGCCAGCGCTCGTTCAGGCGGCGCGCCCCCACGCCGAGGCCGAGCACGAACCGTCCGCCGGTCAGCTCGTCCAGGTCGAGCGCCTCCAGGGCCAGGGTCAGCGGGCTGCGGGTGAAGGCCAGCGCGACCGCGGTGCCGACGCCCGCCCGGCTCAGCACCGGCGCGACGGCGGCGGCGGTCACGGTGGCGCTGCGGTGCAGCTCGGGCAGCCACACCACCTCGGCCCCGGCCTCCTCGGCGGCCCGCGCCGCCCCGGTCAGTTCGGCGAGCGTCTCGCCCCACGGGCCGTAGGTGATCCTCATGTGGTCATGGGACCGTTCTTGGCCTGGGGGAAATAGTCCTTGTCGTGCGGGGCGTCGCGCTTGTACACCATGACCGTCCTGGCCCAGGACATGATCTCGTCGCCGTCCTGGTTGAGCCCGCGCGTCCGTGCCGTGACGATCCCCGCGTACGGCCGCGACCGCGACTCCCGCTTCGCGGTGACCAGCGATTCTGCGTAGACGGTGTCGCCGATGAAGACGGGGTGGGTGAGCTTGATGTCCTCCCAGCCCAGGTTCATGATCGCGGTCTGGCTGACGTCCATCACGGACAGTCCCAGCACGATCGCCACCGTCAGGCCCGAGTTCACGATGACCTTGCCTACGGGGGCTTTGGCGGCGAAGTGGGCGTTGAAGTGGTTCTGGTTCGTGTTCATCGTGAGCAGCGTGAACCACGTGTTGTCGGCCTCGCTGATCGTGCGCCCCAACGGGTGCTGGTAGACGTCGCCGACCACGAAGTCCTCGTAGTAGCGGCCGATGGCCGCCTCATGCACGGTCACCTTCGCCACGTTAATCGTCAGACGTTTTCCCGGTCAACGCCCCACACCCACCCCCTCCCCACCACGCCGAACCCACCACCCCCGAGAACCCACCCCCAGCCACACCGGTACCCGCACCGGCAGACACCGCAGTCGATCACGGCCCGCCACCCAAACACGTGTTCCTCCCACGCGGGCCACACCCCGCACGAGCGCCCATCCAACGCAGGATCCACCCCGCACAGGAGCCGTCCCTCGCGTGGACACACCTCGCACCGCCCCGGGGCCGGCTTGTGTGCGTGGGGCCGGTGGGCTTAGGGCTGGTGGGTGGTTTCTGGGGTGCGGCCGGACAGCTTGGCCACTACGTCGGCGATGCGGGTGGCGCGGTGGAGTTCGGCTCGGTGGAAGGCGGGGCCGACGGAGCGGGCCACCACGATGTGGAGTTCGGCGACGGGCAGCACCATGAGGCGTAGGTCGGTGCCGGCTCGGGCGGCGGGGCGCAGGGGTGGGTCGGGCAGGTCGAAGGCGGAGGGGGCGGCCAGGCTGGCATGCCGTACCACTCCATCGGCCAGCGCGAGCGCCCAGTCGGCCCCGCACAGGCCGGGCAGGGCGTCCACCAGCGTCGCGAGCCCGCGCGCGGGGTCGGCGGCCACCTGCGTGAGGACGTCGTAGTCGGGCGCGGAACCCGGGACCTCCTTGGTCGGCCAGCAGCCCTCCACGCGCACGCCGGGCGCGCCGGACAGGCGGTCGCTCACCTCGCCCGCGGCGGCCGGCCAGTTGACGGTGAACTCGTCCAAGGCCCGACCGGCCTCGCGTTCCAGGACGGTCACCTGAAGGATGTCGGCGCCGAGTGCGCCCAGTGCCCTGGCTACCTGGCCCAGTCCACCGGGCCGGTCCGGCAGGGACACCCTGATCCGAAGCAGCATCGTCCGCCCCCTTTCGTGAGGGTCCACGGTGCCGTGTCGAGGTTTCCACCACGTTCCACGGAGATGTCACGCATGATGCGGCTATATCGCATTATTGCTGGTCGAACATCTGGGTGTAGAGCCGTTCCAAGGCCACCACGACCGCGCCGCGCAGTACCGGATCGCCCTCGACCGTTCCGGGCACCACCCGCGTGGGCAACGGGATCAGCGCCGCCAGCCGCTCCTCCACCCTGGCCGCCAGGTCTTCCCCTCCGGCCCTGCCGATGGTCCCCGCGAGGATCAGGACACCGGGGTCGAGCACCGCGCAGACGGCCCGCGCCCCGAACACGATCCGATCGGCAAGAGCGTCCAGAAACGCGGGTGGCGCCTGCCTGACAACCTCACCAAGCTCCTCCGCCCCCAGCCGCCCCACGGCCAAGCCACCTGCCTGTCGGGCATCGGGTGAAGGGGTGCGGGGCGTGCGAGCAGAAGGCCAGGAGATGGCGGCCGAACTGCCGAGCGTGGGGTCAGAAGCTCCGAGTGGTGCGACCGCGCCGCCGGGAGCGTGGGGCGCGGAGGAGCGTTCCGGCGACGCGGAGGTGCCGCCCGGCGGGTTGGGTGTGGCTTCGCGTGGGGTGGGAGGGGCCTCGGCGGAGGTGGAGGTACCGGCAGGTGGGGCGGGGGTAACGGTGGGTGGGGTGAGGCCGTGGGTTTGGGCGAGGGTCAGGAGGGCGGGGGCGGCTATCAGGTCGGGGAAGGTGGAGCCGGTCAGGCCCAGGGGGAGGTAGGAGATTTCGCCGGCGCCGCCCGATCGGCCCCGGTGCAGGCGGCCGTTCAGGATGACGGCCATGCCGACGCCCGTGCCCAGCGACAGCAGCGCGAACGTGGTTTCGCCCTGGGCGGCGCCGAGGCGGTGTTCGGCCAGACCCACCAGGTTGACCTCGTTCTCGACCAGGACGGGCAGGCCGCCCAGGCGGGCGCGCAGGCCCGGCAGGAGGTTGGCGTGCCAGGTGGGCAGCGCGCCGACGTAGGAGACGTCGCCGGTCTCCGGGTCGATGAGGCCGGGGGTGCCGACCACGACGCCGTCCAGGCGCCCGGGGTCCAGGTGGGCGTCCAGAAGAGCGGCGGTGATGGTGTCGAAGACGAGCTGGTCGGGTTCGGCGGCCGGGTCGAGGGGACGGCGGGCGGAACCTACCTGGTTGCCGGTCAGGTCGTTGACCGAGGCCAGTACCTCGCCCGCCCGCACCTCCACGCCCGCCACGTGCGCCCGGTCGGCGACCACGCCGTAGAGGACGGCGTTCGGGCCGCGGCGCCGGGCAGGGGACTCCCCCACCGGGGTGATGAGGTTGCCGGCCTCCAGGCGGTCCACCAGATCGCCGATGGTGGCCCGGGAGAGCCCGGTGCGCTGCTGCAACTCCGCTCTGGACAGGCTGCCGTGCTCCAGCAGCAGGTCGAAGGCCGCCCGGTCGTTGATGAGGCGGGCGGTGTGGGGCGAGGCGGTGCGCGGCATGGGCCAAGATGTACCACATAGCCTTTCTTTCTGGATACCATCCTGTTAATTTGCTGGCATGAGCGATCGATACGCACTCCTCGTCCCTGCTCCCCGGCACGCCGCGGCCCGGCCCGGCTCGTTCACGCTCGACGCGGGCACGCTTCTGCACGCGGAACCCGAGGTCGCCCACCTGGTACGGCGCCTCCTGCACCCCCTGAACCTGCCCCTCGCACCGGGCTCCGCACCCGAGGGGGTGCTCTCGGTCCGGATCGAGGACGGCGGGCAGGCCGAGGGCTACCGGCTGCGCGTCTCCGGCGACGGCATCGCGATCACGGCGACGGACCTGGCCGGCGTACGGCATGCCGTACAGGCGCTGAAGCAACTGCTCACGGCGGACGCGTGGCGGGCGGCGGCGCTGCCGGGACGGTGGGAGGCGCCGTGCGGCGAGATCGAGGACGCGCCCGCGGTCGGCTGGCGCGGCGGGATGCTCGACGTGTCACGACATTTCATGACTAAGGGGGCGGTGCTCAAGTACGTCGACCTCCTCGCCATGCACCGCATGAACCGCCTCCACCTCCACCTCACCGACGACCAGGGCTGGCGGGTCGAGAGCCGCCGGCACCCGGCGATCAACCGCAGGTCCACGCACCGGCCCGACACGCTCATCGGCCACCGGCGCCACTCCAACGACTACGACGGCACCCCGCACGGCGGCTACTACACCCTCGACGACCTCGCCGAGATCTCCGCCTACGCGGCGGAGCGCGGCATCACCGTCGTGCCGGAACTGGACCTGCCCGGCCACGCCTCCGCCCTGCTGGCCGCCTTCCCCGAACTGGGCACCGGCAGCCGCGAGGTGCTCGGCGGCTGGGGCGTCTCGGCCGGGGTGCTCAAGCCGATCCCCGCGGCCGTCACGCTGGTGTGCGAGCTTCTGGACGAGGTGCTGGAGGCCGTCGACACCCCGTACGTGCACCTCGGCGGCGACGAGTGCCCGACCGAGGACTGGCCGCTCGACCCCGAGGTGTCCGCGCACATGGCCGCGCTCGGCGTCACGCGGGCACGCGAGATGCACGGCTGGTTCCTGCGCGAGATCGCCGAACACCTGGCCACGCGGGGCAAGCGCATGATCGTCTGGGACGAGGGCTTCCAGAGCGGCGGCGTGCGCGCGGACTCGATCGTCATGTGCTGGCGCGGCGACGCGATCGCCCGCCAGGCCGCCGCGGCCGGGTACGACGTGGTCCGCGCCCCCACCTACCCCACCTACTTCGACTACGACCAGTCCACGCTGCCCAGTGAGCCGCTGTCCATCGGCGGCCCGATCACGCTGGAGGACGCGGCGACGTTCGAGGTCCTGCCCGGCGCCTGGTCGGAGGAGGAGCGCGGGCGCGTGCTGGGCGGGCAGTTCCAGGTGTGGCGCGAGTACATCCCGGACGACCGCCACCTCGACTACATGACCTTCCCGAGGGCGTGCGCGATCGCCGAGGCCGTGTGGTCCGGCCGCCCCGCCGACTTCGCCGACCTGACCCGCCGCCTGAGCGAGGCCCACCTGGCCCGGCTGGAGGCCGCGGGCTGCGAGTACCGCCCGCTCGACGGCCCGCGCCCGTGGCAGACCGGCGGCACCGGCCGCCGCACCCGCGAGACCAACGACCCGCACCGCACCCGCGAGAACTGGCTGGCCTGGCGCGCCCAGCTTCCCCCCACCGACGTGCACGTCTCCGCCGTCGACCGTCCCTCCTAAACCTCTCCCATAAGTTACGGCCCAGCCGCCCCGCCCCCACCCCGCGCACGGGGCTGGGGGCACTCCAGGAAAACGGCAGGCAGGCCGCGCGGGGCGGGCCGCCGTAACGCCCGCCCCGTGGACCGGCCAGGTGGCCAAGGCAAAAGAGCAGTGGGTCAGGGCTTCAGGCCGGCCAGGACCGCGTCCAGGCGGCGGTAGCCCTCGCCCACCCCGCGTTCCATGGGTGACCGGAGCGCCACATCCCGCACCTCCCGCGACGAGTACGTGATCGTCGTGGTCAACGTGGTCCGCCCGCCATGCTCGTCCAGGGTCTGCGTGGCCAGCGACTCCCCCTCCACCCACTGGTCGTCGTACGACTCGGTGAACACCAGCCGCGACTCAGCCACGATCTCCCGATAAATCCCGCCATGCGCCATCTCCGCCCCACCGGGCCCGGCCGACACGAACCGCCACGCGCCGCCCACCCGCAGGTCGATCTCGCACCGCACGATCTGCCACCCCTGCGCCCCCATCCACCGCGGCACCAGCGCGGGATCGGTCAGCGCCGCCCACAGCAGGCGCCGCGGCGCGTCGAACGGGCGGATCATGATGATCTCGGTCTCGCCGAGCGCCTCGACGGTGAGCGTCACGGCCGCTCCTTCAGCTCGTCCAGCAACGCGTCCAGCCGCGCGTAGCTCTCCTGCCAGAAGTCCCGGTAGTTCTCCAGCCAGTCGGTGGCCTCCTTGAGCGGGCGGGCCTCCAACCGGCAGGGACGGCGCTGGGCGTCGCGCCCGCGCGAGATGAGCCCGGCCCGCTCCAGCACCTTCAGATGCTTGGAGATCGCGGGCTGGCTCATCGCGAACGGCTCCGCCAGTTCGCCGACGGTCGCCTCCCCCGCGCGCAACCTGGCCAGGATGGCCCGGCGGGTCGGATCGGCCAGCGCGGCGAACGTGGCGTCCAGATGTTCATAACTGTCCAGTTCCATAACTAGACGGTTTTATATGACGTGCGCATGCCGTATGTCAAGAGGATCTGACCACCTGCGGACCCGAGCCGGTCGAGCCGCGCACGATCAGCTCCGGCTGGAAGACCAGCTCGGAGTGCCGCGGCGGCGCGCCGCCGAACGCCTCCATCAACGTCTGCACCGCCGCCGTCACCATAGCCCTGATCGGCTGCCGGACCGTCGTGAGCGGCGGGTCGGTGAACGCGATCAGCGGCGAGTCGTCGTAACCGACCACCGAGACGTCGCCCGGCACCGAAAGGCCGCGCTCGCGGCAGGCGCGGATCGCGCCGAGCGCCATGAGGTCGCTGGCGCACACGATGCCCGTGCAGTCCTGGTCGAGGAGCTGGGCGGCGGCGGCCTGACCGCCCTCCACCGAGAACAGCGAATGGGCCACCAGGCCGGGACCGCCCACGGCCTCCCGGTAGCCCTCGATCTTCCTGATCACCGGGACGAACCGGGCAGGCCCCGCCGCCAGGCCGATGCGCGCGTGCCCGAGGTCCACGAGATGCTGTACGGCCAGCCGCGCCGCCAGCCGGTCATCGGGGGAGATGAAGGGCGCCGGCACGTCGGCCGCGTAGCCGTTCAGCAGCACGATCGGCACGCCCTGGCCGATCAGCTGCACATAGCGGTCGGAGCGCGCGGCGGTGTCGGCGTGCAGGCCGGACAGGAAGACGATGCCGCTCACCCCGCGCTCGACCAGCAGTTCGGTGAACTCGTCCTCGGCCGCGCCGCCGGGTGTCTGGGTGCACAGCAGCGGCGTGTAGCCGTGCTGGACCAGGGCGCGCTCGAAGGCCTGGGCGAACGCAGGGAAGATCGGGTTCTCCAGTTCGGGCGTCACCAGCCCGACCAGTCCGGCGCTGCGCCGGCGCAGGCGGGGCGAACGCTCGTACCCCAGCACGTCGAGCGCGGCGAGGACGGCCTGCCGGGTCGCGGGCGAGACGCCCGGCCGGCCGTTGAGCACTCTGCTCACCGTGGCCTCGCTCACCTCGGCCTGGGCGGCGATGTCGGCGAGCCTCACAGCTTCGTGGCGCCCGCGGTCAGCCCCGTCACCAGGTGGCGCTGGACCAGCAGGAAGACCGCCGCGGCCGGGATCGCGATGAGCGCGGCGGCCGCGGTGAGCAGCCCCCAGTCCGACCAGTGCTGCCCGACGAACTGCTGGAGGCCGACACCGAGCGTGCGCTTCTCCTCCTGTGACATGAACACGGTCGCGTAGGCGACCTCGCCCCAGGCGGTCATGAAGCAGTAGAAAGCGGTGACGGCCAGGCCGGGGCGGGCCAGAGGCAGCACCACCCGCCAGAACGCGCCGAACGGGCTGAGCCCGTCGACCATCCCGGCCTGGTCGATCTCCTGCGGGATGGTGTCGAAGTAGCTCTTCATCATCCAGGCGCAGAACGGCACCGCCACCGTCATGTACGCGATGACCAGCCCGGGAAGCTGGTTGAGTAGCTTGAGCGAGGCCATCAGGTTGTACAGGGGCACGATGAGGATCGCCACCGGGAACATCTGGGTGATCAGCAGCAGCCACATGACGCCCCGGTAGCCGGGGAAGCGGAAGCGGCTGATGGCGTACCCGGTGGTCGCGGCCAGGAACACGCCGAGCAGCATGGTCAGCCCGGCGACGAGCACCGAGTTGAGCAGCCACGTCGGGAACGCGGTCTCCGACAGCACCCGGCCGTAGTTGCCGAGCGAGGGGCTGTTGAACAGCTCCAGCTCGGTCGAGAGCCAGCCGTCGCGCGGCTTGAGCGAGGTCAGGATCAGCCACACGACCGGGAAGATCGAGATCAGCGAGGCGACGATCAGCGTCGCGTGCAAGGCGATCGACGCCAGCGGGCCTCTCTCGCCCCTCTTATGCTGCTTTTTCACCACACCTCCCCGGTCTTGCGCAGTGCCCGCCGGTAGCCGAACGCCATGAGCACGAGCAGCAGCAGGATGATGACGCCCCAGGTGGCCGAGCCGGAGTAGTTCCTGACGCCGGTGAAGGCCTCGCGGAAGGCGTAGGTCACCAGGATCTCCGTCTCGCTGCCCGGTCCGCCGCCGGTGACGAGGAAGATGACGGGGAACATGTTGAACGTCCAGATCGTGCCGAGCAGGATCACCGTGCTGGAGACGGCCCGCAGCGACGGCAGCGTGATGTTGGTGAACCGCTGCCACGGCGAGGCGCCGTCCACCTCGGCCGCCTCGTACAGCTCCTTGGGGATCGACTGCAGCCCGCCGAGCATGGCGACCATCATGAACGGCACGCCGAGCCACACGTTGACCGCGATCACCGCGATCCTGGCGGTGAACGGGTCGTTCAGCCAGCCCACCGCGCCGATCCCGGCCGCCTCCAGCATCGCGTTGATGACGCCGTAGTCGCTGTTGTAGAGGTAGCGCCAGATGAACGCGGCCACGAACGCGGGGATCGCCCACGGCAGGATCAGCAGCACCCGGTAGACCGAGCGGAAGCGCAGCTTGCGGTGCAGGAGTACGGCCAGCCCGAGCCCCAGCCCGTAGTGCAGGGCCACGCAGGCCACGGTCCAGGTGACCGTCCAGCCGAGCTTGGCCCAGAACAGCCCGCTGCCGAGGATGTCCAGGTAGTTGTCCAGTCCCACGAACTCGTAGCGGGACGGGATGACGTTGACCCCGATCGTCCGGCCGACGTTGGCCTCGGTGGCGTCGGTGAGCGACAGGTAGACGCCGCGGGCCAGCGGCCAGCCGATCAGCACCGCCATGACGATGAGCACGGGGGCCACCATCGCCCAGGCGTACCAGTGGCGCAGCCAGGCCCGCCGCCCTGCCGGCACGCGCTCAGATGTGCCCGAGTCCGGCACCGGTCAGCTCCAGTCCTTGAAGATGCCGCGGTACTTCTCGTCGACCGTCTTCACCATCTGCTCGGGCGTCTCCTTGCCGCCGACCAGCGCCTGGTAGCCCTCGAGCAGCGGCTGGAACAGCTGGCCGCCCTCGGGGATCCACGGCCGCGGCACGGCCGAGTCGAGCACCGGCTTGAACACGGTGACGTCCTTGTTCGCGGTGACCGCCGGGTCGGTGAAGGCCGAGGTACGCGGCGGCAGCAGGCCGAGCTTGCCGGACATCTTGGCCAGGCTCTCCTTGGAGGTCATGAACCTGACGAACTCGGAGCTGGCCGGGATGTTCTTGGACCCGGCGTAGATCGCCAGGTTGTGGCCGCCGGTCGGGGAACCGGCCTTGACGCTGCCCGCGGGGACCGGCGCGATGCCCAGGTTCGCCTTGTCCTTGAACTCCGCGCCCTGGTAGATCTCCGACAGCGCCCACGGGCCGTTGTAGATCATCGCGGCCTTGCCGTCCTTGAAGGCGGTCATGGCGTTGACGTAGCTGTCCTGTACGGCGGGCTTCGCGGCGGCCCCCGAGGTCACCAGGTCGGAGATGGTCCGCATGGCCTTCACGTTGGCCGGGGAGTTGACCACGATCTTCTTGGCGGCCACGTCGAGGGTGTCGCCGCCCTCGCCGTACATGAAGGGGAGCAGGAAGTAGGCGTCGACGTTGAGCGCCAGGCCGGTGACGCCGGCCTTGGACTTGACGTCGAGGGCGAACTGCTTGAGCTCGGTGACGTTCTTGGGCGGCTCGGTGTGGCCGGCCTTCTCCAGGAGCTTCTTGTTGTAGAGCAGGGCGAGGGTGTCGGTGACCTGGGGCACCGCATACGTCTTGTCCTGATATTTCGTGCTACTGAGGGGTCCGGGGAGGAAGTCCGCCTCGTTGTCGATCGCCCGAGATCCGTCGAGCGGCTGCAGGTAACCCAGCGAGGCGAACTGCGACGTCCAGGCCACCTCGGCGCGGATCACGTCGGGCGCGCCGGTGCCCGCCTGGGCGGCGGTCTGGAACTGGTTCTGCGCCTGGTCGAAGGGCACGTTGACGTACTTGACCTTGATGGCCGGGTACTTGCCCTCGAACTCCTTGATCAGCTCCTGGAAGACCGGCCCTTCGCTGTCGGGCCTGGTGGTGTCCCACCAGATGATCTCGCCGCTGATCTTCGACGGGTCGGCGGCCGACTGCGCCGGGGCGGGAGCCGCGCTCTCACCACCACCACAGGCGGAAACCGCCAGCGCAAGGGCCGCCACGACCGCCGCAGCAGGGAAGGCTCGCCGCATGGTCCATCTCCTCAAGTACTCGAAACCGGGGTCAAGCAACCGGGACGTTACGCTCGCATGACCAATTTCGGAAGAACTTTCTGCAAGGTCTGCAAACTTGTTACATCTGAGGCCCCGATCTTCGGCGCTTTTGCTGCAATCCCCTGCAAGGCATTGCAAGGCCCTCCGCCAACGCGTACGTTCCGGGCAACGTCCTCCCTTTCTCCTGGAGTGCCTGTGAGCTCCCGCCCCGCCCTACGCACGCTCACCGCCCTCGCCCCGGCCGCCGCGCCGCTCGCCGTACCGGCGGGCAGAGGTATCGCAGGCAGAGGTACGGCGGCGCCGGCCGGCGGGCCCGTGACGACCCCGCCGAGCGACCGGGCGCAACCGGGAGACGAGTCGCCGGCCGGGGACGCCGCGCGGAACGAGCTGTCACGCGAGCGCTTCTCCTTCGCCATGACCGAGCGTGGAACGCCCCGCTGCCTGCGTCCGGTCGCGACGCCTTCGGTGTCTACTGGAGGGTGCCGCCGGCCGACGGCGCGAAGGGACTGAGTCACATCGTGCACAAGGGCGAGGAGAAGGACCAGCCCGCCGACCAGCGCCTGGACGGCGACGAGGTATGGAAGCTGTCCGGTGCCGACGGGGACGTTCTGCCGCAGCGGGCGGGCGGCGCGGACGTGGACCTGAAGAAGCTGCGGGCCCACTGGATCGCCCGCGACACCGTCGTCTGGCGGCCCGGCGACGACCAGACCGGCGACGACACCGTCAAGGCGATCGAGTCGACGACCGGCACGGTCAAGCGGCTCATCCGGCTGCTGCCCGGCACGCTCACCGACGCGCAGAAGGCCAGGTGGCCGCATCTCAAGGCGCTGCCCGCGTACACCGTGGACCCGCGCGACGCCGCCCTGGTGCCCGAGGCCCTGCGTGGCCAGGTGGCGGCGGTCGAGCGCGACGCGGACGGCCGGCTGCTGACCGCGACCGGCGTCCAGCTCCCCGGCGTGCTCGACGACCTGTACGCCACCGACGAGCCGCTCGGCTACACCGGCGACCGCCTCGCCCTGTGGGCCCCGACCGCCCAGCGGGTACGGCTGGCCCTGTACGACGGCGACTCGCAGACGTACACGGAACACGCCATGCGGAGGGAGGCGAAGACCGGCGTGTGGTCCGTGCGCGTCCCCCGGTCCTGGCGCGGGCGCGACTACACCTACCTCGTCACCGTCCACTCCCCCGCGCACGGCGGCGTCGTCACCAACGAGGTCACCGACCCCTACAGCCTGGCGGTGGCCGCCGACGGCGTGCGCAGCAGGCTCGCCGACCTGGACGCGCAGCGCCCGCCCGGCTGGACGGACCTCGCCAAACCCCCGCCCAGACCCGCCAAGACCGTCTACGAGCTTCACGTACGCGACTTCTCGGCCGCCGACGCCACCGTCCCGCAGGACCTGCGCGGCACCTACCGGGCGTTCACCGGCGACGGCGCGGGCATGCGGGCGCTGCGCGACCTGGCCCGCGACGGCCTCACGCACGTGCACCTGCTGCCCGTCTTCGACCTGGCCACCGTGCCGGAGCGCCGCGCCGACCGGAGCGAGCCGCCCTGCGACCTGGCCGCGCTGCCACCGGACTCGCCGCTGCAGCAGGAGTGCGTCGCCAAGACCGCGGCCAAGGACGGCTTCAACTGGGGCTACGACCCGCTGCACTACACCGTGCCCGAGGGCTCGTACGCCACCGACCCCGACGCGCGTACCCGCGAGTTCCGCTCGATGGTGGCCGGGCTCAACCGGTCGGGGCTGCGCGTGGTCATGGACGTCGTCTACAACCACACCCACTCCACGGACGTGCTGGACACGATCGTGCCCGGCTACTACCACCGGCTTCTGCCCGACGGCACCGTCGCCACCTCCACGTGCTGCCCGAACACCGCGCCCGAGCACGCCATGATGGGGCGGCTCGTGGTCGACTCGGTCGTCACCTGGGCCCGCGACTACAAGGTGGACGGCTTCCGCTTCGACCTCATGGGACACCACCCGAAGGCCAACATCCTGGCCGTGCGCCGGGCCCTGGACGCCCTGACGCCCGCCAAGGACGGCGTGAACGGCAAGGACATCCTGCTGTACGGCGAGGGCTGGAACTTCGGGGAAGTGGCCGACGACGCCCGCTTCGAGCAGGCCACGCAGGCCAACCTGGCCGGGACCGGGATCGCCACCTTCAACGACCGGCTGCGTGACGGGGTGCGGGGCGGCGGGCCGTTCGACGCCGACCCGCGCGTGCAGGGTTTCGGCTCCGGCCTGGCCGGCGATCTCAACGGCGGCCCGGCCAACGGGGACGCGGCGGCGCGCCTCGCCCACTACCGGGACCTCATCATGCTCGGGCTGACCGGCAACCTGCGCGACTACGTGCTGCCCGACGGGCGTACCGGCGCGGACGTGCTCTACAACGGCCACAAAGCCGGATATGCCGCCCACCCCTCCGATGTCGTGACTTATGTGGATGCGCATGACAACGAGACGCTCTACGACGCACTCGCCTACAAGCTCCCGCCCGCCACGGACATGGCGGCGCGGGTGCGGATGCAGGCGCTGTCGCTGGCCACGGCGTTGCTGGGGCAGGGGACCGCGTTCGTGCACGCCGGCAGCGAGCGGCTGCGCTCGAAGTCGCTGGACCGCAACTCCTACGACTCCGGCGACTGGTTCAACCGCCTGCACTGGGACTGCGCGCGGGGCAACGGGTTCGGCGCTGGGCTGCCGCCGAAGGCGGACAACGAGGTCAGATGGCCCTACGCGCGGCCGCTGCTGGCCGATCCGGCACTGCGGCCGGACTGCGCGGCCATCTCCGCGGCGCGCGAGCGGTTCGGGGAGTTCCTGCGCATCCGGGGCTCCTCCCCGCTGTTCGCGCTGGGCGCGCGGGCGCGCGAGCGGGTCTCGTTCCCGGCCGCGCCGCCCGGCGTGATCGCCATGCGGCTGGACGGCACCGGCCTGGATCCGCGCTGGACCGCGATCACCGTCGTCTTCAACGCCACCCCCGAGACGCGCGGCGTGACCGTGCCGGAGCTGATGGGCACCGCGACCACGCTCCACCCGGAGCAGGCCGACCCGGTGGCCGGGCGGTCCCGCTTCGACGCCGCCACCGGCACGCTCGCCGTACCGGGCCGGACCGCCGCGGTCTTCGTGAGCGCCCCCTAGAATCCGCCTGTGGACCACCGGCTCATTCAGGCGGCGCTGGAATGCATCGCCACCTACGGCTACCGCAAGACCTCCCTGAGCGACGTGGCCGCCAAAGCCGGGGTCTCGCGGGCCACCGTCTACCGCGCGTTCGGCTCCAAGGACCGGATGGGCGAACTCGTGGTACGCCACGAGGGGGCCAGGTTCATCGAGCAGATCGAGGAGATCTTCGCCTCCGAGGAGCCGCCCCAGGAGCAGATCGCGCGCTCGGTGGAGTTCGCGCTGGAGTTCACCGGCAACCACGACGTGCTGCAGCGCATGCTCATGGAGGAGCCGGAGGAACTGTTCACGATGCTCATCGAGCGGCCGGGGCACACGGCGTTCATCACGTTCCTGACCGAGGGGATGGCGCCGTTCCTGGCCGCCGGTCCGAACGCCCACCTGCTGCGGGTCACACCCGAGCAGGCCGTGGAGTTCACCACCCGGGTGATCCTCAGCCTGATCGCCCACCCGACCACCTCGCTCGGCGGCAGCGCGGAGATCGCCCGGTTCATATGGGCAGCGATTGGCCGCCCAGCGTCACCCGCATGAACCATTCCTCGGTCCGCGCCACGGCCGGATGGTCGCGGTGGGCGTCGAGCACCCAGCGCCACGTGGGGTCGGCCCGCGCCTGCTCGTCGTAGGCCCGCCGGACGACGTCGGGCGGGGCTCCGTCCTCCAGGAGCGTGTCCATGCGGGCCCCGAGCGCGGCGTACCACCGCCGCGCCAGATCGCTCAGCACGTCCTCGGGAACCGCCGGATCGCCGCTCGCCCTGACCCTCGCCAGGACGGCCTGGAGTTCCTCTCGCCGGGTCTGCATCGACCCTCCTCAACCGAGACGCTGAGACGAATGGATCTAGCTGTCTCATGTCTACTACACCGGAGAGGGCGGCGGGCGGCGATCGCCCGTGAGCCCCGTCACACGCGGCCCCCCTACGGCAGCGACGGGCGGCGGGAGCGGTGGCGGGCGCGGCGGGTGAGCTGGCGGGCGTCGAGGATGAGAAGGTCACCGCCGTCCCTGGTGATCCAGCCCCGGCGGGTGAAGTCGCCGAGGATCTGGTTCACCCGCTCGCGCGAGGCCCGTACGTGGTGGGCGAGGTCGTCCTGGCTGAGGTCCAGCGTCAGGCGCAGCCCCACACTGGTACGGCGGGCGAAACGGGCCCCCTGCTCCACCAGCACCCTGGCCACCCGGGTGGCCACGTCCACGCCCGCGGCGTCCTCGATGCGGTCGTTCATGCGCCGGATGCGCGCGGCCAGCAGGCACATGACCCGGCGGGCCGCCTCGGGATGCCGGTCGACCCAGTCCGACATCTCCTTGACCGGAGCGCGGTAGGCGGTCGTGTCCTGGACGGCGGTGGCCGTGGCCTGGCGCGGGGCCGTGTCGAACAGGCACAGCTCGCCCAGGAGTTCCCCCGGCCCGGCCATGGTCAGCAGGATCTCGCCGCCCTCCGGGCTCGGCCTGGTCGCCTTCACCTTGCCGCTCAGCAGGACCAGGACGCAGTCACCCGGCTCCCCCTCGGTGAACAGCCGGGCGCCGCGCGGGAAGACGGCCCGCGCGGCCAGCGACAGGAAATCGGCCACCACCTCCTCCGCCAGCCCGTCCAGCAGCGGGATCCCGCCGGTCATGGCAGCAGTCCGAAGGTCTCGGCGAGTGCGTACTCGTCGGCCAGGAACCAGGCTTCCACCACCTTGCCTCCGGCCAGGCGCCAGATGCCGACCTCCAGCACCTCCACCGGCCGACCTGTCGGCTCATGGCCGAACAGCGGGCCGCCGTGGGTGGCGTGGATGGTCCACACCGCCCACACCCGGTCCCCCTTGGCGATCATCGCGTGAATCTCGTCGGCCCGGTCGGGCAGGCCCTCCGGCGCGTAGGAGGCGCCGGAGCGCGCGGCCAGATGGGCCATGCCCCGCCGGTGGATCCGGGCGCCGGGCGCCATGTAGGCCTGCCGGCCCGCCACGGTGGCGTGGCGCAGGGCGCGGACGACCTCCAGGTTGCGCAGCTCTTCCTCGGTGTGGGCCTGCGCGGCGGGCTCTGCCAGCAACAGCGTGCTCCTCTCACGGGCTCACCTGAATCCAGCCTCTCACGGGCTGGTCAGGAAATATCCGGACACGTCGATGGGCTTTTCGGCCAGGCCGTAGGTGCGCATGGCGTCGGCGATGCGCTGCACCTGCGGGCGCAGCGTGGCGACGTCCGCCGTCTCCAGGTACCTGTTGATGACGACCTTGTTCGCCACCGCCGCGTCGATCGTGGTGAACTTCGGCAGCGCCGCCTTCACCTCCGCCGGATGGGCGTTGGCGTAGGCGGTCGCCTTGAGCAGCGCCCGCTGGAACCCGGCCAGCGCCCTGCCGTTGGCCGCGGCGTACTTCTCCGAGACCAGGTAGCCGCCCACCGCGTAGCCCTCCAGTTCCCCGGAGGAGGTGTCGTAGACCGGCCTGGCCCCGAGCTGGTCGATCATGAGCGTCCTGAACGGGTCGCTCGTGCAGGTCGCGGCCACCTCTCCGGACTCCAGCACGTTCGCGTGCTCCGGCGGCGCCACCGGCGTGAACGCGATCGTGTCCGCGGGCAGCCCCTTCGCCTTGAGCTCCGAGCGCACGTTGAGGATGCAGACCGTGCTCGGCGACAGCACGGCCAGTTTCTGCCCCTTCAGGTCGGCCAGGCTCCGGGCGCGCGAGCCCTTGCCCACGAGCACCTGCTGCGACCCGGTGACCGCGGTGTCGGTCAGGGCGACGAGCTTGACGCCGAGGCCCTTGGAGTACGCGCTCAGCCCGCTCACCACGTTGGACCAGGCCATGTCCACCTGACCGCCGACGACCGCCTCGACGGTGCTGCCCGAGCCGAGGTCCACGTCGGCTTTGACGGTCAGGCCCTCGGCGGCGAAGAAGCCCTTGTCCATGGCCAGGTGCAGCGGAACGTTGCTGACGTTGGCCGGATTGCTGATGGTGATCGAGACGGGACCGGCCGGCGTGGGCCCGCCCCCGCAACCGGCGACGAGCAGGGCTGCCACGCAGAGGACGATGGTGCGTTTCACGAGGCTCTCCTCAGGACGCGTCTTTGATGTGCTGGGCCACGACGCTGCGCTGGCGCACGAACGCCGGCAGCGACTTGGTGACGATCTGATCGCGTACGCGAGGCAGCTCGATGACGAGCTCGGCCAGCACGCTCCCCGGCGACCTGCGCAGGACGACGAGCCGGTCGGCCAGATAGACCGACTCGTCGATGTCGTGGGTGACGAACAGGATCGTCATCCCGAACTCCAGATGGACCCGGCGGGTCAGGTCCTCCAGGCCCGAGCGGGTCTGGGCGTCGACGGAGGCGAACGGCTCGTCCATCAGCAGCACCTTCGGCCGGTAGGCCAGCGCGCGGGCGATGGCCACGCGCTGCTGCATGCCGCCGGACAACTGCCAGGGGTAGCGCTCGTGCTTGCCCTCCAGCCCGACCGCGGCCAGCGAGCGTTCCACCCGCTCCTGGCGCTCGGCCTTCGGCAACCGCAGCGTCTCCAGCGGGAACTCGACGTTCTGTCCCACCTTCATCCACGGGAACAGCGAGCGCCCGTAGTCCTGGAAGACCACGGCCAGGCCCTCCGGTACGCCGCTCACCTCCTCGCCGTGCACCCGCACCGCGCCGCGCGTGGCCGGGACCAGCCCCGCCACGCACTTGAGCAGCGTCGTCTTGCCGCAGCCCGACGGTCCGACGATCGACAGCAGCTCGCCCTCCCGCACCTCGAAGGAGAGGTTGTGCAGCGCCGGGTTCCCCTCCCCGTAGGTCTTGGACAGGTTGCTCACCTGGAGTGCGGTCATGAGGGGCGACTCCTTAGAACGCGCCGCTCGGCGGCGAGGAAGAGCACGTTGAGCAGGTATCCGAGCAGGCCGAGCAGGACGATCGCCGCCCACACGTCGAGGATCTCGAAGGTGCGCTGGGCGGTGATGAGGAAGTGGCCGAGCCCGTGGTCGGCCAGCAGCCACTCCGACAGCACCATGAGGATGAGCGAGAGCGACAACGTCACCCGCATGCCCGCGAAGATCTTCGGCAGCGCGGCCGGGATCACCACCCGCAGGAGCTGGGTGCGGGGCGGGATGTGGAAGGCGCGGGCCGTCTCCAGGTACATGGGGTCAACCGACCGCACCCCCTGCATGGTGTTGAGCAGCACCGGCCACACGCAGCCGAAGGTGATCAGCCCGATCCGCATGAGGTCGCCGGAGCCGAAGACCAGCAGGAACACCGGGACGATCGCCGGCTTGGGCAGCGAACGCAGGAAGTTGACCGGCGGATCGACATATCCGGCGGCGGCCTTCCACCGACCGGCGGCCAGCCCGACGACCACCCCGGCCGCCGCCCCGGCCAGCCAGCCGGTCAGCGCCCTGAGCACGCTGGGCCCGGCGTCCTGCCAGAACCGCTCGGTCAGCAGCGGCTCGCTGAACCACAGCTCGGCCACCCGCCCCGCGATCCGTCCCGGCGGCGGGAAGAACGGCGAGCCGGCCGCCACCGCGGCCCACTGCCAGAGCAGCACGGCCAGCACCACCGGACCGAACCGGGCGAGCGCCCCCCGCGCCGGCTCGCCCGCGCCCCTGCCGGCCGGGGCGTGCGCGGGCGCCTGCGCCACACTCATGAGGGTCCCTTTCCGTCCCAGACCACCAGGCGGTTCGTCACCGCGACGGTGATCCCGTTCATCAGGTAGCCGAGCACCCCGGCGAGCGTCACCGCGGCGAAGACGGTGTCGGCGTGGAATCCGGCATAGCTGGCGCGCAGGATGAAGTAGCCGACCCCGTCGCGCGTGCCCACCGCGATCTCGGCGGCGATGCCCACGGTCAGCCCGGTGGCCAGCGCCAGCCGCAGCCCGGTGAGCATGAGCGGCAGCGCGCTCGGCAGCACGACCCGCCACCAGGTCCGCGGCACCGGCACCCGGAAGGCGCGGGCGGTCTCCATCGCGACCGGGTCGACGCCGCGCACGCCGTAGACGGTGTTGAACAGCAGCGGCCACACCGCCACGAACGCCACGATCGTCACCTTCATCGACAGCCCCTGGCCCATGACCAGGACCAGCAGCGGGATGATCGCGATCCCCGGCACCGACCGCAGCGAGTCGATGATCGGCGTCAGCCCCAGCGCGACCAGCCGGTAGGAGCCGATGAGGACGCCGAGCGGCACCGCGATCGCCGCGGCCAGCGCCACACCCCCGAGCACCGCCACGAGCGTGGCCCACACCTCGACCAGGAACGCCGGATCCACCAGCAGCCGCAGCGCCTCGCCCAGGATCACCCCGGCGGGCGGCAGCAGCCGCGGATCGACCAGCTCCAGCCGGGCGAACACCTCGAAGGCGAGGGTCAGCAGCGCGGCGCCCGCCGTACCCCTGAGGAAGGCGGCGAGCGCGCCGCGCGGGGAGGTGCGGCGGCGCACGCCGGGACGGCGCGGCTCGGCGCGCACGCCGGTGGTGGTGACGGGCGCGTTCACGGCGCCCCCGCCGGTCCCGCGGAGACCTTCCCGGTACGGCTGGCCGAGACGATCACCCCCGCCAGCAGTCCCGCACCCACGAGCACCGCGCCCCAGGTGGCGCCGGCCAGCGAGAGCCCCAGCAGCGCGTCCACGGCCAGCGCGCCCGGCCCGGTGAAGGCGAGGCAGCAGGTGGCCGCGAGCAGCACCAGCTCGTACTCGAAGCCGTTGCGGCGGCGCGAGAGCCCGTTCGGCAGGTGCAGGATGACGATGTTGGCGAACGTGCCGGCCAGCATCAGCACCGCGAGCGGGGTCAGCGCCCCGGCGGCCAGCAGCAGCCCACCGGCGGTCTCGGCCAGACCCGCCACCGCCGCCATCAGCAGCGGCGGCCGGTAGCCCATGCGGCCGAAGAACGCGGCGGCGCCCTTCAGCCCGTCGGCGCCCCACCAGCCGAACAGCTTCTCCGTGCCGTGGTAGACCATGACCAGGCCGACCGCCAGGCGGAGGATCAGCAACCCGATGTCCATCACCGTGCTCCGTTCAGCTGAAGGCGGGAAGTACCTGGTCGAGGAACAGGCGCAGCGACCGGTCGGAGACCTCGGGCGACATGAACCCGTAGTTGAACAGCAGCGCCATATGCCGGACTCCGGCCGCCTCGTACTCCCTGATCTGCTCGGACACCGAGCCAGGGTGGCCGATGAGCATGGCCTGGTCGAGGAACTCGTCGGGGTTTTGCGGCGAGACTCCGACGACGCTCTTGAGGTGGGCGGCGTCGCGCACGTCCTTGACCATGCCGAAGCTGCGCCGCTGGTGTTCGGCCATGAGCACGAGACGCTCGCGGATCTCCCGCTCGGCCTGCTCGCCGGTGTCGGCCACGTAGACCTGCTTCTGGACCATGCTCCAGTCGAGCCGGTCCTGCACGGCCTCCTCGCCGAGGCCGCCGTCGCGCAGCGCCTGTTCATAGACGCGCCAGCGGGTGGTGAGCGGCTGCGGTTTCTCCCGGGCGGTGAACAGGTACCAGCCCTTGCGGCCGGTCCACTCGGCGCCGGAGTCGCTCTGGGTGGCGCGGGCGAAGGCCGGGGCGGAGCGGTGATGGGCGGCGGGCATGATGCGGGTGTGCAGGGTGCCGCGCTCGAAGGCGGTCTCCCACTCCAGGGGCGGATCGCCGGGTCGCTTGGCCAGGGCGGCTTCGAGGATCTCCAGGTTGTGCATCATCTGGGCGTGGCGCTGGGAGGGGTCGCGGCCCATGCCGGCGTACTCCAGCGGCGAGCCGCCGGCGGCGAAGCCCACGATCAGCTCGCCGCCGGTGAGGATGTCCAGCAGGTTGCAACGCTGGGCCAGCCGCATGGGGTTGTGCAGCGGGGGCACCGCCACGGCCAGGGAGAACCGGGTGCCGCGGGGTGCCATGGCGGCCAGGTGGGCGGCGTACATGAAGTTGTCGCCATAGGTGTTGTAGCCGGAGAAATGGTGCTCGGTGAGCACGATGCCCCGGACGCCGGCCCGGGTGGCCTCAAGGGCCTGGCGGGTGAGGGTCTCGATGATGCCGACGTCCTCGTGCGGGCCGCGGGTCTGGGCGTTCAGGTAGATGGAGAAGCGCATCCGGGGTTCCTCCTTCGTGGTCGCTAGGCCGGGAATCCGGCGTAGCGGCGGCGGTGGTAGAGCAGCGGGGCGGCCTCCCGCTCGCGGGCGCCCTCGACGACGAGGCCGATGACGATGAGGTGGTCTCCGCCGCCGACGGTCTCCAGCACCTCGCAGATCGCGTGGGCGACGGTGCCCCGGGTCAGCACCGGCACGCCGTGGCGCCCCGGCCGCCAGGCGATGCCGTCGAACTTGCCGTCCCCGCCGCCGGCGAAACGCTCCGACAGCGAGGCCGAGCCGGCGTCGAGGACGTTCACGCAGAAGGCGCCGGACCGTTCGATCGCCGTCAGCGTGCGCGAGCCGCGGCCGATGCACACGAGCATCAGCGGCGGGTCGGCCGACAGCGCGCAGACCGCCCCCGACGTCAGGCCCGCCGGGCGCCCGGGTCCTGCAAGGCTCGTCACCACCGTGACCCCGGTCGGCAGCGAGCCCGCCAGGGTCTTGAACAGCTGCGCGGGCACCGCCGCGGCGTCGTCGGTGAGGCTCATGCGGCCATCCTGCGTGACCTGCGGCGACGCGGGCCAGCGGATGTGGAACATGCAACAACCGCTGGTCAGGCCAGGATCGCGAGCGGATTTTCCAGCAGCGACAGGAAGACGCGCAGCCACTCGGCGGCCACCACGCCGTCCACCGGACGGTGGTCCACCGACAGCGTCACCGTCAGGACCGTGGCCGCCACGACCGCCCCGTCCCGGACCACCGGCGCCTGCCTGGCCGCGCCGACGGCCAGGATCGCGGCCTGCGGCGGGTTGACGATCGCGGTGAACTCCTCCGGTCCGTGCATGCCGAGGTTGGTGACCGTGAGCGTGCCGCCCTCCAGCTCGTCCTGGCGCAGGCGGCCGGCGCGGGCGCGCTCGCCGTACTCGCGCAGGGTGCCGGCCACGAGGGAGACGGGCGCGCGCTCGACGGCGCGCAGGACGGGTGTGAGCAGGCCGCCCGGGGTGGCGACGGCCACGGCGATGTCGACCTGGGTGTGGGCGCGGACGGCGGTGTCGGTCCAGGTGACGTTCATCGCCGGGACCCGGACGTGGGCGTGGGCGGCGGCCTTGACGATCAGGTCGTTGACCGAGACGCGGGGGCCGCCGCCCTGGTTGAGCTGGGCGCGCGTCGCCAGCAGGGCGTCGGCTCTGGCGGTGCCGCGCAGGTAGAAATGCGGGGCGGTGCGTTTGCTCTCGGTGAGCCGGGCGGCGATGGCCCGGCGCATCGGCGTGTGCGGGACCTCGATGTAGACGGGCGTCCGCGTGGCCTTCACCTTCACCGAGGCGGCCACGGCCGCTTCCACGTCCCTGCGGACGACCCGGCCATTGGGTCCCGAGCCGGGGATGTCCTCCACCCGCAACCCCGCCTCCTTGGCCAGGCGTCTGGCCAGCGGACTGGTGAAGACCCGCTCTCCGGTACGGCCCGCAGACGCCCGCCCGGAGGCGTGCGGACCGCCGGGCGAGTCACCCGCAACGGGCTTGTCGGCCGGAAGGGCGCCGACCTCCGGTGCCAGGGCCTCCGGGACCGCCAGGGCCTCCGGGACCAGTGTGTCGGGGGGCTCGCCCGGGGTGCCCAGGACCGCGATCGGCGCCCCCACCTCCACCATGGCCCCGTCCTGCACCAGCGTGCGCAGCAGGACCCCCGCCTCCTCGGCCTCCACCTCCACCACCGCCTTGTCCGTCTCGACGGTGGCGATCACCTCCCCCTTCCCGAACGGGGCGCCGGCCGCGACCGCCCACCCCCGCAGGATCGCCTGGATCGCGCCCGCCGCCACCTCGGGCATGCGCAGGACTCTGGCCATGGCTTGTCAGCTCCTCGTCATCTCGGCCAGCGCCGCGGACACCTCGGCGGCTCCGGCGATGGCGGCGCGTTCGAGCACCTTGCTGATGCTGGGCGAGGCTTCTCCTCCGGTCACCCGCCGCACGGGCTGGTCGAGCCAGTCGAAATAGCGCCGCTGGATCTCATCGGCCAGCCAGCCGCCGTAGGAGGTGCCGAGCGCCCCCTGTTCGGCGATCAGCACCGCGCCGGTCTTGCGGACGCTGGCCCCGACGGTGTCCCAGTCGAGGCTGGCCCGGTCCAGCCAGCGCAGGTCGATCACCTCCGCGTCCGCCTCGCCGGCCACCTCCAGCACCAGGGGGGTCATCGCGAGGTAGGTGAGCACGGTGACGGCGTCGCCGGTACGGCGGACGGCGGCGCTGCCGACGGGCAGGCAGTAGTCGAGGTCGCCCACGGGCCCGTCGCCGACGGCGCCGTAGAGGTCCACGTGTTCCAGCACGAGGACGGGGTCCTGGCACCGCAGAGCGCTGTTCATCAGGCCGACGTAGTCGTAGGGGGTGGAGGGGGCGGCGATGCGCCAGCCGGGGGCGGTGGCGAAGATCCCGGCCGGGTCCATGGAGTGCTGCGAGCCGTACCCGGTGCCCATCGCGACCTTGCTGCGCAGCACGAGCGGCACCGGGCCCGCACCGCCGAACATGTGCCTGGCCTTGCCGATCTGGTTGAAGAGCTGGTCGGCGGAGACCCACATGAAGTCGGCGTACATGAACTCGACCACGGGGCGGAAGCGGCCGTCGAGCGCGATGCCGCCGCCGAGGCCGGAGAAGGCGTTCTCGCTGATGGGCGTGCCGAGCACGCGGTCGGGGAAGCGTTCCTTGAGCCCTCGGGTGGCGCCGTTGGTGCCGCCGCCGAGGCGGTGCACGTCCTCGCCCAGCACCACCACGCCGGGGTCGGTCTCCATGCGCCGGGCCATGACGGCGGCCACCGCGTCGATGAACTTCTGCCCGGCCAGCGTGCCCTCGAAGGTGAACCGGGCGTCGCCGAACTCGCTCAGGTCGCCCCTGACGCCCACGTCGGCGAACGACGGCCGCGGCCACTCGGCGGGCTTGATCCGCCGCACCGCCGTCCCTTGGCGGCCGGCGGCGCCCGGGTCGGGCTCCAGCAGCGTGTCCGCGATCCCGGCCATGAGCGTGGCGGCCGCGGCGCGGGCCTTGTCCAGCTCAGTGGGGGTGAACAGGCCGCGCCGCTCCAGGTGCCGCGCGACCTGGTCGAGCGGGTCGCGGGCGCGCCACTGCCGTTCCTCCTCCTTGGTGCGGTAGCCGAACGCGCTGCCGGGGAAGGGGCCGTTCTGGTGGAAGTACCGGTAGACGTCGGCTTCGATGAGGACCGGGCCGCGGCCGGACCGCAGCAGGGCCAGGGCCTCGCGCATGGTCTGGTGAACGGCCAGCGGGTCCATCCCGTCCACCTTGAAGCTGGCGATGCCGAAGCCGGGCCCGCGCGCCGACAGCCGCGGCTCGCCGGTGGCCTCCCGCACGCCGGTCGAGACGGCGTAGCGGTTGTTCTCGACGAAGAAGCACAGCGGCAGCTTCCACGCGGCGGCCAGGTTGAACGTCTCCAGCGTCGAGCCGATGTTGATCGCGCCGTCGCCGAAGTAGGTGACGGCGACGGCGTCGGTACCCGCCTGCCGGTGCGCCCACGCCGAGCCCGCGGCCAGCGGCACCCCGCCGCCGACGATCGCGTTGGTGCCGATGGCTCCGGCTTCGGTCCACTGCAGGTGCATGGAGCCGCCCCTGCCGTGGCTGAAGCCGCGCTCCAGCCCGCAGATCTCGGCGAGGCCGCGCAGCAGGACGGCGCGCGCCCGCGGCGAGAGGTCCACGCGCGGGTCGAGGCCCTCGGGCTCCACGTGGCACAGCGCCTTGGCCAGGAACTGGTGGTGTCCCCGGTGGGAGCCGTTGACCGTGTCGCCGGGGGCCAGGGCGAGGACCGAGCCGACCGCCCCGCCCTCCTGCCCGATGCTGGCGTGGGCGGGGCCGTGGACCAGCCCGGCCTTGGCCAGTTCCAGCACCTGCTCCTCGAAGGCGCGGATGAGGACGAGCTGGCCGTACATGGTGGTCAGCAGGGACGGGTCAGCGGCGTCCCAGTCGGCCTCCGTGGCGACGACCTCGATCCAGGGGACGACGGGTTCTAGCCTGTGGTGTTCGCTCATGTTAGTCTCCGCAATCGATTGCGTCCCGCGACGGAAAGGGTCACGATGCTCCCCGGACTGGCAAGGCTCGATCACATCGGCTTCACCGTGCCCGACATCGACGAGGCCAGGGCGTTCCTGGTGGACGTGCTCGGCTGCGAGTACATGTACAAGCTCGGCCCCTACGAGCACGCCGACGACTGGATGGCCGAGCACCTGAACGTGCACCCCCGCGCGGTCATGCGCGAGCTGCACTTCTTCCGCTGCGGCGGCCAGGCCGTCTTCGAGGTCTTCCAGTACGAGGCCCCCGGCCAGAGCAAGACCCAGCCCCGCAACAGCGACGTCGGCGGCCACCACATCGCCCTGTACGTCGACGACATGGACGCCGCCGTCGCCTACCTCAAGGACCGCGGCCTGACCGTGCACAGCGGCCCGACCGCGAGCAAGGGGCCCAGCGAGGGCCAGCGCTGGATCTACTTCCTGTCCCCGTGGGGCATGCAGTTCGAGCTCGTCTCCTACCCGGACGGCAAGGCCTTCGACCGGGGCCTCACCAGCTGACCGCCACATACTGGGTCTCCAGGTAGTCCAGCAGTCCCTCGTGGCCGCCCTCCCGGCCGACGCCGCTCTGCTTCATCCCCCCGAACGGCGCGGCCGGGTCGCTGACCAGTCCCCGGTTGAGGCCGATCATCCCGGCCTCGATCCGCTCGCCGACCCGCAGCCCGCGGGCCAGGTCGCCGGTGTAGACGTAGGCGACCAGCCCGTACTCGGTGTCGTTGGCAAGCCGCAGCGCCTCCTCTTCCCCGGTGAAGGCCACGATCGGCGCGACCGGGCCGAAGATCTCCTCGCGCAGGATCGGCGCGTCCGGGCGTACCCCCGCCAGAACGGTCGGCTCGTAGAAGAAGCCGGGACGGTCCGGGCGCCCGCCGCCCGCCAGGGCCTTCGCGCCGCCCTCCAGCGCCTGCCGGACCAGGCCGTCCACTTTGTCCACGGCCTCCTGGTTGATCAGCGGGCCGACCTCGGCGCCGGGATCGGTGCCGGGGCCGAGGCGCAGCGCCGACATCCGGGCGGCCAGGCGGCGGGCGAACTCCTCGGCGACCGGCTCCTCGACGTAGAAGCGGTTGGCGGCCGTGCACGCCTCGCCGGCGTTGCGCATCTTGGCGATCATCGCGCCCTCGACCGCGGCGTCCAGGTCGGCGTCGGCGAAGACCAGGAAGGGGGCGTTGCCGCCGAGCTCCATCGAGCTGTTGATCACCTGGCCCCCCGCCTCGCGCAGCAGCAGGCGGCCGACCTCGGTGGAGCCGGTGAAGGAGAGCTTGCGGACGCGCGGGTCGCGCAGCATGGTCGCCACGACCTCGCCGGAGCGGCGGGCGGGCAGCACGTTGACCACGCCCGGCGGCACGCCGGCCTCCTCAAGCAGCCTGGCCAGGGCCAGCGCGGTGAGCGGGGTGTCGCTGGCGGGCTTGAGCACGACCGTGCACCCGGCCGCGAGCGCCGGGCCGATCTTGCGGGTGGCCATGGCGGCGGGGAAGTTCCACGGGGTGACCAGGACGCAGACGCCGACCGGGCGGCGCAGCACCAGGATGCGGTTGCCTCCCGATGGCGCGGTCAGCACCGATCCGCCGGCGCGCACGGCCTCCTCGGCGTACCAGCGGAAGAACTCGGCGGCGTAGGCCACCTCGGCGAGGGCGTCGGGCAGGGCCTTGCCGTTCTCACGGGAGATCAGCGCGGCCAGGTCGTCGGCCTGCTCGCTCATGAGCTCGAACGCCTGGCGCAGGACCTCGGAACGGTAGCGCGGCGTCGTCGCCGACCAGGACTCGGCCGCGTCGGCGGCGGCGGAGACCGCGGTGAGCGCGTCGGCCGGCGTGGCGTCGGCCACGGACGCGATCACCTCGCCCGTGGCGGGATCGGTGACATCGAACCGGCCGCCGTCGCCGGCGGGCGTTGATCGACCCCCGATGTGAAGCATGGGAACCTCCCGGTTCAGTACGGGCTGGCGATGACGAGGTCCTGCGCGGGGAAGAGCGTGAGCAGGCGGGCGCCGTCCTCGGTGACGACGACCTCCTCCTCGATGCGGGCGGCGGAGAAGCCGTCGCTCGCGGGGCAGTACGTCTCCAGCGCGAAGACCATGCCGGGACGCAGCTCGACCGGCTCGCGCATGCTGTTGAGCCGCGAGATGATCGGCCGTTCGTGCAGGCCCAGGCCCAGGCCGTGGCCGAACTGCAGGCCGAAGGCGGCCATCTCGCTCTCGAAGCCGAACTCCTCCGCCCTGGGCCAGAGCGCGGCGATCTGGTCGGTGCCCGCGCCCGGCTTGACCGCGGCGATGGCGGCGTCCATCCATTCGCGGGCCCTGGTGTAGGCCGCGCGCTGGGCGGCGGTGGCGCTGCCGACGCCGAAGGTGCGGTAGTAGCAGGTCCGGTAGCCGTTGAAGGAGTGGATGATGTCGAAGAAGGCCTGGTCGCCGGGGCGGATGAGGCGGTCGGAGAAGTTGTGCGGGTGCGGGTTGCAGCGCTCTCCGCTGACCGCGTTGACCGCCTCGACCTGGTCGGAGCCCATCTCGTAGAGGCGTTTGGCGACCAGGGCGACGATGTCGTTCTCGCGTACGCCGGGCCTGAGCGCCTGGACCACGTCGTGGTAGACGCCGTCCACCATGGCGGCGGCCTGGTTGAGCAGCGTGATCTCGTCGGCGGACTTGATCTCGCGGGCGGTCAGCATGTGCTGCTGGGCGTCGCGTACCCGCAGGCCCTGGCGCTCCATCTCGAACAGGAACGGCGGCTCCACGAGGTCCACGCCGACCGGGGCGGACGGGTCGTCCAGCAGGTCCTTGAGCTGGGTGACCGCCTCCCTCATCAGGCCGGCGCTCGGCGCGATCGCGCCGCGCAGGCCCAGCATGCCCGCGTGGCAGTCGGCCGGGTCCAGCCACGGGCTGAACAGGCGGTGGTGGCGGGCGGCCGAGCCGAAGTCCCAGAGCATCGGCGGCTTGTCCCTGGTCAGCAGCGCGTATCGGGTCATCTTGTCCCCCAGCGCGCCGCCGATCCAGGTCTGCGTGACGTAGCGGATGTTGTAGAAGTCGAACAGCAGGAACGCGCCGCACTCACTGGCCTCCAGGGCCGCGCGGGCCCGTTCCAGCCGGTAGGCGCGTAAGCGATCGAAGTCGACGCGCTGCTCGAAGTCGACCGCCATGTGTCCGGGCGCGGGCAGCGGCCGCGCGTGCTCAGGCATGGCCCAGCCCGTCGTCCACGGGCACGTTCTCCGGCTTCAGCTCCAGGCCCGAGGCGGCGGCCTGCAGGTCGAGCAGGATCGCGAAGTCCTCATCCACCCGGCCGGTGCTGACGCCGGCCTGCACGAGCTGGGCGGTCAGCGCGGCCAGCGGCATGGGCACGTCGAGCTCGCGGGCGGAGGCCAGGCCCAGGTCGAAGTCCTTGCGCAGCAGGACGGGGGTGAAGGTCGGGGTGTAGTCGAGGTTGACGAAGGCCGGTGACTTGTAGCGGGTGAACACCGAGCCCATGACGCTGTTGTTGAGGAACTCCAGGAAGGCGTGGCGGGGCACGCCGCCCTTCTCGGCCAGCACGGTGATCTCCGCCAGGCACTGGGTGACCACGCCGAGCATGAGGTTGTGCGCGATCTTCACCAGCCGGGCGCTCTCGCCCTCTCCGGCGTAGGTGACCGCCTTGCCCAGGCGGGCCAGCAGCGGCGCCACCCGGTCGTAGTCCTCGCGCGGCCCGGAGACGACCAGGCTCAGCCCGCCGGAGGCGACCACCTTCGCGTTGCCGCTCACCGGCGCCGCCAGGAAGGCCGCGCCGCGCTCGGAGCAGGCGAGCCTGGCCTGCGCGGAGGCCCGCGTGGAGACGGTCGAGCAGTCCACGACCAGTCCGGGCGCCCGCTCGCCGCCGAGCAGCTCGCCCAGCACTTCGGTGAGGTCCTCCGAGGTGGACAGCATCGTGAACACCACCTCGCGATCGCGTAGCCGGGCGATCGAGGACGCCAGCGTGGCGCCGAGCTCCGTGAGCGGCTCGGCCTTGGCGCGGGTGCGGTTCCAGACGGCCAGGTCCGTGCCGGGCCCGGCCAGGCGTGCGGCCATGGCGTATCCCATGCGGCCGGTGCCGATCCAGCCGACTCTCATCGTGCCTCCTCGTCGCTACGCAATCGATTGCGTTGCCAGCAGCATGGGAGTATATTCCCCAACATGTCAAGAGCAAAGCAATCGACTTCGCTGACATTAGGAGCCTTCAGTCCCTCGGTGCCGTTGCGGGTGTGCCGCCGCCTCGGGCTGCTGGACGCGTACGGCCTGACCGTGGCCGAGGAGCCGGTCGCCTCCTCGCCCGCGCAGTTCCGCGCACTGCTGGACGGCCGGGTGGGCGCGGTGCTGACCAGCCCTGACAACGTGCTCGCCTACCGCTTCACGGCCGGCAACCCGCTCGGCGAGACGGCCGACGTGCGCATCGTCTCGGCGGTCGACCGCGGCCTCGGCCTCGGCCTGTACGCCCATCCGGCCCTCCGCCTGCCCACGCCGTCCAGGCTGGTGACCGCCGGGGTCGACGTTCCCGGATCGGGGTTCGCCTTCGGGCTCTACACGCTGATGGAGCACGTGGGCCTGCGCGCGTACCGGGTCGAGGCCATGGGCTCCACTCCCCGCCGCCTGGAGGCGCTGCTGGCCGGGCGGTGCGAGGTCACGATGCTCAACGCGGGCAACGAGCTGATCGCCGAGGACCGGGGCATGGTACGGCTGGCCGGGCTGGCCGAGGTCTGCGGGCCGTACCTGGGAACCGTGCTCGCCGCCAGGGGCGCGGACCTCGCGGCGGCGCGGGCGCTGGCCGGAGCGCTGCGCGAGGCCTGCGACCGCATTCTGGCCGGGACGGCCGACGCGCTCGTGCTCGAAGAGGCCGGGGCGGCGCTCGGCCTGACCGATCCCCTGGCCCGCCGCTACCTTCAGCGCCTCAAGGACCCGCTCGAAGGGCTGATCCCCGGCGGCGCCGTCGACGCGGGCGCGCTGCGCACCGTGCTCGGCCTGCGGCTGCGCCATCTCCCCGACGAGGGGCTGGAGGGCGCCCTCGATCCCGCTCGTGGTCTGATCGAGGTATGACCCCCGCCCCCCGACTGCTCCTGGCCGTCCCGTTCGTCAGCACGCTGGACCGCTTCGCCATGCCGCCCATGATGGTCTCGATGGCCGCCCAGCTCGGGCTGCCGTTGTCGCAGGTCGTGCACGCGGTCGGCGCCTACGTCCTGGCGTACGGGATCATGCAGCCGGTCTGGGGGATGGTCTCCGACCGGACGGGACTGGTCAGGACCATGCGGGTGGCGCTCGCGCTCGGCGCGGTGAGCACGATCGCCTCGGCGTTCACCGGCTCGGCGCTCGCGCTGGCCCTGACGCGCGGCCTGGCCGGCGCCTGCTTCGCAGCGGCGATCCCCGGCAGCCTGGTCTACCTGGGCGACACCGTCCCGGCCCAGCGCCGCCAGCGGGAGATCACGAACCTGATGGCGGGCGTGGCCGTGGGCACCGCGGTGGCCTCGACGGCGGCGGGCGTGCTGGTCCAGTACGCCACCTGGCGGGTCGTCTTCGGCGCGACCGGCCTGGCCGCGCTGGCCCTGGCGTGGGCGCTCGGCCGCCTGCCCGCTCCCCCGCGCTCGCGCGCCCACCTCGGTCTCCTCTCCCCGCTGACCGCCGTCACGCGCTCGCGGCCCGCGCTGCTCGTGCTCGCGCTCGCGTTCGTCGAGGGCGGCGTGCTCATCGGCGTGCTGACGCTGCTGCCCGCCGCGGTCGAGGCGGCGGGCGTGAACGCCGCCGTCGCGGGCGCCGTCACCGCCGCCTATGGCATCGCGGTCCTGGCGTTCTCGCAGCTCGTCGGCTTTCTCTCGCGCCGCGTGCACGCCTGGCGGCTCATCGCGTACGGCGCCGCCGCCGCGGTGGCCGCCTGCGCGCTGGTGGCGTTGTCCCGTTCGCCCGCCGCCGCGCTCGCCGGAGCCACGCTGCTCGGCGCGGCGTGGGCCGCCATGCACTCCTCGCTGCAGACCTGGGCCACCGAGGTGCTGCCCGCGGCAAGGGCGACGGTGGTGTCGGCGTTCGCCGGGTCCCTCTTCCTCGGCAGCGCGGTGGCCGCCGTCGTGGTCGCCGGTCTGGCCGAGCAGCAACGGTATGCTCAGATCTTCGGCTGGGCAGCGGCGCTGGCCGCCCCGCTCGGCCTCTTCGGGGCCCTGGGACGCAAACGATGGATCCGACCAGAAGGAGAGCCCGGCCGATGAAAGCCAACCGGCCATCCGCTCCGACGCTGCGCGACATCGCCGAGGCCGTGGGCGTCCACACCACCACCGTCTCCCGGGCACTCAACCCCAGGACACAGAACCAGGTCGGCGCCGACACCGTGCGCCGGGTGCGCAAGGCCGCCAAGGACCTCGGCTACCAGCCCAACCCGATCGCGCTCAGCCTGCGCACCTCCCGATCGCGCACGGTCGGCCTGGTCATCCCCGACATCACCAACCCGCTGTTCCCGCCGATCGTGCGCGGCATCGAGAGCGCGCTGGAGGCCGGCGGCTACAGCGGCTGGATCGTCAACACCGACAACGACCCGCAGCGCGAGCGCAAGCTCATCGAGTCGCTGCGCTCGCGGCAGGTCGAGGGGCTGATCGTGGCCACCGCGCGGCTCGAACACCCGCTGCTGTCCGAACTGCACGCGGCCGGGGTGCCGCTCGTGCTGGTCAACCGGCGGGTCGAGGGCATCGACGTGCCGTGCGTGACGGCCGACGACGCGGCCGGGGTGAGCGCGGCCGTCGCCCATCTGGCCGGGCTCGGGCACACGCGCATCGCCCACCTCGCCGGGCCGCAGACCACCTCGACGGGGGCGGCCAGGGCCAGGGCGTTCCGGCATGCCGTACGGGATCTGGGACTGTCCGACGAGCCGGGGCTCGTCGTGGAGTGCGCGCAGTGGAGCGAGGAGGCGGGGGCGAGCGCGGCGCGCTCGCTGCTGGACGCGCGCACGGACGTCACGGCGGTGGTGGCGGGCAACGACCTGATCGCCCTGGGCTGCTACGACGTCTTCGGCGAGCGCGGGATCGACTGCCCCGGCGACATCAGCGTGGTGGGCTTCAACGACATGCCGTTCCTGGACAAGCTGCGCCCGCCGCTGACCACCGTGCACGTGCCGCACCACGACGTCGGGGTGGAGGCGGCGCGCATGCTGCTCGAGGGCATCGAGGATCCCGAGCGGCCCGCCCGGTCGCTGCTGCTGCCGGTCTCGCTGGTCGTCAGAGGTTCGACGGCACCCCGCTGAACCGGTCTTTTACCGTATGGATCGCGCAAACCTTTCGTCTCTTCGGCGTACACGACAAATCACACTTAGTAGCCTCAGGACGTGTCACGCATGTGGGCGGGGTCCCTGCGCGGACGGGTCACGCTCATCGCCACCGCAGTGGCCGCGTCCGTGCTGATCCCGGCGGGGGTCGGCGGCGTCGCGGTGGCCAGATCCGTGGTGGAGAACGGCCTGTGGCGCTCCACCCGCGAGGCGGCCTCGCAGGTGTCGGCCAAGGTCCGCGACGGCGGGCTGCGCGGGGGCACGATCCCGCTGACGGATGCCACCGTGAACCTCGTGCAGGTCGTCCAGCCGGGCGGACGGGTCGTCGCGCGCAGCGCCGCCGCCGCGAACATGCCGCCGCTCACCACGCTGTGGCCGCCGCCCGACAACCGCATCATCAGCACCACCAGGTGCCGGGACGAGGAGTGCGTCCACCTGAGCGCCATCCGGATCGACACCGCCCCCGACTCCCCCGTCGTCTACGCCGGCCGCGCCACCCCAGGCGTGCTGTCCACACGGGTGCTCGAAGCCGTGGTGTTCGCGCAGGTGGCGATCCTGGTGGGGCTGGCGTCCTGGGCCACGTGGCTGGTCACCGGCCGCGCGCTGCGCCCCGTCGCCGTGATGCGCGCCGAACTCGACGCCGTCAACGCCAGCGACCTCAGCCGCCGCGTCGCCCAGCCGCCGGGCGACGACGAGGTGGCCGAGCTCGCTCGCTCCATCAACAGCACGCTCGCCCGCCTCGAACGCTCGGCCGACCAGCAGCGCCAGTTCGCCTCCGACGCCTCCCACGAGCTGCGCACGCCCATCGCCGGCCTGCGCGCCCAGCTGGAGTCCGCCCAGCTCTACCCGGAGGACACCGACGTGAGCGAGCTCGTGTCCGGCGCCCTGCGCGACACCGACCGGCTGGAGGCCATCATCACCGACCTGCTCCTGCTGGCCCGCATCGGCTCGCGCGTGGACGTGGTCAAGGAGACGGTCGACCTGTCGGAGCTGGTGCGCGAGGAGCTCATGGCCCGGCACGACCTCATCCCCGTGCGCGACGCCCTGGCCGACGGCGTGATCGTGGAGGGGGTACGCATGCAGCTGTCGCGCCTGCTCACCAACCTCCTCGACAACGCCGAGCGCCACGCCGAGACCCACGTGACCATCTCCGTGGAGGCCGAGGAGGGTTACGCGGTCCTGGAGGTCTCCAACGACGGGGCCGAGATCCCGACCCAGGACCGCGAGCGCATCTTCGACCGCTTCACCCGCCTGGACGCCGCCCGCAGCCGCGACGCCGGCGGCACCGGCCTGGGCCTCGCGATCGCCCGTGACGTGGCCCTGGCCCACCGCGGCATCATCAGCGCCGAGGAGGCGATCGGCGGCGCCCGCTTCGTGGTACGCCTCCCGCTGGCCCCCGGCCACCGGGAAATCGGCCCCCCACAAGGGACAGATAACGCGAATCCATAGAAATCGCACGGCACTGCCGCGATCATGTGGGGATGACGGAGCAGGCTCCCCTGGGCGTGGACCCGCGGATCCCGAACGCGGCCCGCATGTACGACTACTTCCTCGGCGGCAAGGACAACTTCCAGGCCGACAGGGAACTGGCCGAGCTGGTGCTGGCCGTACTGCCCGAGGCCCGCGAGGGAGCGCTGCAGAACCGCCTGTTCATCGGCCGCGTGGTCCGCTACCTCGTGGACCAGGGGATCACGCAGTTCATCGACCTCGGCTCGGGGCTGCCCGCGCGGGAGAACGTGCACGAGGTGGCCCACCGGTACGCGCCCGAGGCCAAGGTCGTCTACGTCGACAACGATCCCGTCGTCTGCACGCACGGCCGGGCGCTGCTGGCCGATCCGGAACGGGTGCTGATGCTGGAGGCCGACGCCCGGCGGCCGGAGCGCGTCCTGGACGACCCCGGGGTCAGGAAGCTGATCGACTTCGAGCGGCCGGTGGCGCTGCTCATGATGTTCTTCCTGCACCTGATACCCGACTCCGACGACCCGCACGGGTTCGTCGCGGCGTACCGGGAGGCGATCGCGCCCGGCGGCTACCTCGCGCTGACCCACCTGAGCACCGACTGGAAGAGCGAGCGCACGCAGCGGATCGTCGAGGTGTACCAGCAGGCCAGCGCCCCATTCTGCCCCCGGCCCGGCAAGGAGATCGAGGCGTTCTTCGGCGACTTCGCGCTGATCCCGCCGGGGCTGGACACCGGCCTCGGCACCGTCTGGCCGTTCGCCGACCCCGAGGCCACGATGTTCCTGGACGAGGACCTGGCCCGCATGGGATACGCCGGCATCGGCCGCAAACCCACCCCCTCCTAGCGACCCGCAGGCGCGTCGGGCCGAGGGGAGCAACCGAAAGGGAGACCCCCAGGGCAACACCCCCGAGGTGTGACCCCCGGGGGTTGTGACCCGAGTGGGTGCCCCAGGGTCTAGCTGACGGGTTGCATCTCGGGGGTGCGGGCCTCGGACCTGCCGGGCGTGTGCTCGTCCTCGTCCAGCAACGTCGCCTCGTCGAACGGCGCCCGCCCCGCCAGCACGTCCAGGGCCCGCTCCCGGTCGAACTCCTTGGTCCACGTCCCCACCAGCACCGTCGCCACCGCGTTGCCCGCGAAGTTCGTCAGCGCCCGAGCCTCGGACATGAACCGGTCGATGCCGACGATGAGCCCGACCCCGTCCACGAGCTCGGGCCGGTGCGACTGCAGGCCGCCCGCCAGCGTGGCCAGCCCGGCCCCGGTCACGCCCGCCGCCCCCTTCGAGGCGATGATCATGAACAGCAGCAGGGAGATCTGCTCGCCCATCCCCAGCGGCGCCCCGGTGGCGGAGGCGATGAAGAGCGTGGCCATCGTCAGGTAGATGGCGGTGCCGTCGAGGTTGAAGGAGTAGCCGGTCGGCACCGTGATGCCCACGACCGGACGGCTGACGCCGAGGTGCTCCATCTTGGCGATGAGCCGCGGCAGCGCCGACTCCGACGACGACGTGGACAGGATGAGCAGGAACTCCCGCCCGAGGTAGCGCAGCAGCGACCACAGGTTGATCCGGGCGACCAGCCACAACATCGGCCCGAGCACCAGCCCGACGAACAGCAGGCAGGTCGCGTAGAAGCCGATCATGATGACGGCCAGCGACTGCAGCGCCTTCACTCCGGTCGAGCCGACCACCGCGGCGATCGCGCCGAAGGCGCCCACCGGCGCGGCCCACATGATCATGGCGAGGATCCGGAACACGAGCCGCTGGATGTGCCCGATGCCGTTGAGTATCGGCGTCGCCTTGGGGCCCATGGCCTGCAGGGCGAATCCGGCCAGCAGCGCGACGAGCAGCGTCTGCAGCACCTGTCCCTCGGTGAACGCCGACACGAGCGTGGTCGGGATGATGCCGAGCAGGAAGTCCGTCGTGCTGGCCTCGCCGCCCTTGGCCGCCTCCGTCGCCGCCGATTCCCTGGCCGCGTCGGTCAGTTGCAGCCCGGCGCCGGGGTCGAGCATGTTGCCCACGACCAGGCCGATGACGAGCGCGACGGTCGACATGGCGATGAAGTAGCCGAGCGCGAGGCCGCCGACCTTGCCGACCTTGGCCGCCTTGGTGACCGAGCCGACGCCGAGCACGATGGTGCAGAAGATGATCGGGCTGATCATCATCTTGATCAGCGCCACGAAGCCCGTGCCCAGGGGTTTGAGCTCCTTGCCGACGTCCGGCCAGACGAGTCCGATGGCGATTCCGGCCACCACCGCGACGATGACGGCCAGGTAGAGATAGCGGGTGCGATCACGCATGGGAGGTCTCCGGCTTTGGAGGAAACTTCTGGTTGTGCGAATATGCGCTGCACAGTGACCCAGGTCACCATTGCGTTCATTTCGTACACGGGAGGATCCGATGCGGCGCTGGAGCCTCGCAGGTCAGATGCTCCTGCTGCAGCTGGTGGTGGTCGCCGTCACCGTCGCGGGCGGGGCTGGGCTCGCGGTGGTGCAGGCCCACCACCTGCTCACCGAGGAGGCGGCGAACACGGCGAGCGCGGTCGCGCAGACCGTCGCCGCCTCGCCGGACGTGCTGGCCGCCCTCGGCGCGGCCGACCCGTCGGCGACGCTGCAGCCCTACGCCGAGCGGGTACGGCTGCGCGCCGGCGTCGACTTCGTGACCATCATGAAGCCGGACAGCACCCGATACACCCACCCGAACCCGGCGGAGATCGGCAGGCGTTTCCTCGGCCACACCGCCCCTGCGCTGGCCGGGCACACGTTCACCGAGACGTACACCGGCACGCTCGGCCCCTCCAAGCGCGCCGTCACCCCGGTGATGCCCGACGGACGCGTCGTCGCGCTGGTCAGCGTGGGCTTCACGGTCGACCGGATCACCGCCCGGCTCTACGACCAGCTCGTCTGGGGTCTGGTGGCCCTGCTGGCGCTGCTCGCGGGCGGGGCGGGTACCTGGCTGGTCACCGCCCGGCTGCGCCGCCAGACCCACGGGCTCGGGCCGGTGGAGCTGGGGCGCATCCATGCCCACCACGAGGCCGTGCTGCACGCCGTACGGGAAGGGCTGCTTCTCATCGGCAGGGACGGGACGCTGACGCTCTGCAACGACGCGGCCCGCACGCTGCTGGAACTGCCGCCCGACGCGGAGGGACGGCCCGCGCCCGAGCTCGGCGAGGACCGCGTGCACCTGATCGGGGATCGGGTCCTGCAGGTCAGCAGCACGCCCAGCGAGCTGGGTGCGGTGGTGACCGTGCGCGACCACACCGAGCTGCAGGCGCTGGCCGGGCAGCTCGACGCCGAACGGGGCTTCGCCGAGACGCTGCGCTCGGCGGCGCACGAGGCGGCCAACCGCCTGCACACCGTGATCACGCTGGTGGAGCTGGGGCGGGCCGAGCAGGCGGTGGCCTTCGCGACCGCGGAGCTGCGCTCGGCGCAGGAACTCACCGACCGGGTGGTGGGTTCGGTGCGCGAGCCGGTCCTGGCCGCGCTGCTGCTGGGCAAGAGCGCCCAGGCCGCCGAGCGCGGCGTGGAGCTGGTGATCAGCGAGGACAGCCGGCTGGACGACGTGGAGATGGCGGCGCGCGACCTCGTGACGATCGTCGGCAACCTGCTGGACAACGCGATCGAGGTGGCCTCGCGCGTGGAGGTGACGGTGCGCACGGAACCGGACGGGATCGTGGTCAGGGTGAGCGACGACGGCCCGGGGCTGCCGGAGCCGGAGGCGTTCGCGAAGGGATGGACGACCAAGGGCGACGGCAGGGGACTCGGCCTCGCGCTGGTCGGCCAGGCGGTACGCCGCCTGGGCGGCACCATCGAGGTGGACGGCTCGGCCTTCACGGTGAGGCTGCCATGATCTCCGTGCTCGTCGTGGAGGACGAGGAGATCACGGCCGAGGCCAACCGCATCTACGTGGAGCGTGTCCCCGGTTTCGAGGTGGCCGGGGTGGTCCGCTCCGGCGGCGAGGCGCTGCGCTTCCTGCGCGCGACCCCGGTGGACCTGATCCTGCTCGACCTCTATCTGCCCGACATGCACGGACTCGAGGTCATCCGCGCCGTGCGCGCCGCCGGCCTGCTGTGCGACGTCATCGCGATCACCTCCGCGCGCGATCTGGCGATGGTGCGTTCCGCCGTTTCTCTGGGCATCTCGCAATACCTTCTCAAACCGTTCACCTTCACCGCCCTCCACGAGAAACTCGAGAGGTACGCCAGATTTCGCCAGGACGCCGGGCAGATCATCGGCCAGGGCGACGTGGACCGGGTCCTGGGTACGTTGCGCGGGACCTCGCGCCTGCCCAAGGGCATGCAACAGGACACCCTGGACGCCGTCGCCGCGGAGCTGAGCGCGGCCGGGGAGGGGATGTCCGCGCAGGCCCTGGGCACGGCGACCGGGATGTCCCGCGTCACCGCCCGCCGATATCTGGAATATCTAGTAGAAATCGGCTCAGCGGTACGGCTCCCGCGCTACGGAGGCGTCGGACGGCCAGAACTTCTCTACCGGATGACCCCGCGCAGTTAATTCGGGGTTCAATTCGGGGGCCTAGCTTCGGGTGGCACCTACGTATCTCAAGGAGTCACCTTGCGAGTCCTGGCCGTCATTCCCGCCCGCGGAGGTTCTGTGGGCGTCCCCCTGAAGAACCTCGCCCCGGTGGGCGGCATCCCGCTGGTCACGCGGGCCGTACGTGCCTGCGTGCGCGCGGAGCTGATCGACCAGGTCGTCGTCAGCACCGACCACGAGGGGATCGCCACCGCGGCGCGCGAGGCCGGGGCCCTGGTCGTGGACCGCCCGGCGGAGCTGAGCGGCCCGTCGGCCTCCAGCGAGTCCGCGGTGCTGCACGCGCTCGACACCGCGCGGGAAGAGCCCGAGGTCGTGCTCCTGGTGCAGTGCACCAGCGCCTTCATCGACCCGGCCGACCTCGACGCGGCGATCTCCAAAGTCCTGGACGGCGGCGCGGACGCGGTCTTCTCCGCCACCGCGACCCACGAGTTCCTGTGGAACGCCGCGGGCGTCGGCATCAACCACGACCGCTCGGTCCGCCTGCCCCGCCAGCAGCTCGACCCGCAGTACCGCGAGACCGGCGCCTTCTACGTCATGCGCGCGACCGGCCTGCGCGAGCACGGCCACCGCTTCTTCGGCGAGGTCGCCGTCCAGCCGGTCTCCCCGAGCCACTCGGTCGAGGTGGACTCCGCCGCCGACCTGGAGATCGTGCGCGCGCTCGCCCCGTTCGTCGACACCCCGGAGCCGATCGACGTCGACGCCGTCATCACCGACTTCGACGGCGTGCACACCGACGACCGCGCCTATGTCGACTCCGACGGCCGCGAGATGGTCCTCGTCAACCGCTCCGACGGCATGGGCATCGCCCTGCTGCGCCGGGCCGGGGTCAAGCTGCTCGTGATGTCCACCGAGCACAACCCGGTCGTGGCCGCGCGGGCCCGCAAGCTCGGCGTACCGGTGCTGCAGGGCCTGGCCGACAAGGCGACGGTACTGCGCGACTGGCTGGCCATCGAGGGCCTCGACCCGGCGCGCGTCGCCTACGTGGGCAACGACGTCAACGACCTCGGCCCGATGGGGCTGGTGGGCTGGCCGGTGGCGGTGCCCGACGCGCACCCCCGGGTACGGGCCGCCGCTCGGGTCGTGCTGACCAGGGCGGGCGGGGCGGGAGCCGTACGCGAGCTGTGTGACCGGGTGACGGCGGCGCGGCCGGAGCCCGTGGGCGAGCCCGCGCAGGTGCGTGCGGCGCTGCGGCTGAAGTCGGCGCCGGTGGCGGTCGGCGACCTCCTGGTCGGCGACGACCAGCCCGTTTACGTGATCGGCGAGATCGGCATCAACCACAACGGCGACCTGGAGCTGGCGCGCCGGCTCATCGACGTGGCGGCCGACGCGGGCTGCCAGGCGGTGAAGTTCCAGAAGCGCACGCCGTCGATCTGCGTGCCGGTGGAGCAGCGCTCGCAGATCCGGCAGACGCCGTGGGGCGAGATGACCTACCTGGAGTACAAGGAGCGGACCGAGTTCGGCCGCGACGAGTACACCCAGATCTCCAAGTACTGCGACGAGCGGGGCATCCAGTGGTTCGCCTCGCCGTGGGACGTGCCCTCCGTGGAGTTCCTGGAGGAGATGGACGTCCCGGTGCACAAGATCGCATCGGCCAGCGTCGCCGACCGGGAACTGCTGCGCGCGCTCGCCGCGACCGGCAAGCCGCTGATCCTGTCGACCGGCATGTCCACGCTGCCGGAGATCGACGAGGCCGTCGAGATCCTCGGCACCGACAAGCTGATCATCATGCACGCCACCAGCACCTACCCGCTGCCTCCCGAGGAGGCCAACCTCCGCACGATCACCACGCTCAAGCAGCGGTACGGCGTGCCGGTCGGCTACTCCGGCCACGAGCGCGGCCTGCAGATCTCGCTGGCCGCGGTCACGCTCGGCGCGGTGGCGGTGGAGCGGCACATCACCCTCGACCGGACCATGTGGGGCTCCGACCACGCCGCCTCACTCGAACCCTCGGGGCTGGAGCACCTGGTGCGCGACATCCGCATCATCGAGCAGGCACTGGGCGACGGCGTCAAGCGCGTCTTCCCCGGTGAGGAGGCCCCCAAGGCCCGCCTGCGCCGCATCACCGTCTGATGGCGGCGCTGCTCACGGTGATCGTCCCGGTGCGGGACGGCGAGGCCTACATCGGTGACTGCGTGGCCTCGCTGGCCCGCAACGCGCGGCCGGACTTCGAGTTCATCGTCGTGGACGACGGCTCCGTGGACGCCACCGGGCAGATCGTCGAGGACGCGGCGGTGCCGGGGCTGTCGGTGCTGCGGCACCTGACGCCGGTGGGCCTGGCCGACGCCCGCAACGCCGGGCTGGCCGCGGCCACCGGCCGCTACGTGAGCTTCCTCGACGGCGACGACTGGCTGGCCCCGGGCTACCTGGCCGAGATGGTCGCCGCCATCGAGGGGCTCGGCTGCGACTTCGTACGCGCCGACCACGTGCAGGTCACGGGCCGCAACCGGGTCGTGCACCGCGCCCCCTGGGCACGGCGGGGCGTGGTCGTCGACCCGAAGGAGGCGATCCTGCCCGCCGAGGTGAAGACCATGGTCGACTACCCGTACGCGTGGGCGGGGGTCTACCGGCGCTCGCTGCGCGACCTGCTGCAGTTCCCCGGATCGCTGCACACCGCCGAGGACCGGCCGTGGATCTGGCGGCTGCACCGCGAGGCGGCCACGTTCGCGGTGGTGTCGGCGGCCGGCGTCTTCTACCGTCGGCAGGTCTCCGGCTCGCTCACCCAGGTGGGCGACGAGCGGCAACTGCACTTCTTCGACGCCTTCGACCTGGTCTTCAAGGATCTCGAAGCACGGTATCTGAGCAAGGCGGTGCGCAACTTCTGCGCCCTGCTCGCTCACCACCTGGAGCTGGCCGACCGCTTCACCCCGGAGCTGCGCGCCCGCTTCACCGAGCGCGGGGCCGCCATGGTGCGCGGCCTGCCCGCCGACCTCGTGGCCGACTCGGTCGCGCGGATGTCCGTCGAGCGCGAGGAAGTGCTGCGCGCGCTCGTCCCCGACCTGCCCGACAAGGCCGTGCGCCTGCGCCGGGACCGGGAGGAGCTGGCATGACGCAGGTGTTCTACGCCTCCACGCTCTACGGCGCGATGTCGCTGGCCGCGGCGATCGACGAGGGCGCCTTCGGCCCGCACGAGGGCCGCAGGACGCTGCTGGTGTCGAACAACGCCGCGGTGCCCGAGGTCTCGCTGCCGCTGGACCGCACGCCCGGCTTCGCGGTGCTGCGCTCGCGCTTCGACGAGGTGGTGTCGTGGAACGAGCTGATCGCGCCGCTGCACCCGTCGGCGTGGAAGGCCCGCGTCATCGAGGTCCCGATGCTGGAACGGCTGCTGCGCACGCACCTCGAACTGGACCGGGTCGACGAGCTGGTGCTGGAGTCGATCGCGGTGCCGCCCGCGCGCACGATCGCCGGTCTGGTGCGCGACTGCCCCATCACCGTCTACGCCGACGGCCTGATGAGCTACGGCCCCACCCGCGACCCGCTGCCCGCCGAGATCTTCCGCCGCATCACCCGCCTGCTCCACCTCGACCTGCTGCCGGGCCTGTCGCCCATGCTGCTCAGCGAGTACGGCGTGGCCGCCTCGACCATCTCCGACGACGCGTTCCTGCGGGTCGTCACCGAGGTGGCCGCGACCGCCCCCGACATGCTGGCCGGTCAGGCGATGATCCTGGGCCAGTACCTGTCGGCGCTGGAGATCCTCACCCCGCAGGAGGAGGCGTCGCTGCACGAGTCGATGCTGCGCGCCCTGGCCGACCTCGGCTACTCCAGCGTCGTGTTCAAGCCGCACCCGGCGGCGGGACGCCGGCACGCCCGGCTGCTGCGCGCCGCTGCCGAGCCGCTCGGGGTGAAGCTCTCGGTGGCCGACGAGAGCGTGCCGGCCGAGGTGTGCTTCTCGGCGCTGCGGCCGGAGCTGGTCGTGGGCTGCTTCTCGACCGGGCTGGTCAGCGCCCGCCACTTCTACGGGCTGCCGGCCGCCGCGTTCGGGACCGAGCTGGTGCTGGAACGGCTGTCGCCGTACGAGAACAGCAACCGCATCCCCGCCACGATCGTGGACGCGCTGCTGTGCGACGGGCGGCCGCCGGTGGAAGAGGTGGTCCAAGCGGTCGGGTACTGCATGCAGCCCGAGTCGCACCCCGAGCTGCGTCCACGGGCAGCGGCGTTCATCGAGGCCCACGGCAGCGGCCGCTACTTCAAGAAGCAGCGCCTTTCCGCCGTCGGCCTGCTGCCCGGCTCCGAGCAGCCGAGCCCGCTGTCGCGGCTCAAGAAGAAGCTGAGCCGCGCCCTGTCCTGAGATCTCCTGACATCCGCCCTGGCTCCGTGACAGGGTGGAGTCATGATCGGCAGGTTGAAGCACAAGCTCGCCGTCACCACGATGCGCGCCGCCCGCGCCGCCAACCGCAGCCGGCTGGCCCGGGTACTGCTGCGCGGACGCAGCGTGCGCAGGCTGCCGCTGGTCAACGTCGTCTACCACCGCGTCTTCCGCATGGGCGTGGCACCGGGCGCCGTCGTGGCCTACCGCGGCGTACGCCTGACCGGGCCCGCGTGGGACAACACGATCATGCCGTCGATCTCGGGCGGCTACTACGAGGAGTTCGAGGTCTCGCTCTTCGAGGACCTGGCCGCCCTCGGCGGGCTGGTGGCCGACGTCGGCGCCAACATCGGTGTCTACGCCTGCGCGGGCGGCGCCCGGATGCCGTCCGGGCGGCTGATCGCCTTCGAACCGGTGCCGGAGAACCTCGGCCACCTGCGCGCCAACGTCGAACGCAACGGGCTGGGCGAGCGGGTCGAGGTGGCCGGGACGGCCGTCGGCGCGGAAGCCGGGTCCCTTGAGCTGCACCTGTCGGCGGAGCAGTCCGGCAAGCACTCGGCCGACGTCCGCAACGCCGGTCCCGGCGGGCAGTCGGTGACGGTCGCGATGACCACGCTCGACGCCTACCTCGGCGGCCGGACCTGTGACCTGATCAAGATCGACGTCGAGGGTTACGAGGGCTTCGTGCTCAAGGGCGCCGCGGCCACGCTCGCGGGGCGCCCGGCGCTGCTGTTCGAGCTGCATCCGGAGCTGCAGGCCAACTGCGGCTGCGACACCGGCGAACTGCTCGACCTCGTCTACGCGCACTATCCCCAGGTCTATCTGATCGACGAGCTGCACAACACGCTGGTGCCGTGCGAGCGCGCCTACTTCGACCGGCCCGACGCGGTGGGTCTCTACCGCTCGAACGTGATCGCCGCGGGCCGCCCGGAGCACCTGGACGTACTCCGGCCCCACATCACCCCAAGCTAACGCTTGGCACGCCCGCCACACCCCACACGGACGCCACACCCCACACGAGCGCCACACCCCGCGCACCCCGGCCACACCCGCACCCCGGCCACACCCGCACGCGCGCCACACCCCGCACGCGCGACACGCCCGCCACACCCCCACGCCCCGCACTCCCGGCACGGGCGCGCTTGGGGACACGCGCTTTGAGGCACTCCCTTGGCGCGCATTCAGGGCGCGCCCCCACAGGTTTTGGGAGCGCGCCCCTAGCGTTTGAGGGCATGCGGGAGGCGCGTTTCGAGGGCGTGTGCCCGGTAAGTCAGCCGGTGCGCAGGGCGCGGGAGAGTCTGCGCTTGGTGCGGTAGCCGATGCGCAGCACCTCGGGCGGCACCTCCACCCGCAGCCGCGCCCGGCGCCGGGCGGCCAGATGCTCGGCGCCGTCCAGCAGCGAACGGGCCGGCTCGCGAGGACCCGCAAGCAGCTCGTCCAGCAGCCCCACCCACGTCCCCGCCGCGGCCGGGTGGAAGTAGTTCGCCGCCCGCCACGCCCCCCGCGCCTCGCGGAAGGCCCCGTCGGCCAGGTCGTCGAGCGTGCCCAGCAGCCCGCTGCCGGTGAAGACCAAGTTGATCATCTCGGCGCTGACGCCGAAGTCCTCCAGCACCAGCGACGGCACGTCCCGGGCGATCGCCTCCAGCGCCGCGGTCGAGCTCACCGTCACGAACCCCGCCGCCACCGCCAGGTGCTCGTCCATCGAACCGGCGGCGAAGCGCAGCCGTCCCGGCTCGCCGAGTTCCTGCCAGAGCCGCTGGTAGGGGTGACGCTCGTTGTGGGTCTGCCGCTCGCCGTCCAGGGCGCGCAGCTTGACCACGACGTCCAGGTCGGGACGGCGCTCGGCCAGCTTGGCCAGGGCCAGCAGCACCTGCTCGCGCTCCTCGCGGCCGCGCGGCACCTTGGCCTGCGTGGCGAAGACCACCCGGTCGCGCTCGCGTCCGTCGGGCTCGAAGCGGGTCCCGTCCTCCGGAACGCGCAGGAACGGCAGGCGGGCGAGCCCCACCCGCCCCCCGCCACCGAGCCGGCCGGCCACCTCGCCGAACTCGGCCGCCTCCCGCTCGCTGTGCACGACGAACAGGTCACATCCGCTGCGGAACAGCCAGGCCTTGTCGGTGGCGGGCACTGAGATGCCGGGCAGTCCGGTGACGAAGACGGGCCGGGGCCGCAACTCGTCGAGCACCTCGGCGACCAGCACGTCCACCACCGGGCCGGTGCACGCCACGACGATCGCGTCGGGTCTGGTCCGCTGCGCCGTACGCCGCAATGACCGCGCCGACAGCACCGGCGGCAGGGGACCGTCGCCGACGGCGGCGGCGATCTGCAGCGGCGAGGGCACGATCGGCGTGCGGACCACCGCGAGATCGCGCTCCCAGTCCCCGGGCAGGTCGGCGAGCAGGCAGGACGCCCACTTCAGATACGAGTCAGAGTCGGCAACGGCCAGGATCCTCACCCGGCAACCCCCGTCAGATGTGAGCGAAGCGCCGGGGCGGCCCGGCTGGTCCACCAGTCGTCCGGCACCTCGACCGGTTCGACCGCGACCCCGCGGGTGCCGAGCAGCACGCGCAGCGAGGTGATGGCGGTCGAGGGCAGGCTCAGGACGCGCTGGCTCGCGTCCAGGCCACGAAGCGTGAGTTCGGCGGGCACACCGGCGTCGTGCACGGTGATGCCGGGCCGTTCCCTGATCACGGCCACGTCGACGGGGTCCTCGCGGCGGTGGGGAAAGTAGGCGAGCGGCTCGCTGGCGGCCAGCTCCGTCAGCCAGCGCAGGTAACGCTCGCGGTGCACGAGCCCGTTGCGCACCAGCGAGGTGCCGAGCACGACCGTGCGCTCGGCCGGGCCGGGCGAGCGCAGGGGCTGCGCGCGCAGCCAGCCGAAGTCGTGGCAGATGAGGTCGATGCCGCGCTCGCGCACGGCGCCGGCGAGGTCGTCCTTGACCGGCAGCGCGGTGAACACCGCCGTGCTGGAGGCGGCCAGCCGCAGCGCCGCCGCCGTCCCGAGGACCCTGCGCGGCAGTCCCGCCTTGTGCCTGGCCCTCAGCAGCGCCCGATACGGCCCCGCGGCCAGCAGTTCGAGCAGCCGGAGCGTGGCCAGCCCGTCGTCCACGATGACGATGCGGCCCGGCCGCGAGGTCAGCCAGCGCAGCTGCACCCGCCCGGAGAAGGCGTCACCGACCACCTGGACCGGCCGCGGCATCTCCTCGCTCGGCCTGGCCAGCTCGAGCCCGTCGGGCAGGTCGAGCCCGGCCAGCTCGCGGCGCGTGGCCACAAGTGCGCGCTGACGCGCCCTCGGCACGATGACCGTGCGCTCACCGAGCAGCCCGGCGTGGTGGGCCTCGACGGCGCAGAGCATCTGGAGCGGCGATTCCACCCAAGCCCATTGCTTCTTCACGACGGGTTCAAGCTAGCCCGGTCGCCTTAAGCCGCAGGGAACGCCATATGAACAATGGGTCGCATGAACTCGCTGCTGCTCAACACCGACGGTGTGCAGATCCCGCAGCTCGGCTTCGGCGTCTGGCAGGTGCCCGATGACGAGGCCGAACGCGCGGTCGCCACCGCGTTTCAGGCGGGATACCGCCATATCGACACCGCCAGGCTCTACTACAACGAGGAAGGGGTCGGCCGCGCCTTCCGGGAGTCGGGGCTGCCACGGGAGAAGGTGTTCATCACGACCAAGCTCTGGAACGCCGACCACAGCCGCGCCGAGGAGGCCTTCGAGGAGAGCCTGGCCCGTCTGGGCCTCGACTACATCGACCTTTACCTCATCCACTGGCCGGTTCCGGATCAGGACAAGTACGTCCAGGCATGGAAGTCCCTGGAAAAGATCTACCGAAACGGCCGGGCGCGCGCGATCGGCGTATCGAACTTCGGCGTGGAGCACCTCACCAGGCTCATCGACGAGGCCGAGATCACTCCCTCGATCAACCAGATCGAACTGCACCCGAACTTCCCCCAGATCGCCCTGCGCGCCTTCCACGAGGCCAACGGAATCCTCACCGAGGCGTGGAGCCCGCTGGGCCAGGGCAAGGGCCTGCTGAACGACCCCGCCCTCGCCACATTGGCCGGAAAACACGGCAAATCGCCCGCCCAGATCGTGCTCCGCTGGCACATCCAGCTCGGCAACGTGGTGATCCCCAAGTCGGTCACGCCGGCGCGGATCAAAGAGAACATCCAGGTCTTCGGCTTCACGCTCGACCCTGAGGACATGGCTGCCATAGGAGCCCTCAACAACGGCACCCGTCTGGGACCTGATCCGGCAAATTTTAACTGGATGGGATGACCGGCTGGTGCGGCCTTTTGGCCGCACCAAGCCTTGGATGGTCATTTATGAGTTTGTAATCCCCTTGCCCCATGTATTACCTTCAGGTCATCCAAGGCATACGTCCGGGCTACCCGTTCGTTGCCAGACCATCGCACACACATCACAGGCTTTGCCTGTGACCGCTGAATCCGCACCCTCGCGGAACCGGGGACCCAGGTCCTTTGGGGTGAATCGGCGCCTCGCGCCGTAGGGCAGCTTCCAAGCCCGAACCCGTCAGCTAACCCGGTAAGCGGCATGGAAGCAAGGAGTCACCCCACCCGATGGCGAAGCATCGTCTTACCCGTGCCCCCAAGATCGACCTCACCCGCGCCGCTCTCGGCGTGACCATCGCCGCCACCGCGGCGTTCGCGACCCACCCCGCCCAGGCCGAGACGCACGCCGCGTCCGCCGCCGCGAAGGGCGTCCCGGAGACCGTCGTCCAGGCCGAGCCCGGCAAGAAGGCCGGCAGCGACCGGCCCAAGCCCACCGCGGCCCAGGTCCTCTCGCTGGCCAAGAAGCAGATCGGCACCCGCGAGGACTCCAGGGGCGGCGGCACCAAGTTCCAGAAGTGGTACATGTCCTCCCCCCGCGCCGCCGAGACCGTCAAGCGCGACGGCGGCAACCGCCAGGCCTACCTGAACGCCGCATGGTGCGCCATGTTCGTCAGCTGGGTCGGCGAGGAGACCGGCGCCCGCACCACCGTCGGCTGGGACGCCTACACCGTCACCCACGCCAAGTGGTTCAAGAACAACAACCGCTGGGGCGCCAGCGCGAAGCCCGGAGCCGTCGTCTTCTTCGCGTGGAGCGGCAGCAAGAGCCTCGACGCCATCAACCACGTCGGGTTCGTCATCAAGGACAACGGCAACGGCACCATCACCACCGTCGAGGGCAACACCGGCAACGGCAAGGTCGAGGAGCGCATCCGCCCCGCCTCCCAGGTCGTCGGCTACGGCTACCCCGACTACTCCGCCTGACTTTCCCCCTCTCCCCCTCTCCCCCTCTCCCCCTCTCC
>NZ_JBHYIO010000055.1:0-58779 GCF_042740095.1 Nonomuraea sp. NPDC059023 | reverse complement strand
CCGATACGACAAACGCGCCTACATCTTCCACGGCACCGTCACCCTGGCAGCGCTGGCCATCTGGCTCCGCACCTGATCTAAGAAACAGCTCCTAGGGGTGAGAGACCGGCGTCACCGAGGCGACGCCACGCGCTTCACCCGACGAGGCCGTCCAGAGCACTTCACTCACGCTCTGTCTTCGCCGAGGGCCGGAAGTTTCTCCATGAAGGAGACGGCTCGGCGAAGGAGCGGAATGGTGACCGACCCGCCTCCTACAAGGGCGATCTGCAGCGCCTCAAGCACCTGTTCACGAGCGACCCGCTCTTCGTCACATCGTTCGAGGTGGTAGTAGACGCATTCCTCGCAGTCCTTCATCACGGACACCACGAGGCCGAGCAGTTCCTTGACCGAGACGGGCAGGGAGCCGGGCGCGTACGCTGCTCCGTCCAACGAAAAGAAGGATTCAAACAGCGGCCCGCTGCTGCGCAGGCGCTCATTTCCGTCGGCTCTGGCCATGCGGAAAGCTTCTGGAGAAGGCGTCACAGTCAGATGCTCGCGAGAAGGACAAGTGGTGTCGGCCTGAGGACCTGTGGAACTAGACATGTGGGCATTCTGCTCTGCCGATCAGGTTCACCACCAACGATGATTTCTGTAGGGGCTATCAGGGATGCTTATGCTCGACGACGAGTTTCAGGAGGGACGATGGGAACCCAGCGGGTGCCCACCGTGACCCCCGTACTCAGTTCGTCCGATCTGGACTTCTTCGATGGCGAACGGCAGTCGCGGAATCGGACCGTGCTCCTGCACCAGAAGTGTGGAGCGCTAAGGCGCCACGGTAGACGTCAAGGTCCTGAAGCCAGCGCTCGCGTGCTTCAGGGGTCCGCCACGAGTCGTACAGATCGTTGTCGTCGGGACGCATTGCTATGTCCAGGACGGATGAGGCGAGCCGGCGAAGGGTGGCGTCGGCGAGGAACGGATTTCGTTTCAGCCACTCAACGGCCCATTCCTCGTCCGGCGTAAGCCCGGCGACCCGACAGGCAACGAGGCAGGCAGCGGCCACCGGGCCTTCGACATCCCCGAGGTAGAGGTGGGCCTCTGCATCGAGACCGCTCATGAGCCCGTGAAGCGCAGTGGCCATATCGTCGGCTTCCTCCAGGTCATGGAGGTCGTCGTAGGCTTCGTCGCTCTCGAATGGTCCGGTGTCCCAAGGCGGAACTTCCACGTTGACCCTCTCCTTCTGTAAACGTGCAGACTCGTCCGAGGCTAAGAGCTATCACGATCATTCAACCTTCGCTTCGACAGAGCAGCGCGTGGGTTTCTGCTCAGGTCTGCGGGTTCTGGCGGGCTCGTTCCTGGTCGGCCAGGAATTTGTCGAGCAGGTCGAAGAGAACGCCGGTGACGTGGGTCTCCTCTTCCGGAGTCAGGTCCGCTCTGAATCCGGTCTCGCCGAGGGCGATCTGTTGGATCTGGGCCTCCCAGACGAGATTGGTGCCGACGTGATCGCGGGCCATCAGCCATTCGCGCCAGCCGTCGAGCCCGGGCCCACCATGTCGGCGAGCAGCCTGGTCGTAGCCGATCAGGAATGCCGTCACGCCCTTCAGCGAGGGGCGGCCGATGAACATGCCGGTGCGTTTGGCGAAGTGGCTGAAGTACTCGCGCTCGCTCATGTCGATCAGTTCAGTCATCCTCGTATCCTCTCCGGCGAACTCCGGATGTAGTTCCAGTGGTCGCTTTCCGAAGTGGATGTCCGAAGTCGATTGCACGGAATAGCGTCCTCTGGGACGGTGGTCAGCGCTTGAGTGCCCGGTATCGCTTGAGTAGCGCCGTGATTTTCTCGGGGTTCGCGTCGCCGTTCAGCTCGGCCAGCAGGTCGTCGGGGCAGAGCTCATAGAGATCCCCCCACCACTGCTGTGCCTTGTTGTTCCAGATCCGGTAACCGCCGGGCACGCCTTTGGCCACGTATCTCCTTCTGCTCACCAGGTCCTCCGGGCGCGAGTGGCGGTCGTCGGAGAGGCGTTGATGTAGCGGTGCGGCGGGGTTTTGGGGATGCCGGTCTTGGCCGAGATGGTACCCAGGGAGCGGCCTTCGGCTTTGCGGAGCCGGGCGTACTCGATCTTGTCTTCGGGGTGGGTGACGGGTCGGCCAACCTGGCGGCCGGCGGCCTCGGCGACGGTGCGGGCGTGAGCGGCGCGCTCGGCGGTGAAGGTGCGTTCCATCTCGGCGAACGGCGCGAGCAGGAGAAGGGCGATCCGGGCCATGCCCTCGTCGGTGGTGTTGATCGGGAGTGGGTCGACCAGGGAGCGGATGCTGACGCCGCGCTCGGACAAGTCGTGCACGAGGTCGAGGACTTTCCGGCGGTGTCTACTTTCGAGGACACCGGGCGGTAGCGCGTCGCGCCGTTCCAGTTCCAATCAGGAAGATCCGAAGTCCTGTGCGAACACCCACATAACACCAGGTCGGATGTGAGCCCGCCTACGGGCATCGACCATGGCTGTCAGCTTCCGAAGTCGCGTGACTTCGAGGCGCTCAGGTAGACGGCGGTACCTCGCTGGTCGAGGGCAGCAGGTCGTGGCGGCCGAGACGGCGGGCGTCAGGCAGGGCTCGGTGAAGAGCCACCGCATCTGCTTCGGAGAAAGTTTCAATGAACGCGGCCAACGCCGGCGGCACTGTTTCACTGCCCGCACGCTAGGAATTCCTCCGTGGACATGTCGATGCCGACGGCGAATGCTTGCAGCGTCGTCGCCACACAGGCCCAGGAGGGATGACATGTACCAGTTCAGATTGCCGACTGAAAATCAGGCGATGAAGACAGACGACTGGGGCGATGTCTTCATCCCTGAGCTGATGGCCGAGTCGGAGTTCGTGCAGCGCGCAGATGCCGCATTCACGGCTCCGCCCGGCACCGCCAATCTTCTGGGGGGAGGATGGGTACGCTTCCTGAACCTCAACGGCGTAGAACTCAACATGTTCTTCGTCGTTCCGGAGAACGGTCCGCCCGGCTACAACCCCGTCAACGGCCCCTCGCTCAACGTGGACGGCTTCTGGTACCGCTACATCCCCACCCACTGGTACAAGATCCCCGACGGGGCCTTGGTCTGGGTGTACAAGGACGCTCAGGGGTATCTGCAACTCCTGGTCAGGACGTACATCCCCCTGCACTATCCCGAATGGGTGCTGCCGATAGGGGGCAACAGGCCCACCGTCCCATACCCCTGGTGACGGCGGAGGATCTACAACAGCTTTTCGACGAGCAGCGCGTACGGCTGCGCCGTCTCGGTGCAGCCCTGGGGCCGGATAGCTTCGATGCCCCCAAAGCGACCGTCACCGCTGCCGCCCGCCGGTCGGATCCTCGATCCATCACCAATTCCCCACCAAGCAGGATCTGGTGGTGGCGGTCGTGGACCATGCCACCCGGCAGTTCTGGTCGACCACCCCGCCGGACGGCGGCCCTGTGGAGCGCCTGCGGCAGCACCTGGCCACGCTCCGCCAGAAGGTCATCGACCAGCCCGAGCTCCACATCGTCCTGCGCGAGCTGGATCTGCGGGCCCGGCGCGACCCCCAGCTGCAGGAGATCATCGCCAGCCGGGAGGAGGGCTGGCGCGACTCACTGCGCGCTCTGCTGGCCGATGCCGCCGCCACCGGCGCGCTGGCCCCAGCCGTCGATCCGGCAACGGGAGCGGAGTTGATCATCGCCACCGTCAAGGGAGCAAGCCTGGCCTCCAGCCGCGCCGGCGACGTCCTCGAACTTCTCGACCGACTGCTGATCCGCCCCTGACCCCCGTCGGCCCCAGCAGAAGGAACATTCCATGTCCGCATGTCCACTCCGGGTCGTCATCGTCGGCGGCGGCATCGGCGGCCTGTGCCTGGCCCAGGGCCTGCACGCCGCCGGGATCGACGTCACGGTTTACGAACGCGACGCCGCGCCCGATGCCCGGGTACAGGGATACCGGCTCAACATCGAACCGGTCGGCAGCCGGGCGCTTCACGACTGCCTTCCCGCGCCCCTCTGGCACATCCTGGTGGCCACCGCCGGTGATCCTGGCTCCGGGATGGGGGTGTTCACCGAGCGGATTCGGCTGCTGATGCGAGAGGACACCCCGCCCGCGGAGCGCGACCCGGCCGAACAGACGCACGCGGTCAGCCGGATCACGTTACGACGGCTGCTGCTCGCCGGCCTGGATGACATCGTCCACTTCGGCAAGGAGTTCACCGGCTACCGGCACAACGCCTACGGCACCGTCACCGCCCTTTTCGCCGACGACACCACGGCCATCGGCGACCTGCTGGTCGGCGCGGATGGGGCCAACTCGCGCGTACGCCGGCAACTGCTGCCGCACGCGCGACGCTCCCCCGCACCCGGCGTCGGGATCGGCGGCAAACTCCCGCTCGGCGAAGGGGCGGCGTGGCTGCCCGAGGAGGTGATCAGCGGTAAGCGCCTTGGCCGACCACGAACGTGACCTTGCTGGGCGATGCCACTCCATGCCACCGGTCGGCGGGCTCGGCGGCAACGCCGCGCTGGACGACGCCAACGCGCTGCGCCGCGCGTTGATCGCGGTCGGCCGGGGTGAGGACGACCTGCTGCCCGCCATCGCCGGGTACGAGCGCACGATGTTGGAGAACGGCTTCGCCGCCGTACGAGCCGCGACCACGTACCTGCGCCTGGCCACCCTGCGCAGCCGCGCGGTCCGGACCATCGCAAGGACGTTCTTCCGGCTGTGCGGCCTGCTCCCCCACTGCGCCGCGCGATCTTCTCGGACTGACCTCAACGCCCGATCCCGGCCGCGGAAGTGTCGCCGCGCCGCATCGGGTCGCCACGCAGCGACAGGTAACGGCGCTCGGCCAGCCACCGGATCGCGGCGAGCTCGCCGAGCATCTGCCGCGGGGCGGTGGCGCTGCCTGGCTCGCGTACGGCGATCGCCTCCCGCGGGGTGATCTTCCCCCACACCCAGGGGATGTGGCGGGCCACCTCGCCATCGGCGAAGTTGTAGAGGACCGCGTGCACCACCTCGGCCGGTGCCGTCCCCAGCGGCGCGGCCCGGCCCGCGAAGTACCCGTCCCAGTAGGTGCGCATGCCGACGGCCAGGAACGCCGCGTTGGGCACCTCGGAGAAGGTGACGGTGGCGATCGGCTCGACGAGCTCGAACATGCGGTGGATCTTGACCTGTGGGTGCGGCATGGTCGGATCTCCTGCGATCGTGGCTGCGCCCCGGATGGGCGGCCTCTCATCCTGGCTACGAACGATGTCGCCTGGATACGACAAAACTCCGGCGCGGCGACGGGGTGGTCGTGGGCAGGCCGTTGGCCACGGGATAGATGCTGCGCTGCAGCGGCAACGGATGCCTCCCTTGGCGACCGGCCTGCCGTACCACCTGCACCATGCCCACCACCGGGCACAGCGCATGCTCAGCCGAACAGCCGCATCCGTGCCATCCCACCGGGGAGGGACGCTTCACGGGTTCGTTTCAGCAGCTCGGGAGTGTGCAGCTCGGGCACGCCTCCGGTGGACGTTCATCGAGCGACCACTCATGCAACCAGCCTCCGGCCCCCCTTACATAAAGCAGATCTAAAGCGCGTGTCATTACCATCTCCGTCGTGATCAAGAAGGCCGCAGCCCACCCCGGGCCCGGTGGCCAGGAGTTGGTCGGCGGACAGCACGATGAGTCCTGCACAGTGCCTTCGCGAGGCACCCGGGCCTCATGAGTCACGCACCCACAACCCTCGGCACTGATGCAGGCGGAAAGGTAGAGATGGCAGACCCCAACGTCCTAGAAGCGCAAAAGTGGGTGAACGCCACCTACCTCGGGAAGGCCCCCGGCTACATCCGATGTATCGAGGACGGCCGCACCGGCTGGGGCGTCGTGTTATCCCTCACTCAGGCACTTCAGCATGAACTGGGCATCTCCCCGACGGTGCAGAACTTCGGGCCCGGCACCTTCGCCAAGGTGGCGAGCGGCATCAAGCCGGATCTGACCCAGCAGACGAACACGAACATCCTGCGCATCTACAACTACGCGTTGTGGTGCAAGGGGTACTACGGCTCTTCGAACGCGGGCACCTGGGACCACCGCGCCAAGCTCTCCATGGGCGAACTCCTCGGGGACATGGGCCTGCCCGACACCCAGAACCCGATCGAGCCTCGCATGTGGGCGCACGTCACCAAAGCGCTCCTGCGGATGGACCAGTTCCGGCTCATACCCGGCGGCGACGGCGTCATCCGAGAGTTCCAGCAAACCCTCAACCGTGACTATGTACGGCTGGGCGTGGTACCGGCGATGGGCCTGTCGCCCTGCGACGGCAACTATGACCGCGTCACCCAGCAGTGCCTGATGATGGCCATCCAATACCGCCTCGGCCTCAACCCCGCCGACATCACCGGCTACTTCGGCGACGGCACCACGCGGGAACTGAAAAAGCACACCCTCACCACCGACAGTGCCGCCTCCGAGCTCACCTACCTGCTGCACGCGGCCTGCTACTTCAACTCTCCCGCCTACAAGGGCGCACCGTACGGGTCCGGCGGCGAGACGTTCGATTTTCCCTGGGACACGATCCGCCGTGTCGGCAACGGCCGCAAATTCACCGCCGACACCGCAGCGTGGCTCCGGCACTACCAGGAGTTCATGCTGCTGGCCACCAGTGGCAATGCCACCTTCGACACCTGGGCGCAGTTGCTGATCTCCCGGGGGGACCAGTATCGGGCCGCCACCGGCTCCGACACCTCCGTCACCATCACCCCCGAGCGAGCCAAAGCCCTGGTCGCCAAGGGCTACAAGGTCGTCGGCCGATACCTCGATGAGCATCTGCCGCCCGACGACCCCTACTACATCGGCAAGGCCCTGGTTCCCGGCGAACCCAAAACCATCATCGACGCCGGGCTGCGACTCATGCCGATCTTCCAGTACAACGGCTCGGTACCCGAGAACTTCACCTTCCAGAAGGGCTACGACCAGGCCGGCAAGGCGCACGACAAGATGGTTGAGCACCACATGCTCCAGGGCGCGTGCATCTACTTCGCCGTCGACTACGACGCCCAGGACCATGAGATCAGCCAGTTCGTCATCCCCTACTTCAACGGCGTCCGCAAGGCCCTCGCCGACAAGGGCGGCTGGTATTGGTTCGGGGTGTACGGCACGCGCAACGTGTGCACGCGGGTGTCGGAGGCGACCGGGGCCAGGTGGTCGTTCGTGTCCGGCATGTCGTTCGAATTCTCCGGCAACCTGGGATTCCCGATGCCGCAGAACTGGTCGTTCAGCCAGATATACGAGTTCAACCCCGCCAACGGGACCGGGTTCATCGACGGGAACATCACACCGATCGGGCTCGACAAGAACGTGTGGCGTGGCGACGGCTACGACCCGGCCGTCAAGTCCCTGCACCTCAAGGATGACCAGTACGCGGAGATCACCGCGTTCATGGGGTATGTCAAAGCCTTGGAGAACGCGTTCGCCCGCTACCGCCGCGACAACGGCGAATCATTGGCGATCGCCGACCAGCGCCAGGATCTGTGCCTGTTCTTCCGGCAGTACAAGTACATTGATCTTCACTGGAATGAACTACTCGGCGCCCCAGACGCCGAACGCAACAACTATGCCGCCGGCCAGGCCGGGGCCCTCACCGAGAACAACGCCTGGCCGAGGGATCCGATCCTGGGCATCACCCTGGACATGCAGCATTGCATCTCCAATGTGCAGGGCTACTTGAAGTCCACCAGCGGCGGCGACGAGGTCCGGATGGGGGACGCCACCGGCTGGTTCGGTGACGCGATCACCCTGTACGTCGAATGGCGCAACACCTACCGGCATCTGTCCGGGGCGGAGATGGTGAACCGCTACCTGGCCAGCACCACCCACTCCAGCGCGTGGGCACTGGACGACTACCTTTCCGACGCCGACGCCCTCAGCCTGAGTCAGCTACTCCTCGGCAACCCGGACTTGCTGTTCTCCGACGTCCTCACCCACTACTACTCCCCCACCAATCCGAGCGTCCACGCCCGCCACCGCTACCGCAACTTCTTCAAGGGCCGGTTCCAGAGCGACCAGGGCACGGCACGCTCCCGCATCACCGGTCAGATGCTGGGCGAGGACATGCTCGGCAACGCCATCGTCTACGCCCTGGCCAGGGAACTGATCCTCAAGGGCGAGATGCCCGACGACCTGCCCCTCGCCGAACTCGAAAGCTTCACCCACGCCATCGCCGACCGAATGTACCGCGACGCCACCGAGGAGCCCACGTGACCACCCCCACCCGCCGGAGTGTCCTCATCGGCGGCACCATCGGCGCCGTGGCGGCACTGATCGGGTCAGCACCCACGGCTCTGGCCGCATCAGCATCCGCAAGCGGTGGCGGCGCGGTCGGCCGTACCTGGAACCGCGACACCAGCCGCAACGGATGGCGCATCGACCCGCGAATCGTCCAGCCCTTCTACGTGTCCGGGGCGGCGCGGACGGTCACCCTGCATCCGGCCGCCGCGCAGGTGCTGCTGCACGTGGTGCGCCGCTGGCACTACGAGATCCAGCGGCTCACCGACGGCACCGGAACCACGCTGCACGGGCACACCACCGACCGGACCGTGTACGCCGACTATGAATCCAATCACCTGTCGGGGTCGGCGGTGGCGCTGCATCCGGGGGCGTTCCCAGCAGGCGGCGGAGACGGCCTCTATCCGCATCAGCAGCGCATCGTCGGCGACATTATCGCCGACTGCGATGGCCTGGTCACCTGGGGTGGGGACCTGAAACCCGCCAAGTACGGCCACTTCCACATCAACGTGCCCGCAGCCAGCCCCCGGCTGAAGGAGCTGGCCAAGCGCCTGGGAGACCCTACCGGGGAACGCCCCTACGACCCCGCCGGAGCGCCCGCCGACCCCGCCGACCCGGCACGCCGCCAGCAGGCCGTACGAGCCCGCGGCCTCGCCCGCCGCAACGAGCACTAGACACCCCCACCGGGTAGACCATGGGAATGAAAACCGGCGGCGGGTGCCGTGCTCACCGCAGCATCCGCTCAGGCCGCGGAACCCAAGCCCAACTACTGTCAGCGCGGTCAGGCGCCGACGCAGGTTCTCGATGCGCTCGCGCAGGCCGGGGTTACGGACGGCAGATCACACGACAGCGGACGCCCTGGACGTCCCCGCCCACCACCCGGACGTCCAGGACGTCCCGCCCCTCGTCCTGGACGTCTGCGTCACCCACGCCGCCGGGGCCGTGGCGGGTGCCTGCCACGGACGGGACGGAACTGTGCTCTTCCGGGTAAAAATGATCTTGAATGGTTCTGCCGCACGCGACGGCCGGTGGGTGCCAGGCCGGATGCCGAACTTGGCCGGGAGCGCGGTGAGGAGGTCGTTCAGCGCGTCAGCTTGACGCAGCTTGGTTCGGCGGTCTCGCTCATCGCGCGTCTTGGTCCTTCGCAGCGTTGGCGGAGAAGATCTCGGCGTCCACCTCCATGACGGCGTCGCGCCACCGCCGGTAGGCCTCCTCCTCGCCGATCAGGGCCCACATGCGGACGTACTCGTCCGGGAAGCGCGCAGCATCCATGGCCTCGCCGGTGCTCACGCTCTCGTTGAGGCGCTGACGCACGATCGGGATCAGCGACGGCCCGGTGGTGGCGGCCGTGGGCGGCTCGTGGATCAAGGCCGGGTTGTACGCCACGATCTCCCACCTGGAGCCTTCGGGCAGGGTGATGCTCTCGCGGGCCTCGTCCAGGGTGGCGATCCACTGCGGAGCGTGGTGCTCGGGGATGGGGCCGATGCGGACAGTGTCATATCCCGGCTTGGTGATGACGATCGAGACGGGGACGTCGGCAGCGTTGAGCTCGTCCATGATGGCGACCTTCTGGGTGTGCTCGGTGAGTGTCCGGTCCGAGACCTTAGAGGGCTGACGGCCGGAGCGTGGCGGCGATGTCGGTCTCGATGGCCTCGACGGCGGTGATCACGCCGTAGGCCAGCAGGTGGGTGGTGCAGTGGTCGCTGAGGCGGCGGTCACTGGCACGCCATTCCGCGACGTCCTCGTCGGTGAGGGCGTCGGGGGCCAGGCCGGCCAGGATGGCGATCTTCGCGCCCGCCCGGCCCCCGCCCTCCAGCGGGGCCAGGGCCTGGTCCAGCCACGCGCCGGCGGGCACGCGGCGCCCGCGATGGGTGGTGATCGTGGCGGTCACGACATCCGACGCGGCCGGGGAGAGCAGCGCGGCGCCCTGGCCCGCGATCGCGGTCAGCGCGGCGTAGGCGGCGCCGACCGGGGTGCCCTCGGCCCAGGCGGGCTCCTCCAGCGAGGGCAGGCCGTCGAGCAGTGCCAGGGTGGCGCCCGGCTTCAGGTCGCCGGTGGGCTCGCGCAGAACCGGGGCGTCGTCGAACGCGGGCGGGTCCTCGGGGTCCAGGGTGCCGGGGGTCAGGCCCGCGGGCAGCATCGCCGCGGCCACCCGGTTGATGAAATGAGTGAACAGGACCGTGCCGACCAGTTCGGCGGCGGTCTCGCCGGTGAACGGCGGTTCGCCCGGCTCGCGTACGCCGGTGGAGGAAGCCCAGGCAAGCAGCGCGCCGAGCCGTACATCAGCCGGACCTTCACCACGCTGGACGGCGTCGGCGAGCGCGCCCGCCCCCAGGCGGCGGACCACCACCACAAGCGTCTCGATCTCGTACGGCACGCCGTTGGCCAGCGCCGTGCCCAGGGCGGCGACCGCCTTGTCGAGCATCGGTACCGCGCCGGCCAGTTGCGCCTCGCGCATCAGCGACCACCCGGCCGCCATCAACTCCTCCGACGGCGACAACATCATCACCGCCGGGCCGATGCTGCTGAACTCCCTGTTCACCTGCGCGTACACCTCGGCGACCAGGCCGCGGGCCCGCTCCGGCCGGACAGGGCTGATATGGCGGATGAGGGAAGACATCCCCGACGCTCCTCACGATCGTGCGAGTGGAGCCTCGATCCTCGCCGCCCGGCCCGCGGTGTGTCGTCGCACCGGGGAAGGCATCCGGCGGTGGTAGGGCGGCTACGACGAGGGGCGTAGAAGGACAGCTCTCGCGGTCCACAGCGGGCAGGCTACGTTTCACGCCGGGTGAGCACCAAGGGGACGTCGTCGGTGATGGCGATCGTGTGCTCGGAGTGGGCCGTGCGTGAACCGTCGGCCGAGCGGATGGTCCAGCCGTCGGCGTCGTAGACGATCCGGTCGGTCGTACGCGCGAACCAGGGTTCGAGCGCGAGGGTCAGCCCCGGCCGGAGTATCAGGCCGCGGCCCGCCCGGCCCTTGTTGGGAACGTGGAGCTCCTCGTGCATGGTACGCCCGATGCCGTGGCCGCCGAACTCGGTGTTGACCGGATAGCCGTAGTCGCGCGCCACCGCCCAGACGGCCGCCGAGATGTCACCCAGGCGATTGCCCGGACGTGCCGCCTCGATCGCCGCCTCCAGCGCCTCCTCGGTGGCGCGGATGATCCGCAGGTCCTCCTCGGCGGCGGTGCCGACGATGACGGTACGCGCCGAGTCGGCCACCCAGCCGTCGATGCCGACCGCGAGGTCCGCGCTGAGCACGTCCCCGTCGCGCAGCGTGTAGTCGCGGGGCAGGCCGTGCAGGACGGCGTCGTTGACGGACAGGCAGATGACATTGCGGAACGGGCCGCGCCCGAAGGAGGGCGCGTAGTCCCAATAGCACGAGTCCGCCCCGCGCCGTTTGATCATGTCGCGCACGTGGCGTTCCAGGTCCAGCAGGTTGACGCCCACCTCGGCGAGCCGGCCGATCTCGGAGAGCACCTCGGCCACGAAACGCCCGGCCACCCGCATGCGCTCGATCTCGGCAGGCGTCTTCAGTTCAATCACGGAAACCTCGCGTCAAAGTTGGTATTACTATACCGGCACCCTAACACTTGCCGGTATAGTAATACCAACCCTATGCTGGGGACATGGTCCGCCAACCGCTCACACCTGAGCAGATCGAAGCCGGCCGGCGTCTCGGCACCCTGTTGCGCCGCGCGCGAGCGGGACGCGACCTGGCAGAGGTCGCGGACGTGGCCGGCATCTCGCCGGAAACCCTGCGCAAGATCGAGACCGGACGACTGCCGTCCCCCGGATTCGGCACGATCGTCCGCCTCGGCGAGGCGCTCAATGTGCCGGTTCAGGAGCTGGCGGCCAGCTGGCGCGGCAGCGACGTACCCCTGGAGGCCGTCTCGTAGCCCGTTGACTTTGTCGCAAGGCTTGTCGCACCATGTTGCTACAAAGCTTGCGACAAAGGAGGCGTCGTGACCCGTGACACCGACGAGCTGCGGCTGGCGGGTGAGTGGCTCGCCCGGCACGACCTTGCCGGCGCCCGGCCGACCCCGCTGCTGGCCGGCCGGCTGGCGGCTCGCAGACGCGCCCGCCTGGCCACGTACGTCATCCTGGCCGCGCTGATCATCGTGTGCGCTCTCACCGCCACTTCCAGCTTCGGCGGCCTCCAGCCGTATCGCCCGCTGCTGCTGGTGGCCCTGGCCGTGTCGGTGGCCGGGCTATTGCTGGCGCAGTCGCTGCTCGACCGGTGGGTACGACGCGTCGACCAGCGGGCGGGGGCGACGCTGTCGCGCCGGGCCGCCCATCCGATCCAGCCCGGCTGGCGGACCGTGCTCGGCCGGCCGTTCGCCGTCTTCGTGGTCGCCACGTTCGCCGGCGCGATGGCGCTGGCCGCGAGCGCCCTGACCGTTCCCGGCCCCACCGTGCAGTTGGCCGTCGTCGTGCTGATCGGCCTGCTCGGCGCGACGGCCATCACCGCGATGCAGCTGCGCCACCTGCTCAGGTTCCCGGTCGTGGCGGAGGACGAGGAGTCGCTGACCGCCGACGTCATCATGCGCGTCGAGGACGCCCGCGAGCTCACCACGCCGAGCGTGCAGTGGTCGCTGCCAGTGGTGCTGTTCGGCACCGCGCCCGGCTGGTGGGGCGCCGCCGCGTTCGCGTACATCGTCCTGAGCCTGGCCGCGTGCGTCGCGCTCCATGCCAGGACGGCGTCGTGCGCGACGGTGGCCCGGCAGGTCATGATCGTTCGATGATCGTCATCGACGCGACCTCGCCGGTGCCGCCGTTCGAGCAACTGCGGGTCCAGCTCGCCCGGCAGATCCAGGACCGCACGCTGGCCGTGGGCGCCCGGCTGCCGACCATTCGCCACCTCGCGGCCGACCTCGGCCTGGCCGTCAACACGGTCGGCCGGGCCTACCGGGAACTGGAGGAGGCGGGGCTGATCGAGACCCGCGGACGGGCGGGCTCGTTCGTGTCGGCCGCCGGCGAGGACGGCCGCGAACGCGCCCGCCAAGCCGCCGCCGACTACGCGGCCGTGATCGCCGGCGTCGGCCTCGACGCGGGCGAGGCGCTCCGCATCGTCCAGGCGGCATTGGCCGCGCGCTGACCGCGGTCCTGATGGTTGGAGCGGGTACGGCGAGCGCGGGCCGGCGGCGCCCGGATCATGATCCACAAAACGTCGTTTCGGAATATTCGCGGAATGATCAACGTTGGAGGATGCGGCCGGCCCCGCTCCAGCGCTGATCAGGCGACGATTTCGCACGCGAATCGATATTGCACATCGAGTGGGGCGCCTGCTTTATGGTGGGGTGCGCCGGAGCGAGATCGATTCAGGAGACCTGTTGCTGTACCAAGTGGTCAAGTTCGCTGCCACCCCCCTCGCGAACGTCATGTGCCGCCCGCACATCTCGGGTGGGTCGAACGTCCCCAGGACGGGCGGTGCCATCCTGGCCGCCAACCACCTGTCGATGATCGACTCCTTCCTGCTGCCCGCGCTGCTGCCCCGCCACGTGACCTTCGCCGCCAAGAGCGAGTACTTCTCCGGCAACCCGGTCTCCCAGTGGTTCATGCGGCTCGGCGGCAGCCTGCCCACCGACCGCGACAGCGCCCACGCCGCGCAGGCCATGCTCGATGCCGCCGCCGACCTCCTGGAGCGCGGCGAACTGTTCGGCATCCACCCCGAGGGCACCCGCTCCCCCGACGGCCGCCTGTACCGGGGCAAGATCGGCGTGGCGTGGCTGGCGCTCAAGACGGGCAAGCCGGTGCTGCCGGTGGCGCTGTCCGGCACCGAGAAGGTCATGCCGGTCGGCGCCAAGGTCCCGCGCCCGGCCAAGATCGGGATCACGATCGGGGAGCCGATGCGCTTCGAAGGCGACTACAAGAGCGCCCGCGACCGGCGCCGCGTGACCGACGACATCATGTCCGCCATCCAGCACCTCTCCGGCCAGGAGTACGTCGCCCGCTACGCCGCCAGCCTCAAAGCCGCGTCGTAGACGACCTCACTATCCTCACAACATTCCGTCACGGCGCCAGACCCTTGTCGTGTCCTTCCCTCACGCCGCTCATCCGCTGTGGGATCTTCTCCGTCACGCCGCTCATCCGCTGTGGTGTCGCCTCCGTCACGCCCCCCATCCGTTACGGCAAGCCGCCCCACCCCCACCCGCCGCCGTGCGCGGGCGCCGATCGTGGGGATCGCTTCTCACGTCGGACAAACGCACCGCCGTAACGGCCCACGTGGACCAGCGGCGCTGTGACGACGCGAACGGCCGGGGTGGGATCTCCCGCCCCGGCCGGCCCCCGCATGCTAGGTGTAGTTCTGGACCCGGACGTAGGCCGTGCAGTTGACGGCCGCGACCCGGACGTCGTAGTAACGCGACGGGTCCAGTCCGGTGATCCTGGTGGATCTCGGGACCGGGAACGCCCACCTGCCGCCGAAGTAGCTCTCCCTGTTGGTCGTCCGGTCCGTGTACCAGAACTTCAGGTAGCACGACGCGGAGTTGACCGAGGAGTAGCGCACGTAGAGCCACCCCTCCGGGTTGTGCGGTTCGATGGCGCCGGACTGCGAGCCGGCCTGGTTGACCACGCAGTCGATGATCACGTAGCTGGGGGCGCACCAGCGCCACCCCCAGGGGTCGGCGCTGGCCGGCGCCGGGTTCGCGGTGAACAGGGCCGCGGCCGTCGCGAGCGTCGTCGCGAGCACGACCAGGGTCCGCTTGATGCGTTTGCGCATGTCTCTCCCCGTGCTGTCGAGCAGGTGTGAGCTACCGATCGAGGCCAGCGAAAGGGATCTCCGGGGCGAGCGGCAACGGGCCACGAATTCTCCGCACAAGGCCGCACATAAGGCCCGGCGCTCCGCCACTATGGGTGCGATGTCGCGCCAGGTTCGCGGAGGATGGCATGCCCGATGGCTTAGATCGTCCCGGCCCCGACCGGGTCACCACCCCCGAGGAACCTCACCCCGATCGGGTCACCACCCCCGACGTTCCCGACCCCGATCGGGTCGCCACCCGGGAGGATCTGGCTCGTGAGCTGACCCTCCTGCGCAACACGGCGCGAAAGACGATCAGGGAGCTCGGCAAGGCCGTCGACGTCCCCTACGGCACGCTGGGCGGATGGTTTCGCGGGGCGAACGTGCCGCTGGCCTCGCAGGCCGACCAATACGAGAAGGTCCTGCTCACCTGCGGCGTCACCGACCCGGAGCAGCGTGAGCGATGGGTGCGGGCGCTGCTGCGCGTACGGCGGGCGCCGGGCCGCCGCTCGGCCGACCAGGCGCCGCCGTACCGGGGACTGGAGTGTTTCCGACCGGAGGACGCCGGCTGGTTCTTCGGGCGGCAGGAGCTGACCAGGCGGCTGGTCGACCAGGTGTCGCCGGGGCTGACCATGGTGGTGGGGCCGTCCGGGTCGGGCAAGTCGTCACTGTTGCGGGCCGGGTTGATCCCGGCCCTGCCGTCCTGGGTGCTGCTGAATCCCGGCGAGAGCCCGTACCCGCGAGCGACCGACGGGGTGGTGATCGTCGACCAGTTCGAGGAGATCTTCACGGCGGCCCTCACGGAGGGCGAACGGCGGCGTTTCATCGGCGAGCTCACCGAACTGGCCGAGGCGGCGCCGGTCGTGGTGGGCATGCGCGCGGACTTCTATCCGCACGCCCTTCGGCACCCGGCGCTCGCCGGCGCGCTGCAGACGCGTCAGCTCGTGGTCGGGCCGATGACCGAGAGCCAGCTGCGCCAGGCCATCGAGGGCCCGGCCCGCCGCGCCCGCCTCGACATCGACACCGGGCTGGTCGAGCTGCTCCTGCGCGAGATCGCCCCGCACGAGGCGGGCACGCTCCCGCTGCTGTCGCACACCCTGCTGGCCACCTGGGAGAACTCCCGCGGCCGCAGGATGACCGTCGAGCACTACCGGGCCGGCGGCGGCCTGCGGGGAGCGGTGGCGGCCACGGCCGAGTCCGTCTACGCCGAGCTGACGCCCGCCGAGCAGGAGCTGGCCAGGCAGGCGTTCCTGCGGCTGACGCACATCGGTACCGACACCGCCGACACGCGCCGCCGCGTCACGCGGGACGAGCTGGCCGGCGAGGCGGGGGCGGTGCTGGACCACTTCGTACGGCGCCGCCTGCTGACCGTGGACGCCGACACCGTGCAGATCAGCCACGAGACCCTGTTGTCGGCGTGGCCGAGGCTGCGCTCGTGGATCGACGCCGACCGGGCGGGACTGCGCGTGCTGCGCCAGCTCACCCAGGCCGCCCAGTCGTGGGAGGCGGGCGAACGGGACCCCGGCGCCCTCTACCGGGGCGGACGGCTGGAGGCGGCCAGGGAGTGGGCCGGCGACCCGGTGCGCCGCGCCGAGCTGAACCCGCTGGAGCGGCAGTTCCTCGACGTGAGCCTCCAGCAGCACCGGCGCAGGAACCGCCACCTCTACCAGTTGCTCGCCGCCCTGACCGTGCTCGCCGTCCTGGCGGGCGGGCTGGCCGCGTACTCCCAGTGGAAAAGAGTGGAGGCCGACCAGGCGCGGGACATGGCGATCTCGCGGACCATGACGATGACGGCGGCCCGGCTGCGCGCCACGGACCCCGTGCTCGCCGCCCAGCTCGCGGTGGCCGCCTACCGGCTCGCGCCGACGGTCGAGGCGCGTACCGGCCTGGTGGAGGCGGCCGGCGCGCCCGCGGTCACCCGGATGGTCCGCCCGGGGCGGGCGCTGCAGGCGGTGGCCACCTCACCGTCCGGGCGGCTGCTGGCCGCCGCGGGCGCCTCCGTCACCGACAGCGCGGTCCTGCTGTGGGACCTGTCCGACCCACGCCATCCGGTACGGCTCGGCCCGCCGCTCACCGGGCACACCAGCTCGATCTACGCGGTGGCCTTCAGCCCGGACGGCCGCATCCTGGCCACCGGCGGCAAGGACCGCACCGTCCGGTTGTGGGACGTGTCCGACCCGGCACACGCGAAGCCGCTGAGCACCCCGATCAGCGGCCCGGCCGACACCGTCTACGCGCTGGACTTCAGCCCGGCCGGGCAGGTGCTGGCCATCGGCAGCCGCGACGGCACCATCCGCCTCTGGGACCTGCGCACCTCCACCCTCACTCCCCCGCTCACCACCCCGGCCCCCGCAGAGGACCAGAACACCACCAAGGGCATGAAAGACCCGAAGGGCGCACAAGACCCACAGAGCGCTCAACACGTGGAAGGCGCACGAGGCGCGACACACGCGGACGGCGCGGGAAGCGTGGACGCACCGGAGGGTGCGGTGCGGGCGTTGGCGTTTCGGGCGGATGGGCGGGTGCTGGCGGCGGGGAGCGGGACCGACACCGCGGGGTCGCTGCGGCTGTGGGACACCGGTGACCTGAGCGCCGTGCGGCCCGCCGGTCCCCCGCTGCCGCTGCCGAGCCGGGTCAACGCCCTCGCCTACCACGGCACGCTGGTCGCGGTCGGCAGCAACGACGGCTCCGTGCGGCTGTGGGACACCACCCGCCCGGACCGGCCGGAGCCGCGAGGGCGCCCGCTGGTGGCAGAGGTGAGCGTGTGGGTGAACGTGGTCTCGTTCAGTTCCGACGGCCGCCTGCTGGGTGTCGGCAGCGCCGACAACAGCGCGCGGGTGTGGGAGGTGGCGACCGGGCGGGTGGTCGGTCTGCTGCCGCACCCGGAGCCGGTGACCGCCGTGCAGTTCAGGAACGGCGACCGCCTCGTCGTCACCGGCGGCGCCGACGGCGTGGCCCGCGTCTGGGACCTGCCGGGACCGGTGATCGAGGCGAGCGAGCACCCGATCGACAACGTGGCTTTCAGCGGCCGCTCCACCCTGCTGGCCGCCGCCGCGGGTGACCTCAGGCTCTGGGACGTGGCCGGTCGCCGTCCCTCGCCGGTGAGCCCGCCGCTGACCGCGCCGGCGCCGTACGACCGGATGGGCAGCACGGTGGCGATCAGCCCGGACGGCCGCACGCTGGCGGGTGGCACGCGGCTCGGCAACGCCGTACTGCTGTGGGACATCACCGACCCGGCGCGGCCGGTGCGCCGCGCCACGCTGCTCGGCCCGGCGGCGCTCGTGCAGGGTGTGGCGTTCAGTCCCGACGGCGGGCTGCTGGCGGCGGGCAGCGACGACGGCACGGTTCGCCTGTGGGACGCGCGCACGTGGCGGGCGCTGGCCACGCTGAACCCGGGCTCGGGGCAGGTCTTCGCGGTCGCGTTCAGCCCGGACGGGCGGCGGCTGGCGGCGGCGACGCAGGGCGGCGTGGTGGCATTGTGGGACGTACACGATCCGGCCGCGCCGGGGCGGGCGACGACGCTCCTGACCGCGATGGGCGACGACGTGCGCTCGGTCGCCTTCAGCCACGGCGGCGCGCTGCTGGCCGCCGGCAACGCGTCGGGGGCCATCCGGCTGTGGCGGCTGGGCGAGGCGGCCGGTCCCGTGCTCGCGGGCGCGCCGCTGACCGGGCCGGACGGGCGGGTGTTCGCGGTGGCCTTCGACCCGCGCGACGGCATGCTGGCGGTGGGAACCGGGGCGGGCCAGCTGTGGCTCTGGGACATCACCGACCCGGCGGCGCCGCTGCTGCGGGTGGCGGTCAACAGCCCCGGCGAGAGCTACACGGAACTGGCCTTCAGCGCCGACGGCGGCATGCTGGCCAGCGCCGGGGGCGACGTGCGGCTGTGGGAGGTGGATCCGGCACGGATCACGGCCAGGCTCTGCCGGGAGTCGGGGGACGCGATCACCGAGCCGGAGTGGCGCAAGCACGTGACCGGCGTCGCCTTCAGACCACCCTGCCCCGCGTGAAATTCGCGATGTCCGGGCTACACCTCATGCTCGCCGAGCCGTCGCCGCGGAGCGAGGTCCACAAGGCTGGCGCACGGGCCGAGCGCCGCACGCCATGGCGGGGCCGCGTGGGGTGAGGGCTGTTCATCTTCTGGTCCAGGTGGGCTGGGCGACGTCGAAGACGCGCAGTTCACGGCCGCGCAGGCATACCTCGGCGAACTGCCACAGGATCGCCCCCGTCGGCGCGTGCACGAGGATCGAGGGTCCCAGCGGCATCTGCAGCAGGGGCCCGCGCCAGCGCGGCACACCGGGGGCCAGCAGCCGGTCCAGCGGCACCTCGTGCACGGAGGCGACCTCCCGCGGGTCGGGTACGGCCCGCTGATCGCCCCCGAACGCCACCACCGGAGTGATCACGAACCCGGAGTCGGTGACGAAGTCGTCCAGCAGCCCCGCCACCCGCACCCCGGTGATCCCGGTCTCCTCGGCCAGTTCGCGCAGCGCCCCCCGCACGGGCTCCTCGCCGTCGTCCAGCCGCCCGCCCGGCAGCGCCCACTGCCCCGCGTTGCGCCCGCGCGGCGCGCGCTTGATCAGGATCAGGTACGGCTCGCGCCCCTCCAGCACGCACACCGTCACCGCCGCCCCACGCAACCCCTCGGCCGGCGGCGCCGCCCGGCGCTCGAACCCGTCCAGATTCGCCCGAACCTCAGCCTCTAACGCCTCGAACACCGGCCCAGGATCTCACCCCGCCCCGGCTCAGGAGGCGGCGGGCCGTACCGGAAAGGCGAGGGAGAGCTGGTGGAAGGCGCGCCCGGCGGCGGCCACCGCCTCGGGGTGGACCTCGTCGGCGGCGCGCCCGCGGGAGAGCTCCAGCCACGTACGGCGGGCCAGCACCCGCTGCGCGGCCGGCACCTGGGCGGCCAGCAGCGCCGCGGACAGCTCGTCGTAGTGCCCGGCCAGGGCGTCGGCGAGTGCGCTCTCGTCGGCGGCGACGTACACGGCCACGCGGGCGGCCAGGCTGGGCGTCTCGAAGACCATGCGGTGGAAGGCGAGCACCGCGGGGTGGTCGTTGAGCCCGGTGACCGGGTCGCGGCGGGCCAGCCCCGCCAGGAAGTGGTCCCGCAGGGCGGACAGCGGGTCGCCGTCCGCGGCGCGCACGACGCGGGCGGCCTCGCCCTGGTGGTCGGCGATGCGGTGGACGACGAGGTCCTCCTTGGTGGCGAAGTACTTGAAGAGCGTGGGTTTGGAGACGTCCGCGGCGGCGGCCACCTCGGCCACGGACACCTCGTCGAAGCCCCGCTCCAGGAACAGCGTGATGGCCGCCGCCGAGATCGCCTCGTGTACCTGCTGCCGCTTGCGCCGGCGTAGTCCCGTCATGCCATCATGTTAACCTGGTAAATAACTTAACCGAGTTAAAGGAGTTGGATGAGCACGCTGGACCAGGAGCGTGACTACGTCGAGACGTGCCGCGCGGGGCTGCGGCGCATGCTGGCGGGGGCGCGCGAGAACGTCGTCATCGGCGAGAGCGTGGCCGGCGACCGCTACAGCGCCGAACGGCTGGGCCGCCACCTGAAGAGCCTGGCCAAGGAGCTCAGTGAGGAGCCCGACGGGCCGCCGTTCTTCGGGCGGCTGGCGTTCGGCCAGGGCGAGCACCGCGATCGCTCCTACTACATCGGCCGCCGTCACATCGCCGGCGAGCACGGCGGCGTGCCGCTGGTCATCGACTGGCGGGCGCCGGTCTCGCGCGCCTTCTACCGGGCCGGCGCCCGCGACCCGCAGGGCGTGGCGACCCGGCGCCGCTACGGGTGGTCGGGACTGCGGCTGACCGGGTTCGAGGACGAGGACCTGGGCCGGGGCGAGCAGGGCGGCGGCGCGATCCTGACCGCCGAGATCGAACGGCCGCGCGTGGGCCCGATGCGCGACATCGTGGCCACCATCCAGCCCGAGCAGGACGACCTGGTGCGGGTGGAGGTGGGCGAGTCGGTGTGCGTGCAGGGCGCGCCCGGCACCGGGAAGACGGCGGTGGGGCTGCACCGGGCGGCGTACCTGCTGTACGCGCACCGGGCGCGGCTGGAGCGCTCGGGCGTGCTGGTGCTGGGACCCAACCGGGCCTTCATCGGCTACATCTCCGCCGTGCTGCCCGCGCTGGGCGAGGTGGAGGTGGAGCAGACGACGCTGGAGGAGCTGCTGGGCGGCGCCGAGGTCGGGGCCACCGACCCGGCGCCCGCGGCGGCGGTCAAGCACGACGCGCGGATGGCCGAGGTGCTGCGCCGGGCGCTGTACGGGCGGATCGCCAGGCCCGTCGAACCGGTCGTGGTGAGCGACGGGGCGGCGCGGTGGCGGGTGTACGAGGACGAGCTGCGGCGGATCGTGGACGACACGCGGCGCGAGAGCCTGCCGTACCTGACGGGGCGCGAACGCGTGCGCTCACGGATCATGGCGCGCGTCGCCCGCCAGGCCGAGCTGCGCGGGCACCTCGTCAACCCGGCCTGGACGAAGCGGATGGGCCGGCAGGTCACGCCGTTCCTGGACGCGGTCTGGCCGGCGCCGAAGCCCGAGCAGGTGCTGGCCGACCTGCTCACCGATCCCGCGAAGGCGGCCGGCGGCGTCCTGGAGGAGCACGAGATCGAGGCGATCACCTGGGCGCGGCCGCCGCGCTCGTACAAGAGCGCCCGCTGGTCGGCCGCCGACGCGGTGCTGCTGGACGAGCTGGCCGGGCTGCTGGAGCGGCCCGCGGGCTTCGGGCACGTGATCGTCGACGAGGCGCAAGACCTGTCGCCGATGCAGTGCCGCGCCATCGCCCGGCGCAGCGAGCACGGCTCGCTGACCGTCCTCGGCGACCTGGCCCAGGCCACCACGCCGTGGGCGGCGCGCGCGTGGGCCGCCCAGCTCGCCGCGCTCGGCAAGCCGGCGGCGCGCACGGTCGAGCTCACCACCGGCTTCCGCGTCCCGGCGGCGGTCGTGGAGCTGGCCAACCGGCTGCTGGCCGCCCTGGAGGCCGACGTGCCGGCGACCCGCTCCTTCCGCCGTGACGGCGAGCTGAGCGTGCGGGAGGCCGCCGACCTGCCGGCGGCGGTCGTGGCGGCGGTGCGGCGGGCGCTGGAGCTGGAGGGCTCGATCGGGGTGATCGCCGCCGATCCGGCCGTGGACGGGCTGCGCGCGGCGCTGTGGGACGCCGGCCTGGACGCCACCCTCGTCGAACCCGGGACCGGCGGCGACACGGCGTTCCGGGTCAGCCTGGTGCCCGCCTCGGCGGCCAAGGGGCTGGAGTACGACCACGTGATCGTCGCCGAGCCCGCCGAGATCGCCGAGGCCGAGGCGCGCGGGCTCAACCGGCTGTACGTGGCGCTGACGCGGGCCGTCTCCCGGCTGGACGTGCTGCACGCCCGTCCGCTGCCCGGCCCTCTGAGCACCGCAGACTCGACAGGACGTGCGGCTTCGGTGTGAGATGAATCCTAGACAGGCACGACTTTCGGGGGTCCACACCTAGGGAGAAGTCCTATGACCACACCAGACGATCCGAACGCCCGGCCGCAGTGGTCACCACCGCCCGAGCAGCCGGGGCCCGCTCCTCCCTATGACCAGCCGTACGGCCAGCCCGGTCACGGATCCCCGCCCAAGAGCGGCTCGGGCGTCCAGATCCTGTCGATCATCGGGTTCGTGTTCGCGGCGATCGCGCTGCTGTTCATCCCGATCCTGTTCGGCCTCATCGGCATCGTGCTCGGCATCGTCGGCCACACCCGGGGCGAGTCGCTCGGCAAGTGGGCAGCGGTCGCCTCCGGCGTCACCATGATCCTCGGTATGCTCATCGGATTCCTGGTGGTCCGGAGCATGAGCGCTTGACCTTGTCGTAGCGTCAAGGTCTTTCATAGAGGTATGCGGATAGGAGAACTCGCCGCCCTGGCCGGCGTGTCGACCAGGGCGGTGCGCCACTACCATCACCTCGGCCTGCTGCCGGAGCCCGAACGGCGGGCCAACGGCTATCGCCTCTACACCCTGCGCGACGCCGTCACCCTGTCGCGCATCCGGCGGCTGTCGGAGCTGGGCCTGTCGCTGGAGGAGATCCGCGACGTACTGGCCGACCAGCAGGGCCGCGAGCTGCGCGAGGTGCTGACCGAGCTCGACGCCGACCTGGAGAGACAGGAGGCCGAGATCAGGGAACGGCGCGCCCGCCTGGCCACCCTGCTGGAGCAGGAGAATCCGCAACCCGACGACGCCCTCTCCCCCGAGATGGCGCGCATCCTCGGCCGGCTGCCCCAGGGCGGCGGCGGGATGGCCGAGCGCGACCGCGAGTTCCTGGCGCTTCTGGACACCTCGATGCCCGCCGATCAGCGGGCCGACTTCGTGGACCCCGTCCTGGCCCTGCCGGAGACCGACCCGGAGTTCCACGCCCAGGTCATGCAGGTCTACGCCGAGCTCGACGCGTTCGCCGACATCGTCCCCGACGAGGACGACCCGCGGGTGGAGGAGCTGGCCTGGCGGCTGATCGAGCTGACGCCGCGCGAGCTGATCCCCGAGGGCAGCCTGCCGATACCCGGTGAGGAGGACCCGTTCGTGCGGGCCTTCTTCGCCGACCTGAGCCCCGGGCAGGCGGTCGTCATCCGCCGCGTCATGCAGCTGCTGAGCAAGCCGTGAGGGTGGCGCGCCGCATGCTGGCGCACGAACTGCGCGCCCTGGCCAGTCTCGGCTACTGGGCGCTGGGCCGCCGCCACGGCGTCGGGCCCGGCCAGGTGGCCCTTTCCTATCACGCGGGCGGGTCGATCACGCTGTGGTTGTTCCTGTTCGCGATCGTGGTGGAGGGCGTGGCGCTGGAGCTGTGGCTGGGCTGGCCGATCCTGACCGTCGTGCACGTCTACTTCGTGCTCGCCAACCTCGGCATGATCGCCGCCGCGCGGTCGCGGCCGCACGTGGTGGGCGAGCATATGGTACGGCTGCGCCAAGGAGCCGCCTTCGACCTCAGCATCCCCCGCGAACTGATCGTCTCGGCGCGGGCCGCGAGCCGTATCCACGACTCCGGGTTCGTCACCCTGACCGAGGGGCGGCTGGAACTGGTCGTCGACTCGCGTACCAACCTCGTGCTGGAGCTGTCGGAGCCGGTGACGGTGACGCGGCCGCTGGGCCGTACCGGGGAGGCGAGTTCGATCAGGTTCTTCGCCGACGATCCGCGAGAATTTCTCCGGACGCTGTCGATTTCCGCGCCGCCCGCGCGTCATGGCAGTGACTGAAGGGAGAAACCATGAAGTACGTGCTGCTCGTCGTGGGCGATGAGAGGCCGTGGGCGCAGGCGGGGCCCGAGGAGCGTGCCGCCGTCTACGCCCGGTGGGGCGCCTACACCGCGATGCTCACCGAGCGCGGGGCGAACCTCGGCGGCAACGAGCTGGCCCACTCCTCCACCGCCACCACCGTCAGGAAGAACGGCGACCAGGTCCTCATCACCGACGGACCCTACGCCGAGACCGTGGAGCAGATCTCCGGCTACCAGATCGTGGAGGCCAAGGACCTGGACGAGGCGATCGAGCTGGCCGCGGCCATGCCGTCCGACGTGGAGATCAGGAGGTGCGCGTCGTGAAGTACGCCCTGCTGCTGTACGGCGACGCCACCGAATGGGCCAGCGCCACCCCGGAGCAGATCCAGGAGGGCATCGCCCGCCACGGCGCCTACATCGAGATGCTCAAGGGCCGCGGCGCCTACCTGGAAGGCGAGGAGCTGGGCGCGCCGGGCGAGGCGGTCTGCCTGCGCCGGGGCGAGGGGGAGGTGCTGCGCACCGACGGGCCGTTCGTGGAGACGGTCGAGCACCTGGGCGGCTACTACCTCATCGAGGCCAAGGATCTCGACGAGGCGATCGAGCTGGCGACCGCCTGCCCGGAGCGGACCGTGGAGGTGCGGCCGGTGGTGGAGTACTCGGGATGAACGCCGTCGAGCAGGCGTACCGCGAGCACTGGGCGCGCCTGCTCGCCATCCTCACCACCGAGCTGCGTGACCTCGACCTGGCGGAGGAGTCGTTGCAGGACGCCTTCGCCGCGGCGGTGCCGGCCTGGCCGCCGGTGCCGGACAACCCGCCGGCGTGGCTGCTGACCGCGGCGCGGCGGCGGGCGGTCTCGCGGCTGCGCCACATGGCGGTCGCGGCCCGCAAGCTGCCGCTGCTGGTGGTCGACGAGCCGCAGGCGGGCGACGACCTGCTCAGCCTGATCTTCACCTGCTGCCATCCGGCGCTGTCGATGGAGGCGCGGGTGGCGCTGACGCTGCGCTGCGTGGGCGGGCTGGGCACGCGGCAGATCGCCCGGTTGTTCCTGGTCGGCGAGGCGACGATGGCGGCCAGGATCACCCGCGCCAAGAAGAAGATCAGCCAGGCCGGCATCCCGTACCGGGTGCCGTCAGGCCCGGAGCTGGTGGCGCGCCGCGACGGGGTGCTGGCCGTGCTGTATCTGATCTTCACCGAGGGGTACGCGGCGGCTGAGGGCGAGGACCTCATCCGCACGGAACCGGCGGCGCAGGCGATCGCGCTGGCCCGGATGCTGGCCGCGCTGATGCCGCACGACAGCGAGGTCAGCGCGCTGCTGGCGCTGATGATGCTGCACCACGCGCGGCGCGATGCCCGGCTGGACGAGCGGGGGCGCATCGTGACGCTCGCCGAGCAGGACCGCGGGCGCTGGCACCGCGAGGAGATCGCCGAGGCCCTGGGCCTGCTGCGGCCGGGCCCGCCGGGCCTCTACCAGGTGCAGGCGGCGATCGCCGCCGAGCACGCCTCGGCCGTCCTGCCCCAGGACACCGACTGGACCGCGATCGCCCAGCTGTACGAACTGCTGGAGGCGCTGACCGGATCGGCCGTGGTCCGCCTGAACCGGGCCGTCGCGGTGGCCGAGTCCCGGGGGCCCGCCGACGGGCTGGAGTTGCTGGCGGGCCTGGAGGAGCGGTTGCCACGCCACCACCTGCTCCCGGCGACGAGGGCGGAGCTGCTGCGGCGGCTGGGCCGGCTGGAAGAGGCGGTGGAGGAGTACGGCAAGGCGCTGGCCCTGGTGGGGACGGCGCCGGAGCGCGAGTTCCTGCAGTCCCGCCGCGCCGCCCTACGCCCCTAGACCCGCATCCCGACCCGCGCCCTTAACCCACGCCCCTGACCGATCCCCCCGGCCCGCTCCCCTGACCTGCGGCCCCGACCCGCACCCCCGACCTGCGGACCTAACCTGCGGCCCCGGCCTGCGGACCTAACCCGCACCCCCGACCTGCGGACCTAACCTGCGGCCCCGGCCTGCGGACCTAACCCGCGCCCCCGACCTGCGGACCTGACCTGCGCCCCTAACCTGCGCCCCTGACCTGTGGCCGACCGAGCCGGTCGGCGGGGGTGACGATCATGCGGGCTTGTTCAGCCAGGTCTCGTGCAGGTGCAGCCAGCGCAGGTCCCCGCCCGCGCGCCGGAAGACGACCGTGGACTGACGGGCGCCGCCCTCCTGCCACTCCTGGTAGGCGGCCACCAGCAGCGGCCCGGCCTCGGCCACCACGCGCACGTCCCGGATCTCGATCCGCAGGCCGGGCACCGCGCCGCGCAGGTCGCGCACCTGGCGCATGACCTGCTCCCGTTCCAGGGTGCGGCCGTCGGGCCCGGTCAGGGTGAAGGCGGCAGCGTGGGCCCGGTCGAACTCCTCGAACTCCTGCCCCGGCTCCCCCGACAGCCACCGTTCGATCACCTGGTGGTGGCGGACGATCTCCTCTCGCGCCGTCATCGGGACCGTCCGGTGAGCCAGTCGATCGGGGCGGCGGGCCGTACGCCCAGAAGGTGGAGCGCGGCGGGGTCGGCGGCCAGCAGCGGGCGGTCGGCGGCGGCCCAGCGGTAGGTGTCCGCGACGGCCGCGGCGGTGGCCGGGCCCGCCAGAGCGCTCAGGGCCGCCTCGAAGGCGGCGGGGTCCTGGGCGTGGAAGCGGGCGCCGATCGCGGCGGCCAGGTCCGCGCCGGTGACGGCCTCGGCCGCGCCGACGTTCAGGATCGCGCCCTCCAGCCCGTCGAGGGTCAGCGCGGCGTGGGTGGCGGCGGCCAGGTCGGCGTGCGACAGCCAGGCCACGGGCAGGTCGGCGGGCAGCGGGTAGGCCAGTACGCCGTCGGCGGCCAGCGGTCCCGCCACCCAGGGGGCGGCCAGGTTGTCGAGGTAGATCGGCGGGCGCAGCTCCACGACCGGCAGCCCGGCGGCGCGCAGGTCGTCCCCGGCGCGGCGGCGGGTCTCGAAGGCGGGCACGCCGGTCTGGGCGGCGGGCAGGCGGTTGCCGGTGTTGAACACCAGCCGCCGCACCCCCGCCGCCAGCGCCGCGTCCCGCACGTTGCGGACGTAGAGGTCCACGGTGCCGGGGTCGTAGACCATGGGCAGCATCACCGAGGCGTGGGTGACGCCGTCGAAGGCGGCCTTCACCGCCGCGCCGTCGGCCAGGTCTCCGGTGAACGGCCGCGCCCCCTCAGGAGCCCGTCCGCTCCGGGTGAAGGCGCGTACGGCAAGGCCTTCGGCCAGCAGGCGGCGGGCGACCGCGCCGCCCTGGGCGCCGGCGGCGTTCATCACAAGGAAGGTCATGGGAGACAGCCTGCCCGGCCCACGGGATACGCTCCATAAAGCACACTCTCGCAATCTTTAAGGATCGTCCGGTGGATGGGGATCTTCTCAGCGACCTGCTCGCCCCGCTGCGGCTGCACGGCGTCTTCCACAGCCGCTGGCAGGCCCGCGCGCCCTGGGGCGTGGCCGGGCGGCGGGAGAACTGCGCCCTGCTGCACTACGTCGACCAGGGCTCGTGCACCGTCGAACTGCCCGGCCACCCGCCCGTCACCCTCGCCACCGGCGATCTGGCCGTCTTCCCGCACGGCAGCGCCCACCGGCTGGCCGACCGGCCGGGGCGGGCCACCGTACCGCTGAGCGGAGTCCTTCCCGAACGCCAGCCCGGCGGCGTGCGCACCGTCGAGATCGACGGGCCGGGCGCGCGGACCGTCATGCTGTGCGGCGGCCTGCACTACGACCGCGCCGCCGCCACTCCCCTCTACCAGGCGCTGCCGCCGTTGTTCGTGCTGGAGAGCGCGCGGTTGCGGGCCCATCCGCTGCTCGGCGCGACGCTGGAGCGGCTGGCCGGCGAGTGGGACGCCGCCGCGCCCGGCGCCCAGCTCGTCGCCCTGCGCGCGTTCGAACTCGTCTTCGTCCTCGCGCTGCGCGCCGCCCTCGACGCCCCCGGCTCGGCGCTGCCGGCGGGCGCGGCGGTCCTGGAGGCGCTGCGCCATCCGGGCGTGGCCGCCGCGCTGCACACCGTGCAGACCCGCTTCGCCGAGCCATGGACCGTGGAGACGCTCGCCGTCGAGGCGGGCATGTCCCGTTCCGCCTTCGCCGCGACCTTCCGCCGCCTGGTGGGCCAGGCGCCCATGCGCCACCTGACCGCCCGCCGCATGCAGGAGGCCGCCCGCCTGCTGTCGGAGACAGCGCTGCCGCACAACCGCATCAGCGAACGCGTCGGCTACGGCACGCCGGTCGGCTTCCACCTGGCCTTCCGTCAGTGGTACGGGCTGACGCCCGGCGAGTACCGCGCCGACGCCCGGCCGTGACTACAGGAGGGTCAGCTGCTCGGCGGCCGGTCCGGGCTTGGCGGGGGCGCGCCCGGCGAGGCGGCGGGGGCCGGCGGGGCCGGATCCGCCGATGCCGTGGCGGCGGGCCAGGTCCTTCACCTGGGCGCTGACGCGCTCCTGGTAGGCGCGGGGCGCGTAGGCGCCTCTGCCGTAGAGCTCCAGGTAGCGCGGCACCAGGCGCGGGTGTTCCCTGGCCAGCCACCCCAGGTACCACTCCCTGGCCCCCGGCCGCAGATGCAGCACCAGCGGCGTCACGTGCACCGCGCCTGAGGCGGCGATCGCCTCGACGGTGCGTTCCAGCTCGGCCGGGGAATCGGTCAGATACGGCAGGACCGGTGCCATCAGGACTCCGCAGCGGATCCCGGCGGCGTTGAGGCGGGCGCAGGCGGCCAGGCGGCGTTCGGGGTGCGGGGTGCCGGGCTCCACGGTGCGCCAGGCCCGCTCGTCGACGAAGCCCACCGACACGTTGACGGACACGTCGGTCACCTGCGCCGCCTCGGTCAGCAGGTCGAGGTCGCGCAGGATGAGCGTGCCCTTGGTGAGGATGGAGAACGGGTTGGCTGCGTCCCGCAGCGCCTCCAGAATCCCCCGCATCAGCTGATACCGGCCCTCGGCCCGCTGGTAGCAGTCGACGTTGGTGCCCATCGCCACGTGCCCGCCCTGCCAGCGGGGCGCGGCCAGTTCGCGACGGGTCAGCTCGGCGGCGTTGACCTTCACCACGACCTTGGAGTCGAAGTCGAGGCCGGCGTCCAGATCGAGGTAGGTGTGGGTGTTGCGGGCGAAGCAGTAGCGGCAGGCATGGGAACAACCACGGTAGGGGTTGATCGTGTGCTGGAAGGACATGCGGCTCGTGGCGGGCACGCGGCTGATGATCGAGCGGGCGCGCACCTCGAAGAAGGTCATCCCCCGGAATTCGGGCGTGTCGAATCTCCGCGTCACCGCCTCCTCGGCGAACAGCGGCACCGCAGGATCACGGTCGTCGGCCCCGGTGAGCCGCAGGTTGTCCCAGCGCATGCCATGATTAGAACAGAGGTTCGACTGTGATCGCAAAGGAAAAGAGCGCACAATTACTGGGCAAGATCACGGCTAATGATCTTCATGGTTGGGCAGAAAGTCGGAACAGAGCTTGCGTTCCGGAGGTGCACCATGGCCTGGTCGCAGGACGAGGAGAGGTTGCTGGCCCAGATCGAGCGCCACCTCGTCGACGAGGACCCGCGGCTCGTCGCGCGCCTGGAGTCGTTCAACGAGCGAGCCCGGCGCAGCGAGGCCAGGGCCAACGCGGAGTCGGTCCCCCGCCGCCGTCCGCGCCGTTCCACGATCATCATCATGATCAGCTGGCTGCTCATCGCCACGCTCGTGGCCACCCTGCTCATCCTCGTGCTCCGCAACGAGGCCGCCGCCCTGGCGTTCTGATCCAGGCGTACGCGCCCCCCCATAGGCGAAATGTCGGATTTATGGAGCAAGTGGGTATTAACGGCGTTGATGTCGTATCAGACATCGCACATTCGTCGCGAGTACATCGGGGGAACAGAGCAATGGCAGAGCAACGCAAGAAACCCGCCGCCAAATCCGGCAAGGCCAAGAAGGCCACCATCAAGGCCACCAGGCAGGCCAAGGCCGCCAAGCGCCAGGAAACGCGCAAGCCGGTGGAAGAAGCATAAGAGCCATCGGCACTGAAAGGATCAGACAGCCGGGACACCACGTCCCGGCTGTCTGACCACGGAGAGACGATGCCCGCCTACCTGCGCTTTCCCGCCATCTTCCAGGACGTCGTGGTCTTCGCCGCCGAGGACGACCTCTGGATGGTCTCCGCCCAGGGCGGGCGCGCGTTCCGACTCACCGCCGGGCTGGCCGAGGCCGGATACCCCCGCATCTCCCCGCGCGGCGACCAGCTCGCCTTCGTCGGCCGCGAGGAAGGCCCGGAAGAGGTCTACGTCATGCCCGCCGAGGGCGGCGCCGCGACCCGCCTGACCTACCACGGCGCCCGCTGCACCGTCACCGGCTGGGACCACGACGACCGCATCCTGTACGCCAGCGACGCCGGCCAGCCCTTCGAGGGCCGCAAATGGCTCCACCGGGTCGCCCCGGGCGGGGTCCCGCAACGCCTGCCGTACGGCCCCGCCAACTCCATCGCCTACGGCCCGCACCACATGATCGTCCTTGGCCGCAACACCGCCGACCCCGCCCGCTGGAAGCGCTACCGGGGCGGCACCGCCGGCGACCTGTGGATCGACCCCGACGGCCACGGCGACTTCCGCCGCCTCATCAAGCTGCCCGGCAACCTCGCCGCACCCTGCTGGAGCGGCGAGCGCGTCTACTTCCTGTCCGACCACGAGGGCACCGGCAACGTCTACTCCTGCACCCCCACCGGCGAGGACCTCCAGCGCCACACCCACCACAGCGACTACTACGCCCGCAATCTCACCAGCGACGGCCTCCACCTCGTCTACCACGCCGGCGCCGACCTCTACCTCCTCCCGCCCGGCGCCGACCACGCGCGGAAGATCGACGTGCGCCTGGCCTCCTCCCGCACCCAGCGCAACCGCCGCTTCGTCGAGGCCGCCGACTACCTCGACAGCGCCACCCTCGGCCCCGACGGCACCACCCTGGCCCTCACCACCCGCGGCAAGGCCTACACCATGGCCGCCTGGGAGGGCCCGGTCCGCCAGCACGGCGCGCCTCACGGCGTCCGCTATCGCCACCTGACCTGGCTCAACGACGGCGAGCGGCTGGTCGCCGCGGCCAGCGGCGCCGACGGCGACGAGACCGTCACGCTCCTCGGCCCCGGCTCCGCCACCGAACTGGCCGAGCTCGGCCGCATCAACGAACTCGTCCCCGACCCCGCCCACGACCGCGTGGCCGTCACCAACCACCGGGGCGAGCTCCACCTCCTCGACCTCGGCACCGGCCAGGCGACGCTGGTCGAGGCCAACCCCCACGCGAGCCCGCACGACCCCGCCTGGTCGGCCGACGGCACCTGGCTCGCCTACGCCAGCCCGCTCAACGCCCAGACCACCGCCATCAAGCTCCACCACCCGGAGTCGGGCCGCATCGTCCAGGCCAGCGAGCCCATCCTGGAGGACGGCGCCCCCTGCTTCGACCCGGAGGGCCGCTACCTCTACTTCATCGGCCAGCGCACCTTCTCCCCGGTCTGGGACCAGCTCCAGTTCGATCTCGGCTTCCCGCTCGGCACCCGCCCGTACGCCATCGCCCTGCGGCGCGACGCGCCCGACCCCTTCGTCCCCCAGCCCCGCCCGCTGGAGACCAAGGACGAGGAGGAGAACGAGGAGGAGGACCCCACACCCCTCCAGGTCGACGCCGAGGGCCTGATCCATCGGGTCACCGCCTTCCCGCTGCCCGAAGGCCGGTACGAGCGCATCGCCGCCCTGCACGGCAAGGCGCTCATCCTGTCCAGCCCGCTGGAGGGCGAGCCCGTCCTGCACCTGTACGACTTCGCCAAGGCCAAGAACGAGACGTTCGCGGAGGACGTCACCGACCTCGAACTCGCCCGCGACCACAAGACGCTGCTCTACCGCGCCGGCGCCCGGCTCCGCGTGGTCAAGGCCGGAGAGGTCCCCGAGCACGACGACGACCCGCCCAGCCGGGAGAGCGGCTGGATCGACCTGGCCCGTGTGAAGGTCTCGGTCTGGCCGGAACACGAGTGGCGGCAGATGTTCCGCGAGGCCTGGCGGCTGCAGCGGGAGAACTTCTGGACCGCCGACATGTCCGGCGTCGACTGGCAGGCCGTCTACGAGCGCTACCTGCCCCTCGTCGAACGCGTCAGCACCCGGGGCGAGTTCTCCGACCTGCTGTGGGAGCTGCACGGCGAGCTCGCCACCAGCCACGCCTACGAGAGCGGCGGCGAGTACCGCCCGGGTCCCGACTACAGCCAGGGCAAGCTGGGCGTCGACTGGGACTACCGCGACGGCGTCTACCACATCGGCGCCATCGTCACCGGCGACCCCTGGGATCCGGAGGCCACCTCGCCGCTCAACCGCATGGGCCTCGACGTACGGCCGGGCGACGCCGTACTGGCGATCAACGGGCACCCCATCGGCGCCGAGACCACCCCGAACGAACGCCTGGTCAGCCAGGCCGACCAGGAGGTCGAGCTCACGCTGCGCCGCGGCGAGGACACCTTCACCGCCACCGTCAGGGCCATCGCCGACGAGGGGCCCGCCCGCTACCGCGACTGGGTCAACCTCAACCGGGCCCGCTGCCACCAGCGCTCGGCCGGCCGCATCGGCTACCTGCACATCCCCGACATGAGCACCACCGGGTTCGCCGAGTTCCACCGCGGCTTCCTGGCCGAGTACGACCGGCACGCCCTCGTCGTGGACGTCCGCTTCAACGGCGGCGGCAGCGTCTCGGCCCTGCTGCTGGAGAAGCTGGCCCGGCGCCGCCTGGGCTACGACTACCCGCGCTGGGGCCACCCCGAGCCCTATCCGGCCGAGTCCCCGCGCGGCCCGCTGGTCGCCATCACCAACGAGTGGGCCGCCTCCGACGGCGACATCTTCAGCCACACCTTCAAGCTCCTCGGCCTCGGCCCGCTCATCGGCAAGCGCACCTGGGGCGGCGTCGTCGGCATCTGGCCGCGCCACCGGCTGGCCGACGGCACCGTCACCACCCAGCCGGAGTTCTCCTTCGCCTTCGACGACGTCGGCTGGAAAGTGGAGAACTACGGCACCGACCCCGACATCGAGGTCGACATCACCCCGCAGGACTACGCGGCCGGAATCGACACCCAACTGGAGAAGGCGATCGACACCGCCCTTGACCTGCTCGAACGCAAACCCCCGCACACACCCGCATCTCGCGTGCAACCTTGACGGGGTGAACAGCGTCTAAAAGGTCATAGAAGGGGCAGTGCCACGGGGACATCGGTGCTGCCCCGGCTACGTAGATCCTGGAGCCGGTGGCGGGAACATTCCGTCACCGGCCACGTGTGTCATGACACCGGACGAGGGGACAAGGACAAGGTGCGCGCACTGGCACGCAAAGGGAAGGCCGCGGCCGCCCGGCTGTACAGGGGATACAACCGGCGCAGGCAACGCAACGCGCCGCCTCCCTCCATCGGCACGATCCGCATCCTGCTCCTGCACGCCAACGGCATGGGCGGCACGATCAGAACGGTGTTCAACCTGGCCAGCTACCTGGCCGCCACCGGGCGCGACGTGGAGATCGTCTCCATCCTCAAGGAGGCCGAGCGGCCGTTCTTCCCGGTCGACGAACGCGTGAAGTTCCGCTTCCTCGACGACCGGCTCAAGCCGCGCCGCGGCGTACGCGCGATGCTGTCGAAGCTGCCCAGCCGCCTGATCCCCGAGGGGGAGTCGGCCGCCCACCGCTTCAACGCCTGGACGGACCTGCAGCTGGCCCGCTACATCCGCTCGCTCGACACCGGCGTCCTCATGGGCACCCGCCCCGGACTCAACCTGGCCATGGCGCAGCTCGCCAACCCCAACGTGATCACCGTCGCGCAGGAGCACGTCGGGCTCAACGCCAAGCCCGAGGCCCTGCAGGAGCTCATCAAGTGGCGCTACCGCCGCTTCGACGCCCTGGTCACCCTCACCAAGGCCGACCTGCGCGACTATCGCAACACCCTGCCGAAGCGGCCCAGGCGCCTGGTGCGCATCCCGAACGCGGTGCCGCCCATGACCGGCGACCAGGCCAAGCTCGACGCCAAGCTCGTCATCGCGGTCGGCCGCATCACCCGGCTCAAGGGCTTCCACCGCCTCATCACCGCGTGGGAGCAGATCGCCAAGGCCCATCCCGACTGGAAGCTGCGCATCTTCGGCGACGGGCCCCAGCTCGACAACCTGCGGACCCAGATCGCCGAGGCGGGCCTGGAGGACAAGGTCGAGCTGCCGGGACCCACCCAGGACGTCGGCGCCGAGCTGGAGAAGGCCTCGATCTTCGTGCTGAGCTCGCGCCACGAGGGCTTCCCGATGACGATCCTGGAGGCCATGGCCAAGGGTCTTGCCATCGTCAGTTTCAACAGCCCCCACGGCCCCAAGGAGATGATCAGCGACGAGGTCGACGGGCTGCTGGTCAAGCCCCGCACCAACGACAACCTCGCCGCCTCGATCCTGCGCGTCATCGAGGACGAGCAGCTGCGCCGTTCCCTGGCCGCGGGCGCCCTGGAGACCGCCCGCACCTACGACGTGGACGCGGTCGGCCGCATCTGGGACGACCTGCTGGAAGAACTGCTGGCCCGCCGCAACGGCACCTACGTGCCCAAGCCCGTCGGATAGTCCCGTCCGACCGGCCGTCCCTCCTGGAGACGGCCGGTCAGACGGTCAGCTCCAGCGGCTCGGCGATCACGTCCACGAGCGCGCCGTTGCGGTAGACGGTGATCGGCAGCGGGCGGCCGATGGCGTCGGCGAACATCAGCCGCTGCAGGCTCTGCGCGTCGCCCACCGGGGTACGGCCCGCGCTCAGCACCAGGTCGCCGCTCCGCAGCCCGGCCCGCTCGGCGGGCGAACCGGCCACCACCTCCACCACCCGCAGCGCCGCCGCCTGCCCCGTGCGCCTGCGCAGCGGCTCCGGCAGCGGGGCCGGCGAGGTCACCAGGCCGAGGAAGGCCCGCCGTACCCGCCCGTCGCGGATGAGGGCCGCGATGATCGAGCGCGTCGTGCTGTTCATGGGTACGGCCAGCCCCACCCCCATCCCGGCCACCGCGGTGTTCACGCCCACCACCCGGGCCCGCGAGTCGGCCAGGGCGCCGCCGGAGTTGCCCGGGTTCAGGGCGGCATCGGTCTGGATGACGTCCTCGATCATCCGTACCGCGGAGCCGGCCCGCGCCGGCAGCGAACGGCCCAGCCCCGAGACCACGCCGGCCGTCAGCGACCCGGCCAGCCCGAGCGGGTTGCCGACCGCCACGACGAGCTGCCCGACCACGAGCTTGTCGCTGTCGCCCAGGACCGCGGGCTCGGGCGTGGGCCCCTGCGCCCTGATCACCGCGAGGTCCGACAGCGGGTCACGGCCGACCACGGCGAACTCCTCCACCGTGCCGTCGGCGAAGGCCACCGTGCCGGCCCGCGAGGAGCCGACCACGTGCGCGTTGGTGAGCAGGAAACCGTCGGAGGTGAACACCACCGCCGAGCCGCTGTTGCGTCCCGCCCGTACGCCGGCCACCTTGGGCAGCAGCTCCGCGGCGACGGAGGAGACCACTTGAGAGTAGGCGTCGAGGGGATCCGCCATCGCGCGCTCCTTCATTGCTTACAGGATTACACGCTAACTCGTCACGACCGGGCGCGCGTCTTCACGACCAGGCGTTCGCGAGGGCCGCACCGGCCGCGGCGGCGCCCAGCCCGGCCGCCACGCTGAGCACCGCGTTGCCCGCCGCCGCCGGCCCCGCGCCGCCCTCCGCCAGCCGCAGCGTCTCATATCCCAGCGTCGAATAGGTGCTCAGCGCCCCGCACAACCCGGTGCCCGCCAGCGCCATCAGCCCCTCACCGGTGGGCCGGGCCACCAGGAACCCCAGCACCGCCGAACCGATCACGTTCACCACGAGCGTTCCCCAGGGTAACGTCACCGAGCCCGCCCGGCCGCGCGCCGCCACCCAGCCCTGGACCGCCCGGTCCAGCAGGAACCGCATCGGCGCGCCCACCGCCGCCCCGATCGCCACCAGCAGCACGTTCATCCGGCCCACCGCCGGGCCAGCAGGCGCGCGAGCCGTACCCCGGACCAGGTCGCCACGACGGCGCCCGCCATCGTCGCCACGAGGTAGACGAGCGCGAGCCAGAACGGCCCCTCCCCCGCCAGGAACCGCACATCCACCACATAACCCGAGAACGTCGTGAAACCCCCCAGAACCCCGACCCCCAGGAACGGCCGCGCCAGCCGGTGCATCCGCGGCACCGCCACCATGAGCATCCCGATCAGCAGGCAGCCCGACACGTTGATCACCAGGGTCGCCCACACCGACGGCCACCACGTCTGCAGCCCGAACCGGGCCAGCGACCCCGCCACCCCGCCCGCCGAGACCGCGCCGAGGACCTGCCACTGCCCCACAACACCCTCCTTCATCGTGTCAAAGCAGGCGATCATGGGAATTCACCGAGAAGAGGCCAAGCCTACGGAGGCTCCTTGAGCACACGGGACGCGGTCGCCCTCCTCGCCGGCGGCGTAATGATCGTTTCCTTGCTCGGCACCACGAACCGCACCCAGGCGGGCACCGCCACCAGCCCCCTGGCCAACACCACCGGCACCGGCCCGAGCCTGGCGCCCCTCACCAGCCAAGCCGACAAACAGGACGCCCGTGCTCTCATCTCCCGCCTGCGCGTCAAGGACCGTGGCTCCAGCACCGGCTACCAGCGCACCAACTACGGCGGTAACTGGGCCGACTCCGCCACCGGCGTCCCCTACGCCGGCAACGGCTGCCGCACCCGCGACGACCTGCTGGCCCGCGACGGCCGCGACGTCGTCCGGGCCGGCTGCACCGTCCTGTCGTTAACCCTGACCGACCCCTACACCGGCCGCGACATCGACTGGCGCGTCTCCGACGCCGACGAGATCCAGGTCGACCACGTCGTCCCCCTGTCCTACGGCTGGCGCATGGCCGCCAAGTCCTGGCCGAAGTCCAAGCGCCTCGACTTCGCCAACGACCCCCTCAACCTCCTGCCCGTCGACGGCCGGGCCAACGAGGAGAAGGACGGATCGGGGCCCGCCGCCTGGCTGCCGCCCCAGCGCCGCATCCGCTGCGCGTACGTCACCCGCTTCGCCCAGGTCGCCGTCAAGTACGACGTCCCCGTCACCCGCGCCGACAAGCAGACCATGCTCGCCCAATGCCGTTAGCGCGCGTCCGTCCAGTCGAAGCCGTGCTTGAACGTCTGCTCGGCCAGCGCCCGCTGCCCCGCCGCGTTCGGATGGAAAAAGTCCCACTTGCTGATGTGATCCAGCGTGTACGGGAAGGAGAACACCGCCCCGCCGTCGCTGCGGCAATTGGGACCGTAACCGGCGCAGGCCCGCTCCAGCACCCGGTTGAAGTCCACCACCCGCTCCCGCACCCGCGCCCGCCGCTGCGCGTCCTTGCGCTTGGCCGAGTCCGGCGCGGCCAGCATCGGCCGGCAGATCCGCCCCAGCGTCCAGAACGTGCGCGCGATCGGGTTGTCCTTGCCCGCCTGCCACAGCCGCCGCAGGTCCGGAATCGAGGCCACGAACACCCGCGCCCCCGGCAGCCCCGCCCGCAACGCCGACAGCGACTCCGACACCCGCCGCTCGAACACCGGCACCGGCGTCATCGTCTTCTCGGTGCCCGCGCACACGTCCTGGGCGCCGATGAGAATCGTCACATATTCCGCCTTCGCCGCCACCGCCTTGCCCACCTGAGCGCGGAGATCGGCGCTCGTCGAGCCCGGCACCGCGAAGTTGAGATTGCCGTCCTTCATCCCCAGCCGGGTGAAATGACTGCCGACCGAGCGGTCCTTGCCCGCCGCCCACGAACGCGACGTGCACGAGACGTACCACCCGCACGCGTTGAACCCCGACGTGATCGAATCTCCCAGCGCCGCCATGACCTGCGGAACCGGAGCGACGATCGACCCAGACACCAGCACCGCGACCGCGGCCAAAGGCGTGATCATGGACACAAGGTAGATCGACCCTTGCCTCCCGGCCAGGCGAACGGCCCGCACCACACCCACTTCGCATCGCCGCTTGACACGCCCGATCCGCAACACGCGAAAATTTTCGTGTTCATGGTCCGTAACCGGTCATTCACGGGGCCGGGAGTCGAACGTGTTCAGTTCCCGCATAGAGTGTCTTGAGTGAGTGTCGCGCTCGGAATCACCCGCCCTCTGCCGGTTCGCACCACCTCGGTAGGCGACCCCGGCGACCTGCTGCAATCCCTGCCGAAGACCGCGCCCTATGCGTGGATCCGGCATGGAGAAGGACTGGTCGGCTGGGGGGAAGCCGCCCGCGTGGCCGTCCCGCCCGGCGCCGGGCGCTTCGCGTGGGCCCGCGAGTGGCTCACCGACGTCTTCGGCCACGCCGCCGTCCGCGACGACGTGGGCACCCCCGGCACCGGGCCGGTGGCGTTCGGCACCTTCACCTTCGACGAGGACTCCCCCGGCTCCGTCCTCGTCGTCCCGCAGGCGGTCCTGGCCCGCCGCGACGGCCACGCGTGGCTCACCACGATCGGCGACGCCCCCCTCGAACGTTTCAGCCCGATCCGCACCCCCGGCCGCATCAGCTACGGCGACGGCAGCCTCACCGCACCCGAATGGGAGGCCATCGTCGCCCGCGCCGCCCAGCGCATCCGCGACGGCGAACTCGAGAAGGTCGTCCTGGCCCGAGACCTGCTGGCCACCGCCGAACGCGCCATCGACATCCGGCTGCTGCTGGGGCGCCTGGCCACCCGCTACCCCGACTGCTACACCTTCTCCGTGGCCGGCATGGTCGGCGCCACGCCGGAACTCCTCATCCGGCGCACCGGCCAGGAGATCGAATCCCTGGTCCTGGCCGGCACCACCCCGCGCGGCACCAGCCCCTCCGACGACCTCTCCCGCGGCGCCGCGCTGCTGGCCAGCGCCAAGGACCGGCACGAGCACGAGTGCGCGATCGCCAGCGTCCGCGACACGCTGGCCCCGCTCTGCTCGGCCCTGCAGACCCCCGACGAGCCGGAACTCCTCGTCCTGCCCAACGTCCAGCACCTGGCCAGCCACGTGACCGGCCGCCTGGCCGACGGCGCCTCCGTCCTGGACGTGGTGGCCGCCATGCACCCCACGGCCGCCGTCGGCGGCACCCCCACCGACACCGCCATCGACGTGATCCGCGAACTCGAGGGCATGGACCGCGCCGGCTACGCGGGTCCGGTGGGCTGGATCGACGCCCACGGCGACGGCGAGTGGGGCATCGCCCTGCGCTCGGCCCAGATCAGCGGCCGCCGCGCCCGCCTGTTCGCCGGCGGCGGCATCATGTCCACCAGCGACCCCGCCCTCGAACTCGCCGAGGCCCAGGCGAAATTTCGCGTCATGCAGTATGCCCTCGAAGGACCCTAAATCCCCTTTTCTATCCTTTACGGCTCCGCCACCCCCCCACACCACCCGCCGACGTCGGCGCGCGCAGGTCGGGGGGATCGCTTCTCACGTCGGACGGGCCGGGCGCCGCAACGGCGCCCGTCAGCCACCCGAACGGGAAATCCCCACCGAAACCCCCCGCCGTCCCAACCCCTTTTCGCCCGGATACCGGAGGTCGGGTTGCCCGGATGCCGGGGTGCCCGAGTGCCGGGATGGCGGGTGCCGCGGATGCCTGGGGTGCTCAGATGCCGGGGTGCTGGCGTTGGGGGTTGGGGGTTGGGGTAGTGGGTGGTGGTTGAGGCTAGGGGGTGATGCCGGCTGCCGCGATTCTGCGGCGGGTGTAGCCGATTCGGGTGTAGACACCCAGGGCCGGTCCGTTGTCGTCGTCGACCATCAGTGCCGCCCGGCCATAAGCGTGCACCAGTTCCCGCGACACCCACCGGCACACCCGCTCGCCCAAGCCCCTTCCGCGGAACGGCCCCGCGGTCGCGACCCCGGCCAATAAGCCCACGTCCGGCGCGCTCCACGCGTCCGCCGCCACCGCGGCCAGCCTGCCTTCCGCCCGCAGGCCCGCCCACCGCCTCACCCCGGCGGCGCCGGGCACCGCGTAGGACTCCGGGGCGAAGGCCGTCAGCAGCGCCGTCACCTCCGGGGACGTCTCGCCGGGCAGCCAGCCCACCTCAAGGCCGTCAGCCGGAACCGGGACGGCCGGCTCGCGAAGCAGGCTCATCCAGGAGAATTCGCCCGCCACCTCCATCCCGTCGACCTTCGCCGCCACCTCGGCGATCGTCCGCGTGTCGCCCAGCGGGCGGTAGGCCGGGCCCAGTTCCGCCAGAGCGTGGCGGACCAGCGGGACGGCGCTCGCCGTACTGCCGGAAACTGCCAGGCGGGCGCGGCGGGCGAGGTCCGGTGCGGCGGTCACCACCGCGTCGCCCAGTGACCACGCCCGCGCGCCGGGCCCGAGACCCTGGGCCGCCCACATCAGCAGGTCGTCGTCGCCGCACGCGGCCCGGACCTGCGCCGGAGCGGTGAGCTCGTGGATCACAGAATCGAACCCGGCCGGTACGCCGCCGCCTCCGGGTGGGCCGAGACCACGTGGCCCACGCGCTGGGAGACCGACTCCACCTGGTCGGCCGCGGCGCCGGTGAAGGAGACGCGGTCGGCCAGGAGCGCGTCCAGGGCCGCGCGGTCCAGCGGGAAGCGCTCGTCGGCGGCCAGGCGGTCCAGGAGCTCGTTGGCGGCGCCGCGCGAGCGCATCGCCAGCGCCGCCGCCACCGCGTGCTCCTTGATCAGCTCGTGCGCCTGCTCCCTGCCGACCCCGGCCCGCACCGCCGCCATCAACATCTTCGTCGTCGCCAGGAACGGCAGGTAGCGGTCCAGCTCGGCGGCGATCACCGCGGGGAAGGCGCCGAACTCGTCCAGCACCGTCAGCATCGTCTCCACCAGCCCGTCGAAGGCGAAGAACGCGTCCGGCAACGCCACGCGGCGCACGACCGAGCACGAGACGTCGCCCTCGTTCCACTGGTCGCCCGCCAGCTCGCCCACCATCGAGGCGTAGCCGCGCAGGATCACGGTGAGCCCGTTGACCCGCTCGCACGAGCGCGTGTTCATCTTGTGCGGCATCGCCGACGAGCCGACCTGGCCCTCCTTGAAGCCTTCGGTCACCAGCTCGTGCCCGGCCATCAGCCGGATCGTCTTGGCCAGCGACGACGGCGCCCCGGCCAGCTGCACCAGCGCGGTGACCACGTCGTAGTCCAGCGAGCGCGGATACACCTGCCCCACCGAGGTGAACCGCCGCTCGAAGCCCAGGTGCGCGGCGACCCGGTTCTCCAGCGCGGCCAGCTTCTCGCGGTCGCCGCCCAGCAGGTCCAGCATGTCCTGGGCGGTGCCGACCGGGCCCTTGATCCCGCGCAGCGGGTAGCGGGCGATCAGCTCCTCCAGCCGCGTGTACGCCACCAGCAGCTCGTCGGCCGCGCTCGCGAACCGCTTACCCAGCGTCGTCGCCTGCGCCGCCACGTTGTGGGAACGGCCGGCCATCACCGTGGCCTCATGCTCCTCGGCCAACGTCGCCAGCCGGGCCAGCAGCGCCACCGTGCGCTCGCGCACCAGCAGCAGGCTGTCGCGGATCTGGAGCTGCTCGACGTTCTCGGTCAGGTCGCGCGAGGTCATCCCCTTGTGGACCTGCTCGTGCCCGGCCAGCGCGTTGAACTCCTCGATACGCGCCTTCACGTCGTGCCGGCTGACCCGCTCCCGCTCGGCGATCGAGGCCAGATCGACGTCCTCGACCACCTTCTCGTAGTCGGCGACCGCGCCCTCGGGCACCGCCACGCCCAGCTCCGCCTGCGCCCGCAGCACCGCCAGCCACAACCGCCGCTCGGCGACGACCTTGTGCTCGGGAGACCACAGACGCGCCAGCTCAGGGGAGGCGTAGCGGGCGGCCAGGACATTGGGGATACGCGGCTTAGTCACGTTCCATGAGTCTATGGTGCGCCCACCGACCAAGGCACGCCGCCCCGGCCGGCCGTACCAGGGAGAAGAGCCGATCGCGGCGCCGAGGCCAGGCGCATCGTGTGGATCAGACCGCTCGTAGCCAGCGATCGAGGGCGGCGAAGTCATCGTCGATGAGACCCCGGGCCGACGGGACATGATGGAGCAGAGCTTGGCCGGGATGATGTGCGGACACCCAGTCCCGGTCGGCATCGGTGATCTCGTCGTCGACCCAGGCGAAGGGACGCCGGTTCGCCCACGCCACCAGTGTTCTGGTCTTCCAGCAGAGCCCGAGCCACTGGTCCTCGCGTTCGTCCTCGCCGGAGGGCTCGGGCCAGTTCACGACCGGTAGCCGTGGCAGCCCGATCCGGGGCGCGATCTCGGCGTTCGCCTGATCTTCCCAGGTCGTGGCCCAGACCAGGTCACACGGCAACGCCGCCAGCCGAAGCCCTGCCCGCGGGTCGAGCCGCGCCAGGTGGTCGGTCTGCCCGCTCCCTGACGGCCGGCGCTGCGACCCACCGCCGAACGGCAGGAGCGGCCCGTCGACATCAAGGAAGAGCAGCGGCCCGGTCATGCCGCGGTGACCCGTCCGTGCCCGAACCGGGCTCCGGTGCGCGCAAAGTGCGACAGGGTGGGGTGCGTTGACAGCACGCCGGCGGATCTGGACGGGCTCGATGAGCCTGAAGGCCACGGCCGGGCCGAAGGGCGACTCGATCGGGAGCAGGTGGTGGCGGACAGTGCGACCCGCGTGTTGGGGATCACGGTTGGAGTGATCTGCATGGCATTCTCCGGGGGATGTGGCGGGCAGGCGCACTGGTATCCGATCGAGTCCGCCGTTGTAGCTCCGGATGGTCGCACGATAACAGCGACGATTCTCACCAACCGCCCGACCCCGATGGAACCTCCTGCCACGTGGTCACCAACAAGCAGCTTTCCGAGAGCCGCGGGCAGGTGGTGATCGGCGTAGAGGCTCGTGATGAGTGCGAACCACTCTTCCCCTGGGAAGAAGGGATCACCACATTCGCCGTGGGATACCGGCGCGAGCTCCGCTTTGATCTGAAGAACCCCCTGGATGGGCGGCAGATCATAGACAAAGCCAGGGCCGTACGGCCCGCATTCAGAGAGGTTCCCTTCTGCGTGGCGGGGTGAAAAGGCGCTGCGGCGGGCGGGGCACCCCGCCCGCCCGCCGCAGCGCGCTCAAACCCCCCGGATCAGGGTGCCGAGGCCAGGACCTTCGGCTCTTCCTCCACCTCGGCCGCGGGCTTGCGGCGCAGGCGGTCCTTCGTACGCTCGACCATCGTGTACAGGGTCGGCACGCCGAACGCCGGAACTGATGCAAAAAAGACTCGATTGCCGCAGCCCGTCAGTTACGTCAGCGACCGATCCAGTGCGCCCAGCACGACCCAGGTATGCAGTGAAGCTCTGTGGACTGCCTAACTTGCGGCACGGACGTCGCTAGGATCTGGAAGGTGTGACGCACTTACCGACATACTCGGAGGACCCACAGGCGCTGGTCGTGACCGCATCTTTCGGATGGCCCGACGAGTGGGGGTCAGATCAAGGTCCGCCGATCCAGATGGTTGCATCGTTCCTGCAATCTCTGAACAAGTTCATAGATGCAGTCGATGTCGCTCTATTCATCAGGGGCCACGTGCGCACTGACCGCTTCTCTGACGCACCCCGGTATGAAGTTGCCCTTGACCAGGTTGGGGAGGCTGTTGCCGCGCGATCGACCAGCGCTGTGCGGATAGCCCGCATGTCCATGGGGTCCCCGCTCGTGGCGGAAGTGATCATCAACGGGTTGACGGGAACCGCTGCCGCCGGCGCGGTGGCATACCTCTTCAAAAACCCCGATCAGATCGGAGGATGGTTCCCACGGCTTCAAACCGCTTGGTACAACGGGCTCGCAGAAAGAGAGAAGGCCAAGCGTGAATACCGGGAGCTGAGAGAGGAAGGCGGCGATATCCAGCCTCGTGAGCTTGAACCCTAGGGAGGCCTGCCAAGGCCTTATACGTATCCAATCGGTGACCGTCGCTGCACAGGGGGTTAGGGCCTGTCCCGTGATCATGTGACGGGACGGTCGGTCTCAGGTGCGGGGGTCGGCACGGGCTCGGAGGAGCTGCGGACGTGCGCGGGGTGTTAGCTTCCCTTCCCATGATGGAGCACCAGGACCAGATCAGGGCGGCCTACGAAGGGGTCGTCGAGCTGTATGCGTCGATGTTCGCTAATCGGTTGGAGACGCAGCCGTTCTCGCGGAACATGATCGGTACCTTCGCCGAGCTGGTACGCGAGACGGGGAATCTGCGGGCAGCCGACGTCGGGTGCGGGCCTGGACATCTGACGGCCATGCTGCACGACCTGGGGCTGGACGCCTTCGGGCTCGACCTCTCCCCGGGCATGGTCGACTACGCCCGGCGGGCCCATCCGGCGCTGCAGTTTGACGAGGCGCGGATGGAGGCCCTGCCGGTCGAGGACGGCGCGCTCGGCGGGGTGCTGGCCCACTACTCGATGATCCACACCCCTCCTGGGGAATTGCCCGCGCTGCTCGCCGAGCAGGTGCGTGTCCTGGCGCCAGGGGGCATGCTCCTGGTCTCGTTCTTCGCGACCGACGGATCGGAGCCGGTCCGCTTCGACCACAAGGTGACGCCCGCCTATAGCTGGCCGGTGGACCGGTTCGCCGAGTTGCTGGCCGGGGCCGGGCTCGTCCCGTTCGCCCGGCTGCTCCACGACCCGGCCTCCGAACGGGGCTTCCTCGACGCCCACCTGCTGGCCCGCCTCCCCTAGCGAGACAGTAGCCCGTGATCATGTGACGGGGTGGCGGAGCCAGATGCGGATCGAAGCGACGTCGATGGTGCCCTGGTAGATGCGTTCTCGCTTGATGCCCCTATGGATGTCAAGCGCGTCGGGGCGCCATGATGATCTTGTGGATTTCGCGGGCGATGTAGCGTTTGAGGCAGCGGATCGCTTCGCGCCTGGTCTTGCCCTCGGCCTGTCGCCGCATGATGTAGCCGCGGGTGCGGGTGCACCAGCGCAGGCGGGCTATGACGATGGTGTAGAGGGCGGAGTTGGCTCGGCGGTCGCCGCCGCGGTTGAGGCGGTGGCGTTGGGTTTTGCCTGAGGACGCCTCGATGGGGCTGACGCCGCAGAGCGCGGCGAAGGAGGCCTCGCTGGCAAGCCGTTCGGGATTGTCGCCTGCGACGATGAGCAGTGCGGCGGCAGTGTCAGGACCGACTCCGTAGCAGTCGAGTAGCTGCGGCCGGTGGCTGTTGATCGCTTCGGTGATCTGCGTGTTCAGCTCGTTGATCTCGTCGGTGAGATGGATGATCCGCTGGGCCGGCGACCGCAGGGTGTGGGCTGCGGCGGCCCTGGCCGTGGTGATCGGGCTCGTGGTGAGGCCGGCGCAGCAGCGGATGAGTTTGGGGTTGCTGAGGCCGGTCAGTTGCTCGCGTAGGACCGGGTCGGCGCGGACCAGGATGGCCTTGAGCTGGTTGATGGCCTGGGCTCGGGACTTGGTCGCTGATTCTTTGGCGGTCTTGAACAGGCGGATCATCTCAACAGGGCCGTCGCTGGTCTTCGCGGTCGCGGTGGCGCGGCCGGAGAGCACGGCGCGGGCTGCGGTCTCGGCGTCGATCTCGTCGGTCTTGCCCCGGCGGCGGCGTTCGGCCTTGTCGGGTTGGTTGACCTCGAGGACCTGGATGCCGGCGGCGTGCAGGTGCCGGGTGAGTGCGGTGCCGTAGGAGCTGGTGCCTTCGACGCCGGCGCGCCGCAGGATACCGAGTGCGCTGGCCCAGGTCAGCAGGTCGTGGTATCCGGCCGTGGTGGTCGGGAAGCTACGGCTGCCGAGGGGCCGGCCGCTGATGGTGATGACGGCTGCGACGTGGGTGTCCTTGTGTGTGTCGACTCCCAGGACCACGCTTTCGTCGTCGTGGTGATGACTGGAGGTGGCGTCGTCGGGCATGCTGGGCATGGTTGGTCTGGCTCCTGATGGCTCGGGACGTGGGCTGGCCGACGCCGGGCCGAGGCGGAGCGGTCAGGACTGTGATGGCGCTCTTGTTCGCAGCAAGGCCCCTATCGGGACATGCCCGTCCGGACCGGCGGCAGCAAGCACCGCCACGGATAGTGGCCGACAGATCAAACGCAAGGCACATGGCCAGTCGTAACGCGGGTCAGACCACCGCCCGAGGCGGCACCCCTTTATCCTCACAGTCGTAGCGGGTAGCGACGGCACGGTGCTGACACAGCTTGTTGACGCAGCGCTCGACGGTGTTGCGTTCCTTGTAGGCATCGCGGTCAAAGACCGGTGGCCGGCCGCCTTTGGAGCCGCGGTTGACGCGGTGGGCGGCCTGGTCCTTCTTGACCGGAATGACGGCCTTAATGCCGCGTCGCCGCAGGTAGCGCCGGTTGGCGCGGGAGGAATAGGCCTTGTCGGCCAGGGCACGGGCCGGCCTCTTGCGAGGGCGGCCCACGCCGCGGCGGCGGATGCGGATGGACTCCATCAGCGCGAGGAACTTCGGGCAGTCGGCGTGCTGGCCAGGCGAGGTGAGCCGGGCGATCGGACGGCACCGCCGGTCGGCGACCAGATGGATCTTCGTTGTCAGGCCGCCCCGGGACCGTCCGAGCGCTTCCCGACCGCTTTTCGTCACCCGCTCGTGATCTTTACCGGCCCCTTTTGAGTGATGTCGACGGCCGGGGCTCGACGCGCCCCGGCCGCATGCTGGTGCGCCCGCACGATCGTGGAATCGGCGCTGACCGTCCAGTCCTGGCCCTCTGCTTCGTCGCACCCGGCGCGCAGCCCGTCCAGGATCTGTTCCCACGTCCCGTCCAGTGACCAGCGGCGATGCCGGTTGTAGACCGTCTTCCACTTGCCGTAACACGGCGGCAGGTCCCGCCAGGCGCAGCTCGCTCGGGTCCGGAAGAACACCCCGTTAATCACCGTCCGGTGATCGCTCCACCTGGCACCATGCACGTTCTGCGCCGGCAACAGCGGCGCCAGCCGCGCCCACTCCTCATCCGTCAGATCATGACGCTTCAGCCGTTCATCATCCACACGGATGATCTACACCAAACCGCCAACAAAGATCACGGGACACGCCCTAGATCGTTGATGTGAAATTCGCTGATCGTCTGCGGGCACAGCGAAGGGCGTCCAAGATCGGTTTGTGAAGACTGAGCTGGACGCCCTTCTGACGGCACTCTATGTCCATCTGGACGATCATGTGATGCCTTCGCGGGGCCGGCCTCGCAAACGAGGCCGGCCGCCGGTACTGACCTCGGCCGAGGCGGTGGTCGTGGCGGTAGCGCAGGTGCTGCTGCGATGCGACCAGGAACGTTTCTGGTTACGGACGGCAGCGGCCAGGATCGGTCATCTGTTCCCGCGATTGCCGTCCCAGGCCGTCTACAACCGGCAGTTGCGAGATCTGGGCCCGCAGATGTCGGCGGCGGCATCGTGGATAGCCCGCCAGGTCCCGACCTGGCACGAACCTTTGCGGTTGATGGACGGCACGCCGGTCCGCTGCGGAGCCTCGCGGGTGACGGTCAACCGATCCGGCCTGGGCGAGATCGCCGGATACGGCATGGACAAGTCCCACCACGCCTTCTACTGGGGCGCCAAGCTGATGCTCATCACCACCGCCGATGGCAAGGTGACCGCCTTCAGCCTGGCCCACCCCAAAGAGCTCGACGAACGCAAACAAGCCCTGCACCTGCTGCACGTCGCCCAGATCGCGCCCGGGCCGTGCCCGATCGTGTGCGACAAGGGCTTCGCCGGAGCAGGCATCGAGAAAGCCGCCGCCGACCTAGGCCACCCGCTGATCCGACCCAACCGCCAAGACGAACACGAACCGACCCCGCCGTTCCCGTCCTGGTTACGCCAGCGCATCGAAGCGATCATCTGGACCCTGCCGGTAGCGGACGGTCGTGCCGTGCAATTCGGTGGCCAGCAGGCCGCTGATGCGCATCCAGGCCAGGTAGCTGGCGATGGTTCGAGTGCTGACGCCGAGCTCTTCGGCGAGCAGGGTCCAGGTAGCGCCCTTCTTAGGCGAGGTGAGCATGTCGCGGGTGGAGCGCTTATGAGCTGCCACGCCAACTGGAGGATGCGGCGTCGCCAGTCGTTGCGGCGGGTGGCCGCGCCGGACAGGTAGTCGACGGCGTCCAACCAGAGGCCGAGCGCGGGCGCGACGATGCGCTGATCGTCTTCGGCGAGGTGGACCGAGAGGCCGGGGACGGCGAGCTGCGTGCCCGTTTCTGGGCATGCAGAACTAGCCGCTTGGCGAGGTGCTACGGTAGATCTCCAAGCGATTGTGGATCTTCAGCGACGCGCTGCTCTTGGCCGGTTTGGTTGGTCGCCTACGGGGCCAGAGCGGAGCGAGTGATCCGCTTGCTGTTCAGATGTAAGGGACGCCCCGCAGTGCGGGGCGTTTCTGCTTTTCAGGGGCTCCTTGAGCGAGTTCGCTTCGGGGTCTGGGCAAGGTCTGGGGTTCGGACCCCAACGCGCACAGGTTGATATTTATCATCTTTGCGCGAACTTCCCGAACGATCCGAACGAGATGTGCGGGTCTCTGACCAGAGCGGAGCGTGCCCTCCAGCGTCAGCAGCGCCCAGGGGTCGCCGTCACCAGCGGTCAGCGCTCACCGCGCCGCAGGCAGCGAACGGCCAAGTCACCGATTCAGAACGAAGCGTCATTGACCGTGCACACTGGCGGCCCGCTGCTGCACCATGCGGTCGTGCGGCGATGGCGTAGGCGCTTGGTGGCGCCACGATGGCGGAACCGCCGGCTTTGGCTGGTCGCGACTGAGGTGCCGCTTGCCAGCCTTGGCCGTATGTACTCCAGTCTGGCTGCGGGCTTCTCAACGCTGGGGATCGCGGCTAGCCAGGGCCAGATCTTTCGGTGTGGGATTGACCGCGGGGGCATCGCGACCACTCTGATCGCCGCGAGGCAGACCGCTGGCGGCCTGCCCCGTGTCCGTACCGGTGCGGGTTGAGCTAGTTGGTGCAGCAGCTACCCGCGAAGGGGTGACCACTAAAGCCGCAATTAGGAGCAACCGATGAGCTTTAGCGAAATCGCAACAATAGTTGGAATATTTGGCGTTGTGTTCGCTATTGCCTTCAACGCCCTACAGGTACGCGAACTATCCCATCAAAGACGCATTGGAAATAGGGCGAGCTTCCTTGCAGCCGGATTCAACAGCATAGAGAGATTGCACGACATAGATAAAATAATCGTCGAGAGACCCTATCTGCATTACTATATGTACGAAAGCAAGCCGCTTCCCAGAAACCGAAAGACCCGCGTAGAAGTTGAAACCATCACTCGAATGATGGCCGATACCATTGAATACGGTCTCGCAAATACAGGCAATATTCATGGGACTGATATCGACATGGGCTGGCGGCCTTTCGCTCTTATTATGCACGAAAAGTGCACCATGCTGAGATTTCTCGTTGCTAAGTACCCCGAGCTATGGCCGTCTCTGGTTATCTACTGGGAGTCACAGAATTTTCAGTGGCGCCCCTGATAGAGCTGCGCCACTGATGTATGCCCTCAGGGCGTTCGTGACCGGCAACGCGTCCGGCTTGGTCCTCGAGCCAGCGGTGCCATACTAGGTGAGGTATCTGCATGTCCTTCGGGTCGTGGCTCACATTCGGGTGAGGGAGATACAGCGGCCTCCGGAGCGTTTGGCTAACGCATCAACCCGGAGGCCGCATCTCCCGCTCACAGCCACCGGTCAAGCGCGCCAGCAGGCTGACCACCGCTGACGATGCCGACCGCGCCGTACCTGAGATGGACTTCCCATCGGAGACTTCACAGCTACCTGATTGCCGCGGACGTCCGCAGGCCGTAGATGAGTGCTTCCAGCCGCTTTAGGAAAGCGTCAATGTCCGTGCGGCGTTCGGCGCTCACCCACACCAGGCGGATCAGCTGGAAAGCAGCGTGCCGGTCGTCACCGGTCAGGCCGGTGATGCCGAGCTTGCGCCACAGGTCGGTACGGCCGTAGATGCTGCGCTGGTAGGCCGCCCGCTCCTCCTCGCCGGCGTCGTCGGCAGGCAGCGGCGGATGCAGGCGCTGCTCAACCTCGGCCGCGGTGATGCCGAGCCGGACCGCGTGCGCGGCCAGCCCGTCGACGTAGCGGATGTGCAGGGCCTCGTGCAGCACGTGCCCCATCGCGGTCACCGCCCGGGTGCGCCGCTCCATCAGGGCGCCGGTGCTGCGGTCGACCAAGTCGGCGAGCTCCACCAGGGCGTCGCCGTACTGCCGGTGGTAGCCGAGAAGCGTCGGGAACACCTCGCCAGCGGCCAGGAGCGCGCAGGCCAGGGTGCGCGCCTGCGCGGCCATTCTCCGACAATGCGTTTCGTTCACATGTTCGATAATAGCGGCGAACCGAAACCCCGGCATGGAGGCTGGACGTCGCTAACCCGGCTGTCACCCGCCATCATTCCCGCCTGATCACGACTTGAGCACCCCAGCCTCGCCGGAACTTCAGATCGGTTGCAATGAGGGCATGAGGCTCCTCCGCCGCTCCCCCCGACCGCCATCACGCCCGCCCGAGCTGCGTCCGCCCCGCTCGATGCTGTGGTGGGTCCTGCCCGGCGCGCTGGTCATCGGTGCCGCCGCCTGGGGCACCGCGCAATGGCTGCTCCAAGGTCTGCCGCAGTTGCCGATCCCTCAGCAGGTCTCCACCCGGATCGAGGCTCTGCGCACCGCGCTGGCAGCCGCGGCCGGAGTCGGCGCCGGTGTGACGCTGCTGCTCGCGGTACGGCGTCAGCGTCATCAGGAGGTGGCCACCTGGCATACCACTCATGATGCCGCCGAGCGTCGGGTGACCGAGCTGTACACGAAGGCGGTCGAGCAGCTCGGCAACGCCCAGGCCCCGGTACGGCTCGGCGGCCTGTACGCGTTGGAGCGGTTGGCCCAGGACTCTCCGGCGCTGCGCCAGACCGTGGTGGACGTCGTCTGCGCGTACTTACGTATGCCCTACCAGCTTCCGGACGATGAGAAGCCCGAGCGCGAGCCTAGAGTTCCCCGGCCCTCGGTCGGTGGTGTTACCAAATCCCTGCCCGCCCCCAAGCACGACCCCCACGAGGAACGCCAAGTCCGGGTTACGGCCCAGCGCATCCTGGCCGCTCATCTCCGCTACCAGGTTCCGGTCACGCACACTTGGTGGCGACCCCGTGCCACTGATCCCAACGTGCGTCACTGGGCAGACCAGCGTCTCGACCTCACCGGCGCCACCCTGCTCGGTCTTGACCTTAGCAACTGCCGCATCGGCCCCATCGTCCTCGATAATGTGACGTTTACCGGCGATGCCAGGTTCGACGACACGACCTTCGGTGGCGACGTCGACTTCAGCCATATCACCTTTACCGGCCATGCCAGGTTTGACGGCGCGACCTTTACCGGCGATGCCAGGTTTGACGGCGCGACCTTCACCTGCGGCACTAAATTCAGCTACGCCACCTTCATTGGTAGCGCCGGGTTCGACAGCGCGACCTTCGACATCTTCGCCGACTTCGGCCACGTGACCTTCGTCGACGTCGCCTGGTTCAATGACACGACCTTCAGCGGTGATGCCGACTTCGGCTATGTCAGCTTCACCGAAGATGCTAGGTTCGACAACGCGACCTTTACCGGCGAGGCCTGGTTCAATGACACGACCTTCACCGAAGACGCCATGTTCGAGGACGCGACCTTTACCGGCGAGGCCTGGTTTAGTGACGTGACCTTCATCGATGACGTCGATTTCGTGGGGGCAACATGGCAGGAGAAAGCTATGTTGATGGGTGCCCAAATGGCACCGGTCGAGGGCCGGGCGATGCGGGCGCTGCCCGCTACCTGGCGAGCGGTGGCGGGCGCGGACGGGTGGCAGATGCTGCGACTGGCCACTCCCGAGGAACTGGCGCAGGCTGACGGCGCGGAGAACCCATCTGGAAACGGGTGAGACGGAGGGCAGCCCCTGCCACGAGGGCGGGCTGGCACGAGCATGGGAACACGCAAGACGGCCTCCGGAAAGCTGCGCCACCCCTAGCGCCCAGAGGCCGTCGAATTGCCCGAAACCAAGCCAACACGAGGCCCGAAGACCACCATGAACAGCCGGTTGCCTCCATCATGACACCTGTGGCGGCGAGAGGAAGGCAAGAGCGCCTTCGTGTGAGCCGTACACGAGCGGTGGTGGCGACCGCTGCTGGCCGCGAACATCTCTGACACCTCATGCGCCCCCGCATCTTCGGTGCGTGCTCCGTCGCGCTGCACGAATACAACGTGGAAGCCGCCAGCCGTCACCGCCTGGGCACCTCATCTGGGATAGAAAGCTCGGTGCGGGCGGCGTCGAGGAAACCGTCCTGTATCGGGTCTATGTGATCCCAGAAAGTGGTTCCCTCCTCTAGGGTCCACATGGCACTGTCGAGCGCCTCGACGTAGGTATGGCTGGCTGACAGCAGACCGCGTGACCCAACGAGGCTCAGGCGTCGATGGAGCCGCCACACCTGCTTGCTATAGGCGCTTGACTGCTGACGGATCTCCCGCTCAGCACCGAGCACATCGCGGCGATGCCAGAGCATGTAAGTGTGGACCTGCATGTCCTGGGCAACGTCGAGGAAGGCGAGGATGGCCTCCTTGCGTTCTTGCCGTAGCGCGGCTATCCGCTGAGTTTGGGCCTGCTGCCTGGTGGTTCGCGTAGCGAAGAACGTTCCGAGGAACGTGCCAGCAGCTCCCACTACAGCCCCGAGCAATGAGAAGAGTGCAGGCGCGAGCGTGGACCACTCCATCGACTCATCATCGCGTGATCGCCAGTCCCCATCAATTGGCATTGTGGTGGCGAGGGGCGAAACCCTAAGAGATAGCACCTGATCACCAAGGGCTGCGAGCCTTCCACCCGGAGTAAGACAACCGAGAGTCACAGAAGGTTGCCACAGAGTGGCGTTCTGTTGAGGCGCCTGCTGTGCACCCACGATCAAGCGTCTTCTGGCTCGTCGGGTAGCGCACGCAGCGGAAGGAACGCATGCAACTGCTCCACCAGCGGTCGTACTCCCGTACGGCCGATCGTGATGAGTCCCATTTCTGTGAGAGCGTTGATGTCTCTCGTCACTGTCTTTTTCGTCTTGGTGGCGTAGTCCCGCGTAAGCGTTGGCGTCAGCTCGACGAGCCGGCTCTTCGGAGTAAACGCTCCATGGGGCAGCGCAAGAACCAGTTTGCGTTGGCGGATGCACGCCGTGGAGTTCCTGTCCCGAAAGAGGCTGTGCACGAAGTTCTCCCACGTGACATACAACTGCTGCTCGCGGATCACGCCGATCTGCTCTCGGAGCTCATCCACGAAGCCCTGGAGTGCGTACTTGATGAAGTCCTCGACGGGGAAGTGGGGCTCGCGGCTGGTCTTGGCCAGAACCCGGTAGTATTCGCTGCGAGTGCGGTTGTAGAAGTCGGCCAGGACGTGCGCTGCAAGCGTGGGAACTCCGGCTCGCACGAGTACCTGAAATTCGATCAGCCTCGCTGTTCGGCCATTGCCGTCCCAGAACGGGTGAATCCAGGCCAGGTAGAGGTGAGCCACGATCGCTGAAAGGATCGCTACGGGTTTACGGGAGGGGCCGGTGGCGGTGGCGCGCAGGTCTTCGAGCCACGAGCAAAGCCGCTGAAGGAGATGCTCGCAGTCCTCGGCAGGGGCTCCGCGGTACACACTTCCGACAATCACGCTCTTGCTCCGGATCTCGCCCGGATTCACCTCGTGGTGGGCTGGCAGATCTTGCAGAATCAGACGGTTGAACTGCTTGACTCGATCTACGGTCAGGGTGAGAGGTCGGCTGTGCAGCACGTCATCGACGATCTCGTTGTACGCCGCCACCACATTGTCGATCTCTTGCCCAAGGTATTCCTGTGATGGAGGAAGCGGCAGCTCGTGGCGGACACGCTTGAGAACCTCTTCCTCCGTAAGGGTATTGCCCTCGATCTGCGTCGTGGCGTGTGCATTCTTGCTGAGGTAGACCTCGTTGAGGCGCTGGGCCACTGCAGGTTGTAGCGGGACTCCAGCAACGTGCTCGCACTTTGAAATGGCCTCACCGAGCAGCATCCAGATCTCGTTGTCCAGATACTTGGGAAGCCTGAAGGTGATCCATGGGTGAGTCTCCTCATATGGCCTACTCATAGTCTCATCCTATGCAGTAGAACCATGCGTCTGACCAGGGGATATGCGATTGTGACCCCGTAACATGTCCCACGCTTTGGTCGGGGCTCCTGCCCAGTGGAAGGGCGCCCACCTCCACTGCCTGGCGCTGGAGGCGAATGCGGAGCCTGAGCGGCAGGCGGACTGGCGGGGGCGCGGTCTGAGCGGCTGCGGATCGTGGGCGAGATCAACCGGCACCCGTGGTGGTCCGGTATCGAGAACCGGTCGGAGGGGACTGGGGCCGCGGCCCTCACGGAGGAGATCCCGGGGCGCCGCACGCTGCCCAGAGGTCTCGCCCGTTAGACGCTGAAGATGCGCCCGCGGTTCGCCCTCGATCAGCGGTACGGATGCCGGTAGGCGTCTCGGGCTCGCTCCGCCACCTCGGGCGGTATGACTTCCTCGTCGGCGGCGTTGACCGCCATCAGGATGTGCAGGCGTTGCTCGGGCGTCATCGCCGCCCACTCCTCGTCCGGGAGCCCGCCATACTCAAACGCGTCGTCGTCGCTCTCATGCACTGATCCAGAGCGCCCGGCCCTGCAGCCCAGTGGAGGCGAGACGCCGATAGGTCCGGATAGGTCGCCTCTTTGCTCGATTTCGGCCTGACGTGTTATCGGATGATGGACGACCAGCACTCGCGACTTTGTGTGTCGTGTGGGGGAGCCGAGGCGGATGCTCCCGGGCAATCGGCGCTCACCCCGCCGAGGTGAGCTGAAGGCGTTGCAGCGCGGTGATACCCAGCGCCTCGATCTCCGGAAATCTCCGCCCTGCTGTTCGCAGGGCCCGCTGAATCTGGTGAGGCAGCCGCAGAGCTTCCGCCGTCAGGATCGACTGCCTGAGAGCGGCCGTCGTCGCTGAATCGTCCGCGACCAGGCTGAACGCTTCAGCCACGGTCACCTGTTCAATGGCTCGCCATTGAGGAGCCACCCCACCGACATCCGGCGCGTCCGCTTCCGCCAGGCGAACGGCTTGCCGAACTCGTCCGGTGGCGAGCAGTCCACGTAGGTGGACCTCTCGGACGACGAACGGATTGACCAGTGGCGTCTCCTGGGCGGAGTCCATGAAGCGATGAAGGTCCCTGACGGCTGCGTCGAAGCCTGCTGTGTCGCCGAGTTCTGCGAGGGTCCGGGCGAGCGGGATGAGCACAGTCCCGCGTTCGGTAGCGGGCGCGACGTCTGCTGCCTGCCGCAGCCGTACAGCGGCTGCGATCTTCCTCTTCACCTTGCGTAGCTCGTTGCCGTGGGCGCGAAGCGCTCGGGTGAGGAGGACGGCGTCATCCAGCACGCCAGCGATGTTCAGTGCGCGCCCAGTCCATCGTGCTGCTGCTGCCAGGCTTTCCTCGGGCAGGATGTCGCCGAGGGCCACGCCCAGCACGACGCGTGCCTGCGTGAGAAGGTGCGCAACGTAGCGATCTGAGTGTCCCGCGGTCAGACGGTTCTCCAACCTCCAGACCAAGGGCCACAGTTCGTTGATGGCCTCGGCGCTGTGCCCGGCCTCGCGGGCGAGCGCGGACAGGCGGACGGTGGATTCTCCGAATTTGATCATCGCGGCGAAGTCAGCGTCTGCTTGGTCGGTGACGCCGAGCGCGTGCGCCGGCAGGCCCAGATGTTCAGCAAGGCGGCGGAGCGCGTCCACATCCGTGAGCGCGCGCTGGCCGTTCTCCAGCCTGACGATGTACGTCCGGTCGTATTGCAGTTCTTCCGCGAGGTCGGCCTGGGAGGTCCGGGTCGCCTTGCGGTAGGCGCGGAGTATCTCGCCGAGGTGGCCCCGGGACAGCGCCGCCTGCGCTTCAGGGGACGTCCAGAGCCACAGCGGGGCGGCACAGGCCTGGTGCGGCAACTGAGCTCCCGCCACGACGTGGCAGGCCGGGCACAGCGGCGAGGCGTTCCATGACTCATCGACAGCTGCCCCACACGCTGTGCAGTGCATGGCTACCTCACAGGTTCCTGAAGCCGCTCGAACCAGTCGAAGATCGACCGCTTGTATCCTTCGGGCATCGGCAGGTCGGCGATCTCGTCCTTGGCGAACATGCCGACTTCCTTGTGCTCGTGGCTGAGGACTGGGGCGGCGTCGGTGTCGATCGTGGCGCCGTACGTCACGATCAGCACGTCCACGCCCTCGCGGATGTGGTACTGCCAGGAGTCGAGGATCGGGCCGACTGTGGCCTTCCAGCCGGCCTCCTCGCTGATCTCCTGCGCGAGTCTGGCTGGCGGGTCCTCGCCCAGTTCCAGTTTTCCGCCGGGCAATTCCCATTCGTCGCGTTCATTGCGAAGGAGTAGAACGTGCCCATCTCGGACAATTACTCCTTTTACCGACACGGGGAAAGCGTGTGGGCGGTAAGTCATTGACGGGGACCTTTCCGACGCGGAGGCGGCTGTGTTTGGAACCTAACACGCTGCATGACCTCGCGTCGGGCCTCCTGGGGCGGTGTGACAATCTGTCACTTGTCTCTGGTCGAGAACCTCATTCAGGCTGATGCCGAGTTCCTCACCGGAAGGAAATCCCACAATGGCGAGCCGATCTAAGGGCCTGTCCGCGCATGCGGATCCAGCGACCGTCAATGCTCTTCTGCAGCGTGACGGCCTGGTCATGTTCGAAGGCGTCCATGGGCGGGCCGCCGTGGTTCGCCTCGCGCGCCGACTGGTGGTGCCCTGGCAGCATCGCGATGCCGAACCCGATGGTGTGACGGTCATCAGCGACCGCGGCCCCATGGCGGAGCAGCCGGGCTTCGCTGGTTTCGGCGCGGGAGAGCTCAGCCCTCACACGGAATCGTCGGCGCTGGCGGTGCCCCCCAGGATGCTCCTCCTGATGTGCGGTTCACCCGCCGCGTGTGGAGGGGAGTCGCTCGTTGTCGATGGTGCCGCCGTTTACCGTGACCTCTCTTCGGATCCCGACGTGATCGCCAGGTTGCGCCAACCGCGTAGCGTCCAGTTCGCACCCGGCCGGTGGGGGTCGATCTTCGCCAACACCGCAGACGGCAACATGGCCCTGCGTCTGCGTCTGCGTCTAGATGATCTCGCACATTTCACCGAACCGGTCCACGCGGTGCTGCCTACGCTGATCGGAGCCATCCGCCGGCACCAGCGGCTCTTGCCGCTCAAGACCGGCGAAGGCTTCCTCCTCGACAACCGGCGCATGCTCCATGGCCGGAGATCATTTACCGGCCAGTCGGAGCGAGTGATGTACCGGGTCTTGGGCAACCCCACAGCAGACATCACGCTGCCCACAGGCTTCACGGTCTCCGGTCTCGCCCTCGCCGCCCCGGCCTGCTGAGGTGCCTATGCCATCCGATCGCGCGGCCCCTAACTCGCCCATGGATGTCACGGCGGGTCCCGCCCGCACGTACAACGAACTCTTGGGCGGCAAGGACGGCCTCGGCAGCCGTAAGGTACTCGCCGCTCTCGGCGAACTGCTGCCGCAGCTACCTGTTGCGGCCAAGGCCAACGCGGCGTTCGTGCACCGCGGGGTCGAGGCCGTGGCCGACGCCGGCGTCCGCCAATACCTCGATCTGGGGTGCGGTCTCCCAACCCCGAACGACCGCACTATCCTGCGCAGCGCACGCGAGTACCAACTGGAAGCGCGGGTGGTCTACGTGGACAACGACCCGTCGGTGGCGGCGAACGCGCGAGCACTTCTTGACGTGGCAGATGGATACACCTGCTGTGTTGAGGCGGACGCTCGCGACGTGCCGCAGGTCATCTCCGCGGCTGGTGAGTTGCTGGACTTCCGGGAGCCGACCGCGATCATCATGGGCGCTTTGGCGCATTTCTGGCCCGCCGACCAGGATCCGTACGGCATCGTGCGCGACTACCTGGCCGCGTTCAAGTCCGGGTACCTGATCTTCTCACACGCGTGCGATGAGCTGCTGTCTGCCGAGGTCAGGGCGCAGGCTGTCGCGCTATACGAACGCATGGTGGCGCCAATCTACCCCCGCAACTCGGCCGAGATCCTCAAGTTCTTCGACGGGCTCGACCTCCTGGAGCCTGGCCTTGTCGAGGCGTCAAAGTGGCGGACCGACTACGCGGTGCCCCCCGATGTCGGGGACGCCCAGTTCCTTGCCGCGGTGGCTGGGTTCCGCGGCGGTGGGCCCGGCAACTAAGCCCCGGTCAGGGGTGCACGCGCAGCTGCCACCTGACCGGTCGCGGTCGGAGAGGACGATCCCGCCCGACCGCTCGGCGGGCCGAGCATCGCCCCGATAGGCAAGCTCGGCCCGCCAGCCTCAAGCCCCATGACATGCGACCAGAGGAGATCCCAACCATGAGCACGCCACAGCTCGCACCGCCTCCTATGCCCACACCGGGGTTGTGGGCTGCGATGAAGCGGCCGTGGCATCAGGACTGGATCGCCTTCTACCTCGGGCCAGCCGAAGCCGCCGACCCGGTGACCGCCCACGACATTGAGACGCTGGCCGCGTTCGCCAGCGTGGCGGAGGTTGCGCTTCGGCAGACAGGCGTCTGGCCGCCGCCGGTGGTTCCCCACCAGCGGACTCCCGACGGCGGCGCTGGTGGCCGCCGCCTCATGCCGGGAGAGCTGGCCAGCCGAGGCGGCCAGGGCCTCCGCGACGAGCACCGCCACGCTCTGCCAGTTCGT
>NZ_JBHYIO010000054.1:0-60188 GCF_042740095.1 Nonomuraea sp. NPDC059023 | reverse complement strand
CTCGGGGGACCGGGGGCCGGAAGGCCACCGGCGAGGGGGTTCGGGGGAGCTGGGCTCCCCCGTGAGGGGAGCCCGAGCGCGAAGCGCGAGGACCATGCCAGGTCAGTTCACGCGGACGCTCTGCCGTACCCGGACCTGGGTGGCGTCGTCGCAGGTGGCGCGGGCGCAGAAGTACAGGAGCAGCATCGGTTTCGCCGGGCGGTCGACGACGTAGCCGACGAAGCCCAGTCTCGATCCGCCCCTCGGGTCCTGCAACGTGCCCTGGAAGCTGCGGGCCTGGCTGCTGCCCGCCTGGTCCTCGACCGGGTTGCGCGGGATGGTCACCTGGCCGGGCAGCAAGCCTTCCAGCGTCGATTTCATCTGGTCGGCCGTCGCGGTGCCGTCCAGGGTGTCGGAGAGCTGGACGTACACCCCGGACGCCGATTCCGGGTCCTCGGAGATGATCGGGGCCACTCTTGACCAGTCCGCGCTGGCCCCCGACACGAACAGCGACTCGAACTCGGCCGCCCTCGGCGACACCACCGCGAACAGGTCCCCGTGCGTGATGGCGGTCCAGCCCGACGGGTGGTCGAACGTCAGCGGAGCTGCGGCCGTCTGCCGGTAGCCGGTCCACGCGTCGGAGCGCTGGTTCATGAGCAACAGCACCACCAGGACGAGCGCCGCCACCGCCGCTGTCAGGGCGGCCAGCACGATGGGCAGCTTGCCGCCCCGCCGTACCGGCATCGGGTCCGCGCCACCGCCCGACAGCGCGCCGCCACCCGAGGCAGCGCCGCCGCCCGAGAGCGCGCCGCCGCCCGAGGGCGCGCGGCCCGCGGCGCGGAAGGCGGAGGGTTGCGCGCGCGGCGCCGTCTCCGAGACGTGGCCGCTGATCGCGTCGCGCAGCGCGGCCACGAACGCGGTGCAGCTCGGGTAGCGCTGTTCCGGCGCCTTGGCCAGGGCCCGCATCATCACCCCGTCCACCTCGAGCGGCAGATCGGGCCGTACCTGTGACAACGGCGCCGGCTGCTCGGCCAGGTGCGCCCACAGCAGCGCGATGTCGTTGTCACGCTGGAACGGCAGCCGCCCCGCCAACGCCTCGTAGGCCACGCAGGCGAGGGCGTACTGGTCGCACCGCCCGTCCACCGTCTCCTTGTTGATCTGCTCGGGGGACATGTAGCGCGGCGTGCCGATGAACTGGTCGGTCTGCGTCAGCCCGGAGATCGAGGTGCGGTGCTTGGTGATGCCGAAGTCGGTCAGGTACACGTGGTCGGCGGCCAGCAGGATGTTGGCGGGTTTGACGTCGCGGTGGATCAGGTCGTGGGCGTGGGCGGCGTCGAGGGCGGCCGCCACCTGGGCGAGGACCGTGTTGACCTGGGCGACGGGCAGCGGGCCGCGGTCGTAGATGAGGCGGCGCAGGTCGGAGCCGTCGACGTAGCGCATGGCGATGTAGAGGACGCCGGAGGGGTCGGCGTTGGCCTCGTAGATGGGGATGATGTTGGGGTGTTCGATGCTGGCGACGGTGCGCGATTCCAGGATGAAGCGCTGGCGGAAGCGGTCGTCGACGCTGAGGATCGGGTTGAGGATCTTCAGGGCCACGCGCCGGCTCAGGCGCGGGTCGAGTGCCAGGTAGACGACGGCCATGCCGCCTTTGCCGACGATGTTCTCGATGAGGTACCCGGCGACCTCCTGCCCGATCAACGATCTGTCGTTCACGTCGGCAGCCCGCAGTAGCCGCAGAACCGGTGTCCGTGTCCGAGCCTCATGCCGCAGCCGGTGCAGTAGCGCTGCTCCGAGGCGATGAGCACGGGGTTGGGCGCCGCCTGGAGCGCCTGGTCGCGGCGGACCACGACGGTCTCGGTGGAGCCTTCGTCGAGGCGGGGCCGTACCGCGGCCAGGCCGTCCGGTGGACGGGGCACGGGGGCGGGCCCGCGGCCGCGGCGCCACAGGAGGTACGCGCCCACCAGGGCCGCCACGAACAGCACCCCGGCGGCGGCGATGAACGGCCACAGCGGGACGGAACTCCCCTGCCGGATGGGCGCCTGCTTGGTGCCGGCGTCCTCGGAGGTGCCGCGCTTGGCCAGCGAGGTCTTCAGGTGCGCTCCGGCGACGATGTGGCCGGGGTAGAGCTCCATCACACGCTGGAAGCCGGGCGCGGCCTCGGTGTAGTACTTGGTGTGGAAGCGGGTGAGCGCGGCCTCGAAGGCGGAGTCGACCGCGCCGCGCCTGGGCGTGACGCCGGCCGCGGCCAGGGCGGTGGTGATCTCCCTGACGCCGATCATCCTGGCGTCCTTGCCGCCGCCGACGAGCATGCCGATGACGTGGCCGTCCTTGTCGCCGATGACGGGGGCGCCGATCATGCCGCGGTCGGCGAGGCCGCCGAGTTTGACCGGTTCGTCGACCTTCTTCTCCGGGTCGGAGAAGGGGCGCCCGCCCTGTCCGGAGCCGCCCTGGCCGAGGTGGGCGATCTCGACGGTGTGCTGGACCTTGGCGGCGGGGCGGCCGAGGAATCCGGCGACGTTGGTCGGCGAGCCCGGCTTGTCGGGCACCTTGTCGGCCAGGGGCGCGGTGGGCATGCCGACGCTGCCGTCGGCGCGGCCGGTGGGGACGAGCACGGCGGGGGTGTCGGGGCCGGCGCCCGCCTTCACGACCTCGGCGGTGAAGCCTTTGGCGTCGGGCGGCGAGATGTTCGGAAATATCGTGATGCTGGTGGTGGCGTTGATGATGCAGGTCGCGGTGGGGCGTTTGGGCGGGTAGCAGTCGCGCAGGTGCCGGTCGAGTTGCGGGTCGTCGAGCTTGTGCCGCTTGAAGTCGGCCGGGACCTTCACCTTGTGGTGCTCGGAGAAGACCTTGTTCGCGGCATAGATACGCACGTCGTCGGGGCTCTGCACGATCCTGGTGAGCGTCACGATGGCGCCCTCGGGATTGACCACGATGCCGGTGCCCTTGCCGATCGGCAGATCGTAGGCACGTTCCACATGGACGAGGTCGCCGATGTGGTCCAGCAGCGTGATCTCCACGTGCGCCGTCGCCTCGATCCTGACCACCGCCGGCGTCACCAGATCGGTGATGCCGCTCGGGTGTTCGTGGGCCAGCGCGGGCAGGCCGAGCACGACCACGGTCATCGCCGTGGCGCCCACCAGAGCCGTGAGACGCGACATTTCCGCTCCCCTACGAAATGGATAGGAACAGCGTCCCAACCACCCGGCATAAGTCAAGGTCCCGGCACATAGACAAGCGCTTGCTAGGCAACCTACGGTGAACCCGATGAGCTACGTGATCGCCGTCGACGTGGGCGGCACCTTCACCGATGTGGTGCGGCGCGGATCCGACGGCCGGACCGTGGTGGCCAAGGTACTCAGCACCCATGACGATCCGGTATCAGGCGTAACGGCGGGCATCCGCCGGGTCCTCACCGACCCGTCCGAGGTGACCAGGGTCGTCCACGCCACCACGCTGGCCACCAACGCCGTCCTGGAGCGCAAGGGCGCGCGCGTCGCCTTCGTCACCACCCGCGGATTCCGCTCGGTCATCCCCCTCGGCCGCTACGCCCGCGTCGAGGAGGACCGCTACGACCTGCGCTTCACCCCGCCCCCGCCGCCGGTCGCCGCCGAGGACTGCTTCGAGGTGGCCGAGCGCGTCTCCAGCCGCGGCGCCGTACTCACTCCCCTGGATCTTGATTCGGTACGGCGGGCCGCCACCGTCATCGCCGCCCGGGGCATCACCTCGGCCGCCGTCTGCCTGCTGCACTCCTACGCCAACCCCGTGCACGAACGCCAGGTCGCCGCGATCCTGCGCGAGAGCGTCCCCAACGTGGCCGTCTCCAGCGAGGTGTGGCCGGAGATCCGCGAGTACGAGCGCGCCACGACCACGATCATGTCCGCCTACATCGGCCCGCTCATGTCCGACTATCTCGGCCGCCTGCGCGGCAGCCTGCGCGAGCTGGGCATCGACGCCCCCGTGCACGTCATGGACTCCGCCGGCGGCGTCATCTCCGCCGAGCTCGCCGCCCGCCGCGCGGTGGCCACGATCGAGTCGGGCCCGGCCGCCGGAGTCCTGGCCGCCGCGGCGAGCGGGCTGCCCGCGGTCATCTCCTTCGACATGGGCGGTACCACCGCCAAGGCCTGCCTGGTGCGCGACGGTGTCCCGGAACTGACCCGCGAGTTCCACGTCGGCGGCAAGGGCAGCTTCGGCGGGCGGCGCGCCGGCACCGGCGTGCCGATCAAGACGCCCGCCATCGACCTGGCCGAGGTGGGTGCCGGTGGCGGCAGCATCGCGTGGGTGGACGAGGCGGGCGCGCTGCGCGTTGGTCCGCGGTCGGCCGGCTCCTCCCCCGGGCCCGCCTGCTACGGCCTGGGCGGTTCCGACCCGACGGTCACCGACGCCAACCTCGTGCTCGGCTTTCTGTCCTCGGCGTCGATCCCGTTGTCGCGGGCGCTGGCGGTGAAGGCCATGCAACGGCTGGCGGTGCCGCTCGGGGTGCCGGCGGAGGAGGCGGCGCAGGCCGTGCACGAGATTGTGTGCGCGTCGATGGCGTCGGCGGTGCACGTCGTCACCGTGCAGCGCGGCATCGACCCGCGCGGCTTCACCTTGGTGGCCTTCGGCGGGGCGGGTCCGATGCACGCCTGCCGGGTGGCCGAGCGCTTCGGCATCACGGACGTGCTGGTGCCCGCCCACTGCGGGGTGGCCTCGGCGGCGGGCCTGCTGACGGCGGTGCCGGCGACGGAACGTGTCCGCTCCGCCCTGTCCGCGCCCGACCCGGCCCGGATCTTCGCCGAACTCGCCGAGGAGGCGGCGCACGACCTCGGCCTCCCCCTGCCAGAGCTGAAGGTCACGCGGCTGGCCGACGTGCGCTTCACGGGCCAGGCGCACGACCTGACCGTGGAGTGGAGCGACGACCCCGGCACGCTGTCCGCCCGCTTCTTCGCGAAATACACGCAGGTGTACGGCATAGCCCAGCAAGGCCCGACCGAGCACGTGAGCTACCGCGTCCGCGTGACCCACGAAGCCGAGACCCCGGCGCCGGCCGGCATCCGTGCGGAGAGCCCCGCGGCGTCTCCGGCGAGCAGGACCGTGTACCTCGGCGGCCCCGTCGAGGTCCCGGTGCACACGCGCGCCACCTTCACCACCCTGGACGGCCCGGCCGTCATCGAGGACCCGGAGGCCACCATCGTCGTCCCGCCCGGCTGGCGCGCCCGCATCGGCGGGGCGGGAGCCGTACACCTGAAGCACGCATTGGACCCGGCCGCATGGACCTGACCGCCGAAGTGCTGCGCCACGCGCTGGTCGTGGCCGCGGAGGAGGCGAGCATCGTCGTCGTGCGCTCGGCCTACTCCACCTTCATCGTCGAGGGCTCCGACGCCTCCGCCGCGATCCTCGACGCCGGCGGCGCCCTGATCGCGCACTCCATGGCCACCACGCTCATGAACAGCATGGCGCTCAAGGTCGCCCTGCCCGAGGTGCGCAAGGACCACCCGGACATGCGCGACGGCGACGTCTACGTCACCAACGACGCCTACCGGGGCGGCGTCCACACCAACGACCTGCTCGTCTTCCGCCCCGTCTTCGTCGGCGGCGTCCCGCGTTACTTCACCGCCACCATGATCCACGTCTCCGACCTGGGCGGGCTGTCGGCGGGCGGCATGGCGCCGCTGGCCACCGACATCTTCCTGGAGGGCCTGCAACTCCCCCCGATCCTCCTGGCCACCGACGAGGGCGTGGTGCCGGCGGTGGAGGCGGTGCTGCGCGCGAACAGCCGTACCCCGGACAAGGTCATGGGCGACGTCCGCGCGCTCGTGGCCGGAACCGCCGTCGCCGCGACCCGCCTGCGCGCCCTCATCCAGGAGTACGGCGAAGCCGGCCTGGCCAGTGGCATAGCCGGCTATCTGGACTACACCGAGGAAAGGACCCGGGCAGCCCTGGCCGCGCTGCCGCGTGGCCGCTTCACCGCCGCGTACCCCATCGACGACGACGGCCTGGACCCTGACACCCCGCACCACGTCCGGGTCGCGGTCACGCTGACGGGCCGCGGTGCCGTGCTCGACTTCGCGGGCACCGGCCCGCAGGTGCCCGCGGCCATCAACGCCTCGGCGTCGCAGTCGCTGGCCGCGGCGGTGTTCGCGCTGCGCTGCTTCCTGGACCCGTCCATCCCCATGAACGAGGGCTGCCTGCGCGCCCTGGACATCCGCCTGCCCGAGGGCTCCCTGCTGAACGCCCGCTCCCCCTACCCGTGCGGCGGCCGGTTCGTACCGATCTACGCGGCGATGGAGGCGGTCATCCAGGCGTTGTCCGAGGCGGTGCCGGAACGAGCGATCGCGGCCAGCGGGATTCTGCAGCCGTTCTCGATCGCCGCGGTGGGCGCGCCGTACTGGATCCACCTTTCCTACGACTTCGGCGGCGTGGGCGCGCGGCGCGGCCTGGACGGCCCGGACGCGACCGGCGTGCACTTCGGCATCGGCCGCAACTCGGTGCCGCAGGCCGAGCCGGTGGAGAGCCGGTGCCCGCTGGTGGTGGAGTCGGTGGAGACCATCCCGGACTCCGGCGGCCCGGGACGCTGGCGAGGCGGCCTGGGCACCCGCACCGTCTACCGCTTCCTTACGGCCTGCCACGTCACCACCCGCGGCGACCGCCTGCGCATCCCGCCCCCGGGCCGCGAAGGCGGCAGGCCGGGCCGTCTGGGCGGCTTCTTCAGACGGAACCTGGACGGAACGGTCGAACGCCTGGCGTCAAAGGTGAACAACGTCCGCTTCGCCGAGGGCGAGGCGTTCATCGTCGAGACCACGGGCGGCGGCGGCCTGGGCCCGCCCGCCGACCGGCCCCGCGAGGAGGTGGAGGCCGACCTCCGTTCGGGCCACATCACCGAACACGGCGCCCACCAGGACTACGCCCCGCGCAGCCTGACCAGATCGCCGGGATCGAAGGCGACCTCGTAGGGAGCGCTGAGCCGCGCGACCTCTCCCGCCTTGTAGACCTCGGGGCCCGCGTAGCTGCCGTCGTCGAGGGTGTAGACGTAGAGAGCTTCTGGCTCGATCCGCCAGTAGGTGGGGATACCCGCCTCGGCATACACCGTGGGCTTGGTGGAGCGGTCACGTGCCCTCGTGCTCGGGCTGACGACCTCCACGGCGAGCAGGATGTCCGCCGGGGCGAACATCAGCTCATTGGCTTCCACCGCAGCCATCGGCACAACCACGACGTCAGGGATGAAGCAATCCCTCTCAGTCACCCTGAGATTCACCGTCGACAATGGCTCCAGCGCCGGCGGCGCGGCTTCTTCGAGCAAGCGCACCAGCCGGAGGATGGAGAACTGGTGGAGGGGAGTGGGGGGAGGGCTTACCAGTAGGCTCCCGTCGAAGAGCTCGTAGCGGTTCCCGTCGTCGGGGAAGCGCAGCAGGTCATCGACGGTGAACGGCGGTCTTCCCGGAAGAACCGTACTCGTCTCGGTCGGTTCGGGAACTGCCCTAGTGGTCATCTACTCAGTATCCGGGCTTCCGTCACTTTCCGTCATGGGGTCGCCACTTTTCGGCGCCGGTGCGGACGGCGGTGTGGACGGCGCGGGCCATGCGGGAGCCCCAGTCGGAGCGGGGGCCGCCGAAGAGTTCCTCCGGGCCCGAGGAGCGGACGGCCACGCAGACCGCGTCCGAGGCGGTTCCGGTGCAGGGGAAGCCGGCTTCGGCCAGTGCCTGCGCCTTGGCCTCCGTTACCGTCATCACGGTGTTGACCAGGGCGGCGTCGGTCATCGCCACCGGCGCCACCACGACGATGTTGATCGTGCCCACGCGGATCGGGGCGAGTTCCGGGTCCACGACGTCGGGGGGCGCGGCGGCCCAGGTGGGGACGCGCAGGCCGACCGTGGCCCAGGCGGTCGCGCCGCCGTCGGCGGCGGTCTCGACGCGGTCGACGGAGGCGGCGGTCATCATGCCGACCCCCGAGCCGCCGGGGCCGAGCGCCGTGAGGTGGTCGACCGGGTCCATGCGTGAGTACCCGGCCACGACCTGGGCGTTCAGGATCCAGGAGCGGGGGCCGATGCCGCCGCCGAGCATGGCCGAGGAGATCGTCCGCCAGCCGGGCCCCAGCTCCCACAGCAGCGACCCGAGACGGACGCCGTCCTCGGCGCGGTAGGAGAGGTTCACGGTCCTCCTCGGATCAGGTGGACGACGGGGCGCCCGTCCGGGCCCGGTTCGATCTTGACATGAGCGTCGAAGTGCCGCCCCACGAGCGCCTCGGTGAGCACCTGGACGGGCTTGCCGTGCGCGGCGGCGCGGCCCTCGGCGAGCAGGAGGAGGGTGTCGGCGTACTGGCCGGCGACGGTGAGGTCGTGCAGGGTGGAGACGACGGTGAGGCCGTCGGCCAGGCGCAGGCGGTCGACGAGTTCGAGTACCTGCTGCTGGTGGCCGAGGTCGAGGGCGGTGGTCGGCTCGTCGAGCAGCAGGATGGGCGCCTGCTGGGCCAGGGCTCTGGCCAGCACGACGCGCTGGCGCTCGCCGCCGGACAGTTCGCCCAGCCGCCGGCCGGCGAAGGCGCCCAGGTCGAGCCGTTGCAGGACGGACGCGGTGACCTCCCGGTCGTGGCGGCTCTCCCGCCCCAGATAGGGGATGTACGGCGTGCGGCCCAGCAGCGCGTACTCCAAGACGGTCATGTCGGGCGGCAGGGCCGGCGTCTGGGGTGCGTAGGCGACCAGGCGGGCCCTGGCCCTGGGCTTGAGCGAGGCGGCGGGACGCTCGTCGATCGACACCTCGCCGCGGTGGCCGACGATGCCCATGACGGCCTTGAGCAGCGTCGACTTGCCGGCGCCGTTGGGGCCGATGACGGCCAGCCATTCGCCGCGCCGTACCTGGAGGGTGACGTCGGAGAGCACCTCGCGCTCGCCGAGCGTGACCGACAGGCCGCAGACGCCGATCATGTCGAGGTCCTGCGGGTCATGCGGAGCACGGCCACGAAGAACGGCGCGCCGATGAACATGGTCACCACGCCGATGGGGAGTTCCGCGGGGGCGATGACGGTGCGGGCGAGCAGGTCGGCCAGGACGAGGAAGGCGGCGCCGCCGATGAGCGAGAGCGGCAGCACGATCCGGTAGGAGCCGCCGGCGAGCCTGCGCACGACGTGCGGGACGACGATGCCGACGAAGCCGATCAGGCCGCTGACCGCGACGGCCGCGGCGGTGGCGAGGGAGGCGGCCAGCAGGACGGCCAGCCGTACGCGGGAGGCGCGCACCCCGAGCGCGGTCGCCTCGTCGTCGCCCACGGACAGCACGTCGAGCATGCGCCCGTGCACGAGCAGCGCGGCCGACGAGACGGCGGCGTAGGGCAGAACGAGCCAGAACTGGTCCCAGCCGCCGCCGACGTCGCCGAGGATCCAGGAGTAGATGCGCTGCAGTTCCTCGACCTTGAACTGCTGCACGAACGTCTGGATGGCGGTGAGGAAGGAGGTGACGGCGACCCCGGCCAGCACCAGGGTGGCGGTGCCGCCGGAGCGCCCGGCGGTGTTGCCGAGCGCGAAGGCCAGCATGACGCCGCCGATCGCGCCGACGAACGCGGCGACGGGGATGGTCAGGACCGGCGCCGGAACCATCACGATCACCAGGGTCGTGGTGAGCCCGGCGCCCGCGGCCGCGCCGAGCAGGTACGGGTCGGCCAGCGGGTTGCGGAAGACGCCCTGGTACCCGGCGCCCGCCATGGCGAGCAGGCCGCCGACCACGGCCGCGACCAGGACTCTGGGCAGGCGCAGCTCGTACAGCAGGCCCTTCTCGATCGGCGCGAGGCCGGAGTCGATCTCGACGAACGGCAGCCAGTCCAGCGCCTGGAGCACGACCTGCCACGGCGAGATGCCGGCGGCGCCGCCGAGCAGGCCGGCGACCATGCTGGCGGCGAGCACGGCGAGCGCGCCCGCCACCCAGAGCGGCCGCGCCCGTGCGGGCCTGAGCTGCGTGTCGAGCACTACTTCGCGGCCGCCTTGTTCACCGCGTCGCCGATGGCCTTGGCCAGGTCGACGACGCGCGGGCCCCAGCGGGAGGCGATGTCGTCGTCGAGCAGGACGACCTGGTCGTTCTTGATGGCCGACAGGCCCTTCCAGCCGGGGCGCTTGGCCAGCGTGTCCTTGTTCTGCTGGCAGCACTTGACGTCGGCCAGGAAGATCAGGTCGGGGTCGGACTGGGCGACGAACTCGGCCGAGAGCTTGGGGTAGCCGCCGGCGGCGCCGGGGGCCTTGTCGGCGATGTTGGTCATGCCGAAGATCGAGTAGATCTGGCCGATGAAGGTGCTGGACGTCGCGGCGTAGGGGGTCTGGTCGAGCTCGTGGTAGTAGGTGAGCTTCTTGTCCTTGGGCGCGGCGGCGGCGAGCTTGTCCAGCTCGGCCTTCATGCCGGTCACGACCTGGTCGGCCTTGTCCTTGTTGCCGGTGGCGGCGCCGAGGTCGGCGATCTCGTCGTAGGCCTCGTCGATCTTCGTGGGAGCCGGTTCGAGCAGGACGGGCACGTTCAGCTTGCCCAGCTCGGCGACGATCTTGTCCTGGTCGTTGGACAGCACGACGAGGTCGGGCTTCTTGGCGACGATGGCCTCGACGTTGGGCTTGAACCCGGACAGGTCGCTCTTGGGGGCCTCGGGCGGATAGTTCGACTGGTCGTCGGCGGCGATCACCTGCGGGCCGGCGCCGATCGCGAAGAGCGTCTCGGTGTGGGCGGCGGACAGCGAGATGATCCGCTCGGGCTTCTTCGCCAGCGTGACGGAGCCGTTGCCCGCCTCGATCGTGACGGGGAAGCCGGCCGCGGCGGCGGGGGCGGGCGTGGCCGACGAGCTGGTGGGCGGGGCGGACGAGGTGGTGGTCGTGCCGGTCTGACCGCAGGCGGTCAGGACGAGCGTTCCCAGCAGCGCGCCCGCGAAGGCCGTGCGTACGGGCCTCACGAGGAGTCCTTTCAGATCGGAACCGAGAGACCCGCGGTAAAGCGACGGATCACCCTTTTCCACGAGGGTTGATGACGTCGGCGCGGTGGCAGGCGACCTGGCTTTGACAGTTGCGGGACAGCGCCGGACTCACACCGGACTTCGCTGCGACACTGCGCGTCGGACAAACGCTATCAATTCTCCGAAGCTGGTCGGAGTCAAGGGGTGGTGACTTGATTCTCCGCCTCGGAGATGATGCGCTGCAGCCGCAGTCCGTGGGCGGCGTCCAGGGGGTGCCCGCCGCCCTGCCGTACGGTCTGGGCGAACTCGGCGGCCACCACGTCCAGGGGGTCGTCGTCGAAGTGCGGGAGCGTCACGTTGCCCTTGCGCCCGTAGACGGCGAACGTCGAGGGCGGCAGGTCGCCGGCGCCGGCCATGCACAGGGAGATCTCGCTCACGGCGCCGCCCTCGTGGTCGAGCAGCAGCCCGACCCAGCCGAGCGGGTCGCCGTGCGCGCGCACGCCGGTCACCCGGCCGAGCGCGGCGTCGAGCAGGTCGATGACGTGCGGGCCGACGTCGAGCAGCGCGCCGCGCTGAAGCCGCCACGGGGTGCCGAACGCATGCTCGCCGTTCAGCACGTCGCTGACGTTGACGGCGTGCCCGCCGAACGGCTCGATCTCGGCGCACCGGGCCAGGAACTCGCGGGCCTGCGGGGCGTACCGCAGGGTGAGCAGCATCTGGGAGGCCACGCCCGTCTCGGCGACCGCGTCGGCCAGCCGCTGGGCGCCATCCAGGGAGTCGGCGAGGGGCTTCTCCAGCAGCAGCGCCTTGCCCGCCCGCGCCGCCTTCACCCCCAGCTCGGCCTGTACGGCCGGCGGCACGCAGAAACACACCGCCTCACACGCGTCGAACAGGTCCTCGATCCGCTCGAACACCGGCGCCCCGAGCCGGGCGGCGGCCTCCGGCCGGCGGGCCCAGACCCCGGCGAACTCGATCTCCGGGCTCTGGGCCAGCATCGGCGCGTGCGCCATCTCCGCCCACGGACCTGCCCCGACCAACCCGACCCTCACCGGTTCCATGTCACCATTTAACCGGCAATTCGGTCAGCCCTCGACCGACGATCGACGTCCGGTAGACCACGGGCCCCGGAACCAGGCGCAGGCCGGGCAGCCGCCGTCCCAGCACCTCCAGCGCGGTACGCAGTTGCAGCCGCCCCAGCGCCGCCCCCACGCAGAAGTGGATGCCGTAGCCGAAGACCATGTGCGCGTCGGCGTTGGGCCGGGCGAGGTCGAAGGTGTCGGGATGGGCGAAGACGGCCTCGTCGTGGGCGGCCGAGTCGGTGGACAGCAGCACGAGCGACCCGGCCGGGATCGTCACCCCGTGCAGCGTGATGTCGGACGTGGCGTACCGGAAGGAACCCAGCGAGGCCCCGTCGATGCGCATGCACTCCTCGACCGCGGCGGTCAGCTTCTCCGGCGGCACCGGCCAGATCCCCTCGCGCAGCAGCCGCAGCACGCTGTTGCCGAGCTGGTTGGGGACGGTGTCGTTGCCCCCGAGCAGGATCGTGGAGATCAGCTCGACCACCTCGCGGTGCGACAGCTCCTTCCCGATCAGCCCGGTCATCAGCGAGGTGAAGTCGTCGCGCGGCTCGCGGGCGCGGGCGGCGACGAGGCGGTCCACGTAGTCCAGGTACTCCAGGAAGCTGTCGGCCAGCACGAGCTGGCGCTCCGGCGGCTGCGGCGACAGGAAGAGCTGGAACCAGTCCTTGACATGCGCCCGCACGAACCCCTCGTCCGCCTCCGGCACCCCGATGAAGCGGGCGGTCAGCTTGACCGACGGCTCGTGGCCGAGATCGCGCACGAAGTCCGCCTCGCCCCTGGCCTCGATCCGGTCCAGCAGGTCCTCGTTGAGCTCGCGGAAGCGCCGCTCCAGCGCGGCGACCGCGCGTGGCGTGAACGCCCGCGAGACCGACCTGCGCAGCCGGGTGTGGTCCGGCGGGTCCACGTTGGCCACGAAGCTGGACAGGAACGAGCCGTGCTCGCCCAGCTTCTCGCGCGTGCGCTCGGTGAGGCTGCGCGAGATCGTCAGCGACCCCTCGGAGGAGAAACGCCTGGGGTCGCCGTAGGCGGCGCGCACGTCGGCGTGCCTGGTCAGCACGTACGCGCCCAGGTGCTCGCTGCGGAAGACGGGGTGCTCGCGGCGCAGCCGTCTCAGGAAGCCGTAGGGGTCGGCGACGTGCCAGTCGGAGCTGACGTCGAAGTCCATCAGATCCTCCTGAGGGGAGTGAAGGCTCTGGCCGTCGGGGAATCGTGAGTGAGAGGCCAATGCTTTGGCCTGCCTGGTCTGCGCATCGCAGATCTCTTTCCGGTTTTGTCGGTGCGTGGCGATAGCGTGACGTGGACGAGGCCGGGCGGGGGAGGTGGATGTGCGCAGGTCGTTTAAGTTCCTGCTGCGTCCCACCGCCAAGCAGGCCGCGGCACTGGCCGCGTGCCTGGAGGACCACCGGCAGCTCTACAACGCGGCCTTGGAACACCGCCGCATCGCCTTCCGCAGGGCGGGTGTCTCGATCCGCTACGGCGAGCAGTCGGGTGAGTTGACGCACATCCGCGCCGACGACCCCGACGGGCAGGCACGTTGGTCGTTCTCCTCCCAGCAGTCCACTCTGCGACGTCTGGACAAGGCGTTCCGCGCGTTCTTCACCCGGGTCGGCAAGGGCCGGACGCCGGGTCTCCCACGCTTCAAAGGCAAGGGCTGGTTCAACTCGGTGGAGTGGCCCAAGGACGGCGATGGCTGCCGGTGGGACTCCCAGCCCGAGCACCCGGCCGCGACCTACGTGCGGTTGCGGGGCATCGGGCAGGTGCGGGTCCATCGGCACCGCCGCGTCCTGGGCACGGTGAAGACGATCAGCGTGAAGCGGGAGGGCCCGCGCTGGTATGTGGTGCTGTCGTGCGACGACGTACCTGCCGCACCACTGCCCGCAACCGGCGCGGCCGCAGGCCTCGACATGGGCGTGGCGTCGCTGATCACGACGTCGGACGGCGAGCACGTCACCAACCCGCGCCACCTCGCGGCGACCGCCGGCCGACTCGCCGCCGCACAGCAGGACCTGGCTCGCAAAAGGCGCGGGTCCAAACGGCGGCGCAAGACCGTGGCCCGTGTCGCAGCGCTGCACCTCAAGGTCCGTCGTCAACGGCTCGACGGCGCGCACAAGACGGCGCTCGCGCTGGTCCGCGCCTACGACGTGATCGTGCACGAGAACCTGCGGATCGCGAACATGACCCGTTGCGCCTCGGGCACGATCCAGGCGCCCGGCCGCAAGGTGGCCCAGAAGTCCGGCCTCAACCGTTCGATCCTGGACGCGGGTTGGGGGGTGTTCCTGACGATCCTCGCGCACAAGGCTGAAAGCGCCGGTCGAGAGCTGATCGCAGTCGATCCCCGCAACACCTCCCGCACCTGCCCACATTGCGGGCACAGCGCGAAGGAGAACCGCCTCACCCAAGCCACGTTCCGATGCACGACGTGCGGGCACACCGCACACGCCGACGTGAACGCGGCCACGAACATCCTCAGGGCAGGGCTTGCCCTTCGCCATGCTGCACGAGCGGCCTAGCGAGAAGCCGCTCCCTTCTGGGAACGGAGGAGTCACGCAAAGATCCTTCGCGGGTTGTCGACCAGCATCTGGCGGATCTGGTCCTCGGTGACGCCGCGCTTGCGCAGCTCGGGCAGGACGTCGCGGGAGATGTGCAGGAGGTGGTAGTCGGGGTGGCGGCGCCGTACGACGTCGGCGTCGAAGCGGTCGTTGAAGCAGTAGGAGTCGTGGGACAGGACCATCCGCCCGGCGTGGCCCCGCTCACAGAGCGCGGCCACGACCGCCACGCGGTCCTCGAACGTGCTGATGGTCGCGATGCCGAAGCGGTCCATGCCCAGGTAGGAGCCCGCGGCGAGGAGCTCTTCGAGGTAGCGCAGGTCGGTGGAGTCGCCGGCGTGCCCGATGACCACGCGCGTGAGGTCCACGCCGCAGGCGGCCAGCAGGCGCTGCTGGTCCAGGCCGCCCGGCTCGTGGCTGTGGGTGGTGATGGGCGCGCCGGTCTCCACGTGCGCCTCGGCGACCGCGCGGAAGACTCGCTCGCAGCCCGCGGTCATGCCCGGCCGGTCGGTCGCGCACTTGAGCATGGCGGCCTTCACGCCGGTACGCCCGATGCCCTCGGCGATGTCGCGCACGAAGAACTCCGCCAGCCGGTCGGGCCCGCCGAACAACGAGCCGGGGCCCCGGTTGCCGAAGTACGGCGGCAGCGCGTCGTAGGTGTAGAGCCCGGTGGCGGCCACGATGTTGACCGAGGTCAGCTCGGCCACCCGCTGGACGGCCGGCACATAGCGGCCCAGGCCGAGCACGGTCAGGTCGACGATCGAGTTGATGCCTTCGGCCTTCAGCGCGTCGAGCTTGGCCGCGGCCTCGCGGGCGCGGGCCTCCAGGTCCCAGCCTTCGGGGATGTCGGGCCAGTTCCAGAGGATCTCCGGGCTGAGGCCGAAGACGTGCTCGTGCATCAGCGTCGCCCCGAGATCGGCGACCGGCCCTCTGACGGTCTCAGGCACGGGAACCTCTCACGGTCTCAGGCACGGGAACCTCGGGTGGTCGAAGGGCCGGTTGACGGTCAGGCCGAGCCCGTCGGTCTGCCCGTACGGCGCGCCGGTGTAGAGGGCGTCGGCGTCGAAGTAGGTGGCGGTGAACGACAGGCGGGCCGCCTCGCGCCGGTTGGCCGGCGCGCCGTGCACGGTCAGCGCGTGGTGCACGGTCGCGTCGCCGGCCTTGAGGTCGAGCGGCGGCGACAGCTCCAGCTCCTTCAGCCAGGGGTGCTGGCTGAGCTGGTCGTCGCCGGCGCCGACGAAACTGCGCCCGAGCAGGCCGTGCCGGTGGGAGCCGGTGTAGAAGCGCAGCGCGCCCATGTCGGCGGGCACGTCCGCGAGCGCGAGCCAGACGGTGAGCATGGCCGAGCGGTCCATCGGCATCCACGGGAAGTCCTGGTGGAACACGGTGGAGCCGTGCTCGCCCGGCTCTTTGACCAGCAGGTTCGTGACCTGCACGCGCACGGCGGCGACGCCGTGGAGCATGGCGGCGGCGCTCGCCGCGATGGCGGGGCTCCTGGCCAGCGCGCCGAAGGCGGCGTCGCGCTCGGCGATGTCGCGGGACTGGCCGAAGGCCTGGTCGACGGCGGTGGTTCCGTCCTTCGGGCGGGCGGCCAGGTGGGCTTGGGCGCGTTCGCGCAGCTCGGCCGCGCCGGCCGGGTCCACCAGGCGCGCCAGCCGTACCCACCCCTGGTCCTGGAAGGCGGTGATCTCGTCGGCGGTCGCCTGCCGTACCTGGATGTCCATGTACCGATATTGGTAGCAAGCGCTTGGTAAGTCTAGCCACTCTTGATTCTCAGCCAAGCGCTTGTTTGGATTGCCGCATGCGTCCCTTCAGGTTCGGTGCGGTCGTACGGCACGCGGACTCGGCCAAGGCGTGGGCCGAGCAGGCCAGGAGGCTGGAGTCCTCGGGCTTCGACGTGATGCTCGTCCCGGACCACCTCGTCGGCGCGCGCTTCGCCCCGCTGCCCGCCCTCGCGGCGGCGGCCACGGCCACCACCCGGCTGCGGCTCGGCACGATGGTCCTGGCCAACGACTTCCGCCACCCGGCGGCGCTGGCCAAGGAACTGGCCACGCTCGACGTGCTCTCCGACGGCCGGGCCGAGCCGGGCATCGGGACGGGCTGGCTGGCCGCCGACTACACGGCGGCCGGGCGGGTCCTGGATCCGCCGGGGGTGCGGGTGGAACGGCTGGCGGAGGCGCTGGCCGTACTGAAGGGGCTGTGGGGTGAGGAGCCGTTCAGCCACGAGGGCGCCCACTACCGCGTGGACGCCCTCGACCTGCACCCGAAGCCGGTCCAGCGCCCGCACCCGCCGCTGCTGCTGGCCGGCGGCGGGCCGCGCCTGCTGCGCCTGGCCGCGCGCGAGGCCGACTCGATCAACCTGGCGACCCGCGTGCGCGCCGACGGCTCGGGACCCGATCCCGCCGACGGCGGCCTGGACGCCTTCCTGGCCAAGATCGCCGCCGTCCGGGAGGCCGCCGCGTCGCGCCCGGTCGAGCTGGGCACGAGCATCCTGGAGCTCGGCGAGGGCGGGCCGGAGTCGTGGAGCCACGCCGACACCTCGGCCATGGCGGAGACCCCGCAGGTGCTGCGCGGGACCCGCCACGACATCCGCGACAAACTACGCCACTGGCGCGACGAGCACGGCCTCACCTACTTCGTCCTCCACCACGAGCGGGACCTCGACACGTTCGCCCCCGTGGTGGAGGACCTGGCCTGACCTGGCGGGAAGTCAGCCGATGGCGTCCTGGTTTGATGGGTGCATGAGGGAACTACTGCTGCTCAGGCACGGCGAGACCGAGTGGAGCAAGAACGGCAGGCACACCGGCCGCACCGACCTGCCGCTGACCACGCACGGCGAGGGCCAGGCCGCGGCCCTGGCGCCGCTGGTGAAGGGCAACGGTTTCGACCTGGCGCTGGTGAGCCCGGCGCAACGGGCCAGACGTACGGCCGAGCTCGCCGGTTTGACCGACTACGAGGTGGATCCGGATCTGTGGGAGTGGGACTACGGCGGCTACGAGGGCATCACCACGGCCACGATCCGCGAGACCCGGCCCGGCTGGTACCTGTGGCGTGACGGCGTGATCCCCGGCGACGCCGAGCATCCCGGCGAGAGCGCCGCCCAGGTGGGCGCCCGCGCCGACCGGGTGATCGCGCGCGCCAGGGCGGCCGACGGCGAGGTGGCCCTGGTGGCGCACGGTCATTTCCTGCGCGTGCTGGCCGCGCGCTGGCTCGGGCTCCCGCCCGAGGACGGGCGCCTGTTCCGCCTGGACACCGGCACCTACTCCAAGCTCGGCTTCGAACACGCCGAGCCGGTGGTGCTCAACTGGAACGCACCGGTGCTCAGCTGACCGCGCCGCCAGGGCCGACGCGCCGCGCTCAACCGACCGCGCCGCCCAGGGCGGCACTCAGCTGACCGTGCTGCGCAGGGCCGACTCGTGCAGGCTCCTGGTGACCAGCCAGGCCCGCAGGGTGCCGTGCCGCGGGTCGTAGGAGCCCGGCCGCTCCCACAGGGCGGCGAACACCTCCTCGGTGATCTCCTCCGCGGTCGCCGCGCTGCCGGTGACCCGGACGGCGACGCCGTACACGGAAGGGGCGTGCAGGTCGTAGGCGGCCTCAAGCGCGCGCAGGTCCCCGCACAGGAGCCGGGCGCGCAGATCCTCGTCCTCGGCCATCAGTCGCAGCCCAGCGTGGCCGCGGCGGCGACGAGGTCGCGGGCGAGCCCGGGGTCGCCCTCGGCGGCGTAGGGGAACTCGCGCGCCCGCCCCGCCAGCAGCGTGCAGAACCCGGCGGCCTCGGCCGACAGCAGGACCGCGACCCGCTCGGACGGCTCGGCCAGCGGCACCGTCCAGGTGCCGCCGCCGGGACCGGTCAGCACGAACGTGGCCGAGACGTGCCGGCGCGGCCCCTTCAGCGCCCTCGGCAGCATGCCCAGCCCGAACTCCACGATCTGCCGCAGGTGCTCGCCGGCGGGCGGCGCGCCGCGGGGGCGGCCGACGGCGGCCCTGATGTCCTCGGCGTGCGTCCAGGTCTCGAACGCCCGCTGCACCATCGCCTGGCGCAGCGACCCGCGCGCGGGACGCGTCCCGGCCAGCGCGACCTCGACGCCGAGCAGCGCGTGCGCGCCCCCGGCGACCCGTTCGAGCAGCGCGCCCGCCTGCTCGCGCCAGCGCCGGTGCACCGGCGCCTCCCGCGCCCGCACGCCCATGAACTGCGCCACCCGCGCGTCGTTGGCGGCCAGGTGCTCGACCATCGCGCGCACGGTGCCGTGCTTGGGCACCGGCGCGTCCCACTGGGGCACGCTCAGCTCGGCGAGCAGCTCGTCCATGAGCGCCACCTGCGTGGCGTACGGTACGGCTACCGCCGCCACCTCCGCCGTCGCCGGCTGCCTGCGCCCCCGCGCCCTGGACAGCACGCGTTCGCGCAACCTGGCCGGCGGCGCCTGCGCGTGGCCGGGCCGCTCCACGAGCGCGATCGCCGCCGTGCACTCGGCGCACTCGGCCACGTGCTCGTCGGGACTGCGACCGTTGAAGAGGTACGGGTCCGTCATTGGGGACACCTCCGCAGCCCGACGCTACGTCCGCGGGCGCTCCGCGTCGAGTGCCAGCTTGCTACCGGGGAAGGGCGAGAGCACGGTCTCCCGCCAGGGCCCCTCCAGGAAGTCGCGGGCGCGCTTACGCCAGCCGGGCAGCCGGTCGTCGGCCTCGGCCTCGTCGTCCAGGCCCAGCGCGGCGTCGTGGGCGCGCTGCGCGGCCAGGTGGGCGTCGAGCGACATGCCCCAGACGGTGACCGCCTCGGTGTCGCAGAACAGCACCTCGTAGAGCCCGACCAGCCGGTGGCCGTGGTCGGCGAGGATCGGGGCGCGCTCGGCGCGAACAGCCTCCAGGTAGTCCAGGGCGGCGCCGGGGCGTACGCGGGCGCTCTCGAACAGGTAGAACTCCGCCCCGTAGCCCTCCGCCACCAGGTCGGACAGGGCGGGCGAGCCGGGCGCGGCGCCGAGCGGGCGGGAGAAGGCGGAGAAGCGCAGGTCGTCGATGTCGGACAGGAAGAGCCGGTCGTCGACGCCCTGGTAGATCTCCATCATCTGCCGCCAGCCGCCGTCCCAGCCGCCGTGGCAGTCCCAGAGCGTGACGGCCTTGAACTGCGGGTGGCCGGTGATGCCGACCGCGTAGAACGCGCCGACCAGGTCGATCTCGCGTGACCGGATCGACATGCCCTCGGTCAGGGATGGCTCGCGCCTGCTCTGGTCCTCGCGCTTGTAGCGGGTCAGCCAGGTGAGGTACTCCATCGGCCTGCGGGAGTTCATGGGCCGGAAGTCGACCTCTTCGAGCAGGTAGATGCCACGCCGCACCACGCCACCTCGCCTCTGCCAAGCGTTTGCTTGGCAGACACGCTATCAGGCCGGGACCGGCTGCGGGCCGCGCCCGGTGAGCCATTCCAGGACACGCCGGTGACCCGAGGCCGCGTCCTCGAAGTGCCCCCAGTGCCAGTAGCGCGGCTGGTCGCGGATGCCGGTCACCCACGTGCGATAGGAGACGGAACCGTGGGCCGGGGCCACGCCGTACGTGCGGACGACGACCTTGCCGCCGGGCGCGAAGAGCACGTCGTCGGCGATCGGGTAAAGGGTCAGCTGGTCGAGCATGGAGCGATCCTCACAGCGCGCGAGGTCCGGCCCATTACACCCCCGGCGCGCCGCCGTTACGCGGCGGCGCCGGAGGTAAAAATGACGTTAAACCAGGAGGCCGTCGAACTCTCCGTCCTTCACCCCGAGCATGAGCGCCCGGATCTCATCGCGGGTGTAGATCAGGGCCGGCCCGTCGGGGAAACGCGAGTTGCGCATGGCGATACCCCCGTCGGGGAGCTCGGCGAGCTCCACGCAGTTGCCCTGCGAGTTGCTGTAGCGGCTCTTGCGCCAGGCCACCTGCTTGAGGTCGGCCGCGGGCATGCCGTTATACGTGTGCTTCATCTAGATCTTTCTGAGAAGACCGCCGATGAGCTCCACGGTGCCCCCTGGCGTGGTGCTCTCCACGCACAACTGCTCCATAGCGGTGAGGTACGGGTCGACGTCCTCACGCTTGTCGAGGTACAGGGCACCCCAGAGCTGTTCGACGTATACGACGTCCGACAAATCGGACTCGGGAAACCGCAAGATGCTGAACGCGCCACCTTCAGCGGCGTGCATGCCGTACCTGAAGGGCATCACCTGAATGGTGATGTTGGGGAGGGCGGCGACCTCCAGCAGGTGCTGGAGCTGCTCGGCCATGATGTCTCTCCCGCCGATGGTCCTCATGAGCGTCGCTTCGTCGATGACCGCCCACAGACGCGGGCCGTCCTTCTGGGTGAAGCGCTCTTGCCGCTGTAAGCGCAGATGCACGCGGCTTTCTATCTCTTCGGAGGTTGCATCGGGGTTGCCGAGCCGGTAGACGGACCGCGCGTAGTTGGCCGTCTGCAGCAGACCGGGCACGTGCTGCACCTCGTAGGTGCGAATCACGCTCGCGGCCTCCTCCAGCCCCACATATGTGGTGAACCAACCGGGCAGGACGGAGGAGTACTTGTGCCACCATCCCGGGGTGTTGGCCTCGCGGACCATCTCCAGCAGCGCTCGCCGCTCGGCGTCGTCGCTGACGCCGTACAGCGTGAGCAGGTCTTCAACGTCACGTGTCTTGAACCCGACGCGGCCGAGCTCCATCCGGCTGATCTTGGACTCGGACGCCCGGATGTGGAAGCCGGCCTGGCCGCGGTCAAGTCCGCAATCCTCGCGCAGGCGCCTCAGGCTCGCCCCGAGCATGATGCGCCGAACTGTCGAAGCTGAACCCGGCGGATCGATGGACACGTGCTGCTCCTTGGTCGATTCCTTGTCACACAGTCTGTCACTTCACGGCCGAAAGATCATGGGCCGCGGACAAGATCCCCTTTCCCGCCGATTGACCATTTGATGGCCAACCGTAGCGCGCAGCGCGTGCTTCTGCACGTGCATTCGCTCTTGCACCTGCACGATAGTTTGCCCCAGAATGATCAACGTGCAATCCACCTTGGCGCACGGCCAATGGACCACGTTCGACTGGTGGCCCCCGGTCGGCTGGTGGCCAGAGGCGGCGCGTGATCTGCTGGTGTCCGGCCCCCACGCGAGCGCCACCTTCGTACTCCCGCCCGCCGCACCCTCCGTGCACTCCGCCCGCGTCTTCACCTCCGGCTCGCTGAGCGGCTGGGGCCTGCCGGAGCTGGCCGAGAACATGGAGCTGGTCGTCTCCGAGCTGGCGACCAACGCCCTGCGCCACGGCCTGCGGCTCAACGAGCCCCAGGGCCGGCGCCCCGTCCACATGTCCCTGGTACGGCGCGGCCCCCTGGTCACCTGCGCCTTCACCGACCCGGGTTCGTCGGTCCCGGTCCTGCGCTACCCGGGCCCCCTCGACGCCGGCGGCCTGGGCCTGCACATCGTCGACTCGCTCAGCCTGCGCTGGGGATGGTCGGCCCTGGCCCCGCACGGGAAGATCGTCTGGGCAGTCCTGTCCTGACAGCCCCATCCCGGCGGGTCATCTGCACTACCGTGGTTGGTCATGGCTCACGGTGAGTCCCGCGCGACCCCCATGAGAGTGCTGACAGATGGATGATCACCTGCTCGGCTGGCTGCGAACACTCGACGAAGACAGGCTCGGCCGCGTCCTGGCCAACCGGCCCGACGCCATCGCTCCCCCATGGCCGCGCCGCCTCGACCTGCTGGCGCAGCGCCTCGGCAACGGCTTCGCCGTCATGGAGTCGATGCGCGGCCTGCCCCTGCCCTGCCTCGAACTCGCCCAGGCCTGCCTGGTGGTCCACGCGCCCACGCCCGGCACCGTCTCCGCGCTGCTCGGCGTCCCCGTCGAGGAGACCACCCCCTGGCTCGACTGCCTCTACGACCACGCGCTGGCCTGGCCCGACGGCGAGGGCGTCATCCATCTGTCGGAGGCGGTCTCGCGCTGGTGGGCCGCCCCGCTCGGCCTGGGCGAGCCGCTCGACCACTACCTCAACTCCTGGACGATCAGCAACGACGCGCTGCGCGCCATGGCCCGCAACCTGGGCGTGCCGCCCCACGGCAACAAGCGCCGCACGATCGTGCGGGCCACCGAGGTCCTGGCCGACCCGGCCCGCATGGAGGCCATGCTGGCCAACGCACCCGAGGGCACCAGGCAGCTGCTGGAGTCGTTCGCCTGGGACGGGCCCGTCCGCGGCGTCGAGGGCGGCCGCTTCGTGCTGCCCGGCACCCCGGAGAAGTGGGCCGCCGACCACGGCCTGCTCTACCGCCCCCGCTGGGACCTGGCCGAGATGCCCCGCGAGGTGGCCCTGTGCCTGCGCGGCCCCGACTACCACCCGCCCTTCACCCCGCACCCGCCGGAAGTGGCCACGATCCCGATCGACCCGGCCGAGGTCGACCACCTGATGACGCTGGCCGCTCCCCACGTGGTCGAGCGCTGCGCCGCCATCCTCGACAACACCTCCAAGACGCCGCTGCCGTTGCTGAAGACCGGCGGCGTCGGGGTACGCGAGGTGCGCAGGGTGGCCAAGGAGACCGGCTGCGACGAGGACGAGACCCGGCTGCTGCTGGAGGTCTGCGCGGTCTCCAGGCTGCTGGCCTGGGACGAGCAGTCGGGCGGCATGGTGCCCACCGACCGCTTCGACCGCTGGCGCCTCGACGAGGGCTCGGCCCGGCTGCGGGTGCTGCTGTCGGCCTGGTGGCGGATGGAACGCTCGTCGCTGCGGAAGATCGACGGCAAGTACGGCACGGTGCTCGGCGACGACCAGTCCGGCTCCTCCGTGGCCAGGGTACGCAGGGCCGTGCTGACCGGCCTGGCCCACCTGCCTTCCGGCACCGCCTTCGCCGACCGGGGCAGCCTGGTGCGCAACGTGCACTGGCACGCGCCCCTGCTCGACCAGGCGCTGCTGGCCGAGTGCGCGGCCGGCGTGATCGACGAGGCGCGGCTGCTCGGACTGCTGGCCAACGACGGCCTGACCGACCTCGGCCGGGCCCTGGCCGGCCTGGCCGCCCAGGCGGGCGACGAGAACGACGACTCCGTCCCGCTGGTGGAGCACGATCCGGTGCTGGTCGGCGCGTCCACGCGGGCCCTGGCCAGCGTGCGCAGGAGCGCGCTGTTCGGCCCCGACCTCACCGCGGTGGTGACCGGGCCGCCTTCCTCGGAGCTGGCCGCGCTGCTCGACCGGGTGGCCGAGCGGGAGTCCAGGGGCGCCGCCTCGGTGTGGCGCTTCACCACCGAGAGCGTGCGCCGCGCGCTCGACGACGGTTACGAGGCCGACGAACTGCTGGAGGAGCTGAGCGGCGTGGGCTCCATCCCGCAGCCGCTGGAGTACATGGTCCGCGACGTGGCCAGACGCCACGGCGAGGTGACGGTGACCTCGGTCGGCTGCATCGTGCAGGCCGGCGATCCGGCGCTGCTGGCCGAGATCGCCGGGCACCGCCGCCTGGCCAGGCTGGGGCTGCGGCTGCTCGCGCCCACCGTGCTGGTCAGCTCCGAGCCGGCCGAGCGCACGCTGGCGGTACTGCGCGAGCACGGCTACTCCCCCGTGCCGGTGGCCGACACCGGCGAGATCGCCATCCGGCGTACCCGCGTCGAGGAGCGCCAGGGCGGCAAGCTCATCCTGCTGCCCGGCGGCCAGGTCGCCGAACTGTCGGAGATGGACGACCCGGCGCACCTCATCCCCGAGCCGGGGCCCGACCCCCACGAGCACGCCAGGCGGCTGGTCGCCTCCTCCGCGCAGACCGGCCAGGCCGGGCGGACCTGGGCGGTCATCGGCCGGATGGCCTCGCGGCTGCCCACCGCGCAGCAGTCGCTGCTCGGCTTCGTGGTCGACCGCGGGGTGCGGGCAGGGATCACGCTCACCGACGGGCTGACCGCCACGATCAGCCACGGGGAACTGCGCGGCAGCGCGCTCGACGCGTGGTGCGAGGAGGCCGGCGACTACCTGGAGTTCCCGCTGGCCGAGATCGTCGAGGTCAGGGCGACGTACTAGCCAGGGATCGGGCCAGTTCCATGGCCGCCTGGCGGGCGCGGGCCTCGCCGTACTCCTGCTGGAGCACGTGAGCCAGTTCGCCGCCGACGGCGGCGAGCATGAGGTGGGACAGGGCCTCGGCGTCGGCGCCGGGACGGGCCTCGGTCAGCAGGATGACGACGTGGCGGTGCCAGAAGCGGTAGGCGCCGATGCGGTAGCGGGCGCCGGGGCTGGCGGTCTCCGACATGCGTACCAGGTCGAGGTGGGCGAACAGGTAGTCCAGGTAGGCGGCGATGAAGGCGGCCAGGCGCTCGGCGGCGGGCGCGCCGGGGCCCAGGGGCGGCGGGCCCGACAGGATGCGCTCCTGCAACTCCTGCTCCCGCCGGTCGAGCAGCGCCACGGCCAGGCCCGACTTGTCGCCGAACCGGCGGAACAACGTGCCCTTTCCGACGCCCGCCTCCGCCGCGATCGTGTCCATGGAGACCGCCTCGACGCCCTTCTCCGCGAACAGGCGGGCCGCGGCCTTGAGGACCTTCTCCCTGTTCCTGGCCGCGTCGGCGCGCTCGGCGACCGGGCGGGTACGCAGGATCTCCAGCGTCTCACTTGACGAAGCGGACTGCGGTCCGCTAGTTTTCGAGCCATCCACAAAACGGACTGTAGTCCATTTACATTGGAGGTCGCAATGACCGCGCTCATCTCCCGCGAGGAACTCAAGGCCGCGATCGAGGACGGCGCCGTGACCGTGCTCGACGCGCTGGGCGGGCAGTACTACGAGCAGCAGCACCTGCCCGGCGCGATCGCGCTGGTCGAGGACGAGGTGAACGAGCGCGCGGCCGGGCTGCTGCCCGACCGCGACGCCGCGATCGTCACCTACTGCTCCAACCCGGCCTGCGGCAACAGCCAGGCCGTCGCCAACCGGCTGGAGGCGCTCGGCTACACCAACGTCCGCAAGTACCGCGAGGGCATCCAGGACTGGGTCGAGGCCGGCCTCCCGGTCGAGTCCGGGGTGCTCGCCTGATTCGGCAGCACGCCTGATTCAGAGCGCGCCGCAGCGGCGCAGGGTGAGCAGGGCCAGCGCGCGCGTCACCTCGCGCACCTCGGCCAGCTCGACCTGCTCCCTCGGCGCGTGCGCGAAGGCCACGTCGCCCGGCCCGTAGTGGAGCGAGGGGATCCCGCCGCCGTTGTACAGGCGCAGATCGCTCCCGTACGGCGCCGCCGTCTCCGGGGGCCCGGCCCCGCGCACGGCGGCCACGGCGGAGGAGACCTCGGCCAGTAGCGGGTGACCGGCCGGCAGCCGCCCGCTGGCGAACTGCCCGCCGGGCCAGGTGACGACGGGCGGGTTGGCCCGCAGCCACGGGTCGGCCGCGGCCAGCACCGCCTCCTCGAACGCCTCGCGCGCCTCGGCCGGATCCTCGTCCAGCCGCACGCCCATCCGGCCTTCGGCCACCAGCAGGTCCGGCACGCTGCTGGCCCAGTCGCCGGCCCGCACCGTCCCGACCTCGATCGGGTACGGCATGCGGTTGCCGTCGAAGATGACCGGCAGGTTCCGGTTCCGCTCGGCCTCCAGGCGCCGGATCGCCTGGAACACCGGCCAGAACACCTCGATCGCGCTGACCCCCTCGTACCGGGTGGCCCCGTGGGCGGCGCGACCGGCGAGCTCCAGCCGGAAGGTGAGCGCGCCGGCATTGGCCGTGATCACCGCGCCGCTGGTCGGCTCGGTGATCACCGCGGCCTCGCCGGTGTGCCCTCTGGCCAGGGTGGCGAAGGCGCCCAGGCCGCCGTCCTCCTCGCTGACCACGCAGTGGACGGCCAGCGGCCTGGCCAGCCGTACCCCGGAGCGGTGGAGCGCGCGGACCACGGCCAGGTTGACGGCCACGCCCGCCTTCATGTCGCAGGCGCCGCGGCCGTGCAGGGTGTCGCCGGTGACGCGGGCGGCGAAGGGGTCACTGCCCGCCCACTTGGCCAGGTCGCCCGTGGGGACGACGTCCGCGTGACCCTGAAGGATCAGCGCGGGCGGGCCCTCGCCCGAGGTGGTGCCCACGACGCCGTAGCCCTCGGCGCGCGGGGCCTCGGTGCCGGGAAAGCCGTCACGGGCGCGCAGGTCGTCGAGATCGAGCTTCCAGACGTCGACGTCCATGTCCGCTTCGGTGAGCAGGCGGGCGAAGCGGTGCTGCAGGTCGGACTCGGCGTCGGTGCCGGTGACGCTCGGGATCCTGACCGCCTCGGCCAGCAGGTTCACGGTGTCCGCGTCGTCGATGGCGTCCAGGACGCGGGCTTCCACATCACGCATACGTGAACCGTATCCGGCTTGTCTGGCGATACAGCGATGTGATGTGGATTCTGGTGGTCCCGTTCGCGGGGTGGGCCGTGTTGCGGGTGGCCGGAGTGGTGCCCGCCTGGCCGTGGGTGCCGCTGGTGGCGTTCACCCCGTACGTGGCGATCGCGTCGGTGGTGCCGCTGGCACTGGCCGCCGCGCGGCGGCGTTGGGCGGCGGCCGGGGTGGCCGCGGTGAGCTGCCTTGCCCTGGCCGGGAGCGTGCTGCCCCGTCAGCTGCCCGAGGCCAACCCGCCCGCCGCGGGGACGCGGTTGCGGGTGCTGTCGGTCAACCTCCGCGTGGGCCAGGCCGAGCCCGAGGCCCTCCTCGCGCTGGTACGGCGGCTGCGTCCCGACGTGCTGACGCTGCAGGAGTTCACGGCGGCGGCCCGCGAGCGGGTCGACGCGCTGGGGCTCGGCCGGCTGCTGCCGCACCGGGTGGACCGTTCCGCGCCGGGGGCGAGCGGGTCGGCCGTGTACGCCCGGTATCCGGTGACCGAGCTGCCGATGATCGCGTACGGGAACTTCCGGCAGACCCGGGCGAAGCTGACCGTGTCGGGGGTTCCGGTCGAGGTGGTGTCGGTGCATCCGTGCGCGCCCCGGTACGACGGGCGGGTCATCTGCTGGCGCCAGGGTCTCGACGCCCTGCCACGGGGCGGCGGCGGGCTGCGGGTGCTGGCCGGCGACTTCAACGCCACCCTCGACCATCCGCCCATGCGCACACTGCTCACCTCCGGCTACCGCGACGCGGCCGACGTGAGCGGGCAGGGGTTCACGCACACGTGGCCGGTGGTGGGGTGGAAGTATCTGCCGGGCGTGCAGATCGACCACATCCTGGCCTCGCGGGAGATCGCGGTGACGGAGTTCGGCATCCACGACCTGCCCGGCACCGACCACCGGCCCGTCTTCGCCGGTCTCAGGCTCCCGTGACCGGCGGCGACGCGCAGCGGATCAGGCGGTGGCGACGCGGACGTCGGTGAAGCGGAGCGGGAAGCCCTTGCCCACCGGGGCGGCCGCCATCGCGCCGGCCAGGACGGGGGCCTCGGGCGGGAAGTAGGCCACGCGTAACAGGTGCTCAGGGGGTTCGCCGGCCAGGCCGTACCGGACGCTGACCGCGTCGCCCACCCGGTCCAGCTCGAAGGTGACCCCGTCCGGGCTCTCGTGCAGCGGGAGCATCGAGGCGTCGGAGTAGTCGCGCGTCACCACCGTGGCCAGGCAGAACGCGCCGTCGGTGAACTCCACCCCCGCCTTGATCCAGGTCGTCTCGTCGATCCGCAGGACGGCGCCGGCCTGGTCGTGCTGCTCGGCGTACTCGCCGGTAAAGGTCACCGACAGCCGCAGGTCGCCGCTCTGCGTGCGGCCGAACACATGGGCGTTGTCGAAGGTGTAGCCGTAGCGGGTACGCCGCCACAGATCCGTGCCGCCGTCGCAGAACAGGGTCAGGCCGTCGTCGGCGGTCCACTCCCGTGGAGGGTTCAGCCACCGCCAGCCCGTGGCGCCGAAGGCCATGATCATGGATTTATCCTGCCACGATCCTCCGACCGTAGTAAGCGGGCAGGTCTGTCCAACCGGGGCCGTCGCTGAGGTGGACCGTTCCCGCCAGCCTGGCCGCCTTCCGCAACGTCGCCACGCGGACGCGTTCGCCCACCCCGTGGATCAGGTGGCAGAAGCGGCCCCGCGCCAGCGCCCTCGCCCAGGCGGGCTCCCTGATCGCGCGGTAGGCGGCCAGCGGGCCCTCGAACGTCACCAGCACGTCCGCCAGCGCCGCGTAGCCGGGGTCGGGGTAGACGCCCGGGTTGAGGACGATCGTGCCGCGGACGCCGTCGACGATCTCGCGGTAGTGCTCCAGGCGGTCGGCGTCGGCGGCGACCTGGTCGAGGAAGACGCCGCGCAGGCCGTACCAGGACCTGATTCTGCGCAGGTCGGCGCGGACGTCGGCGGCGGCGCGCAGCCCGAAGTCGGTGTCCACCCGCGCCAGCACCTCGCTGCCCGCCGCGACGAGCCGGCCCACGATCGGCGCGTAGGCGGCCTCGCGCTCCTCACCGAGGTCGAGCACCACCAGCCTCGGCGGTACGGCCAGCAGCCGACGCCACGTGTCCGCCGCCTCCCCAGGGCTGAAGTAGGCCGGCACACAGGCCCCGACCAGTGCCTCCCCGACCTCCAGCAAGCGCACCTCCTCCTGCTCGCTCACCCTTCCGCCACCCCTCCCCAGAACCGGCGCGCTTCTCCTCTGGCCGGGAGGCTCCGGCCAGGTCTCGACCCGCCCGTGCCCGCGCGACCACGGCTCCCCGGGCTCGGCCTGACCGGACAACCAGGGCGGGCCCGGCAGATCGCGGGCACCCGCCGTTATCCGCGCGTCCGGCAGCACGTGCACGTCCGGGCCGGCAGGTGTCATCGGTGTCCTGGGCCGCTCGTGGCCGGGCGGCGTGCCGCCCGGCGTCCAGTCCCGTGCCGCGTTCCCGCTCATGATGGTGTGCCGCTCTCCACCGGCCGGGCCGGCGCGTTCAGGGCCGACCACAGGGTCTGGAGCGAGTCGCGCAGCGTCGTGCGCGGCCGCCAGCCCAGCGAGTCGGCCGCGCGGGTGATGTCGGCGCACTGCCACGGTATGGCGGGCGAGCCCTGCCCGCCGGGCAGCACGCGCGCGCCGGGCCTGGCGACCTCCACGAGGGTGGAGACCAGGTCGTGAACCGGGGTGGCGCGCCCGCTGCCGATGTTGAGCACCGGTGGCAGCGGCCCGCCGGCCCCGGCGGCCATCGCCACCGCCTCGGCGACGTCGCGTACGTCCACGAAGTCCCGGTAGACGTCCTGCCCGCCGACGACCAGGTCGCCGCCGTCGCGCAGGGCGAGGGCGAGTTTGGTGGGCAGCGAGCCGGGCGGCGCGCCCGGTCCGATGACGTTGAAGACGCGCAGGACGGAGGCGTCGAGACCGTCGGCGGCGGCCGCGCGGACGAGTTCGGTCCCGGCCAGCTTGGCCAGGCCGTAGGCGCCGAGGGGGTCGCAGGCGTCGTCCTCGGAGATGGGTGGGCCCATGGGCACCCGGCCGTACTCGGCGGCGCTGCCCACCTGCACGTACTTGGCCCGCGGGGCCGCGACGGCGAGGGCGGCCAGCAGGCGGGCGACGGCGACGACGTTGTCCTTGGCCAGGGTGGCGGAGTCGCCGCCGGTGGCGCCGGCGCAGTTGATCACGACGTCGGGGGCGATCTCGTACATGAGCCCGGTGAGCTCGGCGTGCCCGGAGGCGGCCAGATCGATGCGGCCGCGCGGGACGGCGACGACGTTCCGCTCCCCCAGCGCGGCCCGTACGTGCCGGCCGATGAAGCCGGCGGCGCCGAACATCACGATCACCGTGAGCCGCTCCCCATATCACCACAGCCACGTGCCCCCCTTGACACCGCGGCTGAGCAAGTTATAGCCGAGCCGCGGGAAGGCTCGCCGGAAGTTCCCGCAAACAATGCCCTGACCTGCGCTAACACCATCAACCGACATTTCCGCAAATTTCGCGTGAAAGGCTTGAAGCGACGTATGTCTCCCGGTCAGAGCGCCCGGCCGTCCGGGGCGCGCGGGCGGGCCGAGGTTCCCGATGGACGTAAACTGCGGATGTGGCAGAACCGAAGTTCGAGATCCAGATGCTCCACGACCGGGTGCTGATCCGGCTGGAGCGCGAGGCCGAAGAGCGGCGCAGCGGAGCGGGGATCGTCATCCCGGCGACGGTCAAGCTCGCCAACCGGCTGTCCTGGGGCCAGGTCTGCGGCGTGGGCGCGAGCGCGCGTACGGTCAAGGTCGGCGACAAGGTCCTGCTCAACCCGGAGGAGCAGTTCGAGGTCGAACTGCACGCCCAGACCTACCTGGTCATGCGCGAGCGCGACCTGCACGCCGTGGCCACCACGGAGACCGACCACGGCACCGGCCTCTACCTGTAGGCACGCGTCACTGGTCGCGCACGAAGTGCAGCCAGAGCCCCCCGCGCCACGTCTTGGCCGGGACCCCGGCGAGCACGCGCTTGGTCTTGCCCGTCAGATCCAGGACCACCAGCCGGTACGCGCCCTGCCACGCCGTGACCGCGATCACGTGGCTCTCGTCCCACCACCCGAACAGCGCCTCCGGCTCGGCCCGCACCCGCCGGACGATCTTCCCGCTGGCCGGGTCGACGACGCACAGCTGCTCGGTGAACGACGACGGGCACCACATGGCCAGTTGCCTGCCCGACGGTGAGAAGGCGTCCTCGGGGCCGGTCGGCAGCCCGATCGAGGGGAACGTCCGCACCACCTTGCCGTCGGCCGGGTTGTAGACGCGCAGGCCCCTGCCGTACTCGGCGACGAGGTTGCCGTCGGGCGTCCACCAGAAGCCCGCGCGCGCCGCGGTGCCGGTCACGGTGACCGTGCGGGCGGTGGAGGCGAGCGCGTCGACGACGGTGAACCCGGTCGTGCGCCACTTGCCGCTCACCTTCTTCTCCACGGTCAGCACGACCTTGGTGCCGTCGCGCGACCACGAGGCGTAGGAGGCGGTGAGCGGCTTCCTGACCGTGCGGATGCGGGCGGGCTTGCCGGCGACCCGATCGGTGACGACCACCGAGTCCCAGCCGGAGCGGTAGGCGTCGGGCACCGCGGCGACCCTGCGGCCGTCGGGTGAGAGCGCCGCCTCGGAGAAGCCCTTCTGCCGGACGAAGGTGTCGCCGGTCAGCGCCCTCAGGTAGGTGCGCTTGGTGCCGAATCCGTAGGAGCTGAGACGTACCGGATCGTTTGCCTGCTCCTGGACGGTCACGCCCGTGCCGGGCAGGGGCACGTTGGCGGCCACGCCCGCAGGGGCGAGCAGCGCGATCACCGCGAGGACGCTTTTGACGAGCACGCCCGCAGATTAGACACTCCTGGGACCGAAGTCCCGCGTGATGCCGAACGGGTCTAGAGGTAGTCCTTGGCCATCTGCAGGAGGTCGACGCCGAGGGTCCTGAGGCCGAGGTAGACGATCACGCCGGCGGCCGCGACGGTCACGACGGCGACCAGTATGCGGACGGTCCAGCCCTGGCGCTTGTACCACTGGGTCCAGGCGTGCAGCGTGCGCTTGCCGAACTCCAGCACCTTGTGCGCCCAGTGGAACTCGGTGGCCAGCACCGCGAGGCCGGCGAAGACGACCAGCCAGCCGGGTCCGGGGAAGGGCACCATGATGAGGCCGCCGATGACCATGACGGATCCGATGACCCCGATGACGATCTTCAGCGTGAGCGCGCCGGATCGGGTCGACCTGACTCCGTCCAGCCACCCGTGTATGCCGGACCTGCGCGCCGCCTCGTCCTTGAGCTTGTCGGCGTCGCCGGTCTCGGAGTTCTGGATAGGCACGATCCCCCCGCGACTGTCGGTGTGCGAACCACGATACCGGTGCCGCTTTCATTCTCCTTGCAGGTAGATCTTCGCCTCAAAACAGGCATTGAGCGGCAAATATCGGTTAATGTCTGGCATGCCCGAGGTCATGCTTCGCACCGTCACCGGCCCCATACGCGCGGCCGCGATCACCGGTGCCGTTCTCCCCCATGAGCACCTGCGCAACGACATGCGCTGGGCGGTCGGCGTCGACTCCGACCCGCACCGCTGGCTCGACGAGGAGCGTCCCGTCACCGAGGAACTGCGCTCGCTGCGCCAGCAGGACGGGCTCGGCCTCGTGGTCGAACTCACCTGCATGGGCATGGGCCGCGACGCCGCCTCCCTGGCCAGGATCGCCGCCGGCAGCCGGGTCCCGGTCATCGCCGCCACCGGCCTGTACGCCGAGCCGTTCGCCGACGCCCGTGACGCGAGCGTCGAGGAGCTGACCGGCCGGCTGATGAGCGAGATCACCTCCGGTCTCGACGGCACCGGCGTCTTCCCCGGCGTCATCGGCGCGGTCGGCTGCTGGGGCGAGGAGCCCACCGCGGTCGAGGAGCGCTGCCTGGTCGCCGCCGCCCGAGCCTCGCAGTCCTCGCGCCTGCCGGTCGCCACCCACGGCCAGGACCCCACCGGCATCCTGGAGATCATGCTCGGCCAGGGCCTGCCCGCGCGGCGCGTCAGCGTCGGCTACACCGGCACCGACCTGGGCGCCGCCCGCAAGATCGCCGAGGCGGGCGCGTACGTCGGCCTGTCCTCCCTCGCCCAGGGCCCCGAGCAGGCCGCGCGTCTCGTCCTTGGCCTCATCGAGGACGGCCACGCCGAGCGCATCCTGCTCGGCTCCGGCATGAGCCGCGTCGCCCAGCTCCAGCGCTACGAGGGTCCCGGCTACGCGCACCTGTTCCACGCGCTGCTGCCCCGGCTGTGCGAGGCGGGCGTGCCCGACGACACGCGCCGCCTCCTCACGCACACCAACCCGCTGCGCTGGCTCACCGGGACCGGCTGACGACTGGTTAGGATCGTGGGGTGAGCAAGCTCCCCCGCCTGTCCAAGCTGAGCGACCTGCCCGCGGTCGTCGTGCTGGCGTGGGCGGGCTGGCTGGCCGTCCCGTGGTCCTTCAGCGGCCTCGCCCAGGCGCAGGCCGCCGCCGCGGAGGCCGCCGCCCAGACCGTCCCCCACGACCCCGCCCGCGTCGCCGCCGAGATCCGCGAGGCCGCCGCTCCCGCCGAGGTCCGCGCCCCGGCCGCCGACGTCCGTGCCCTGACCGCGGAGGTCCGCGCCCCGGCCGCCGAGGTGCGCGCCGCGGTCGTGGAGGCGCTCGGGGCCGCTCCTGCCGACGATCCGGTACGGCCGGCCGAAACGGTCCGCCAGGCCGGGCCGTACAAGACGTGGGGCATGGCGGCGCGGCGTGACGCGGTCGCGATGGAGCGGGCCAGGATCGCCGGAGAGGTGCACGACGCGGCGGGCCACGGCCTGGCGGCGATCGCCATGCAGGCGGGGCTGGCCCTGGTCACCCTCGACGAGAACCCCGAGCAGGCGCGCGCCTCACTGCTGGCCATCAAGGAGACCAGCACCCAGGCGCTGGCCCATCTGCGGGCCGCCCTCGACGGCATCGAGGCCGAAGGCGACCTGCCGGGGCTGATCGACGGCGTGCGGGCGGCCGGGCTGCCGGTGGACGTCGAGCCGGCGGAGCCGAAGGTGCCCGCCGACCTGAGCGGCGCCGTCTACAAGGTGGTGCGGGAGTCGCTGACGAACGTGCTGCGCCACGCGGGCCCGACCCGGGCGCTGGTGCGGCTGTCGGCGGACCCGGGGGTGTACGTGGTGGAGGTGGCCGACCGGGGCGCGGGCTGGTCGGGCGCGGCGGAGGGCCGGGGGCTGACCGGGATGCGCGCGCGGGTGCAGTCCGCGGGCGGCCGGTTCGCCGCGGGCCCGCGTGAGGGCGGCGGCTTCCGGGTGATCGCCCACTTCCCCCGCACCGGCGACAGCGCGTGAACCGAGACGACGCGTGAACAGAGGCGGCGCGTGATCAGGGTCGCCGTGGCCGACGACCAGGCGGTCGTGCGGATGGGGCTGCGGGCGCTGATCGAGCGCGAGGGCGACCTGGAGTGCGTGGGTGAGGCCGCCGACGGCGCGCAGGCGCTCAGACTGCTCCGCGACACCCGCCCCGACGTGCTGCTGCTGGACATCCGCATGCCCGGCATGGACGGCGTCGAGACGCTCAGGGCCATCGCCGCCGACCCGGGCCTGAGCGGCACGCGGATCGTGGTGGTGACCACGTTCGCGGTCGACGAGTACGTCTTCGCCGCCCTGCAGGCGGGCGCGAGCGGCTTCGTGCTGAAGGACAGCTCCCCCGACGAGCTGGTCAGCGCGATCCGGGTGGTGGCGGCCGGCGAGGCGCTGCTGTCGCCGTCCATCACGCGCAAGGTCATCGGCCTGTTCGGCCGCCACGCGGGCGCCGAGCCGGTCGCGGGCGTGGAGACGCTGACGCCGCGCGAGCGGGAACTGGTGGCGTGGGTGGCGACCGGGCGCTCGAACGAGGAGATCGCCGGGGAGCTGGTGATCAGCCCGGACACGGTCCGTACCCACGTGAGCCGGGCGATGGTGAAGCTGCACGCCCGCGACCGCGCCCAGCTGGTGGTGTTCGCGATGCGGGCGGGCCTGGTCCTGCCTACCTGAGCAGCCCCTCGTAGTTGCGCTGCTGCAGCTGGGCCTCGATCTGCTTCACGGTGTCGAGGCCGACGCCGACCATGATGAGCACACTGGCGCCGCCGAAGGGGAAGTTCTGCTGCGTGGACGGGTCGCGCAGCAGCGCGAAGGCGACCAGCGGCAGCAGGGCGAGCACGCCGAGGTAGGCGGCGCCGGGCGCGGTGAGCCGCGACAGCACGTACGACAGGTATCCGGCGGTCGGCTTGCCAGGCCGGATGCCCGGGACGAAACCCCCGAAGCGCCGCATGTTGTCGGCCACCTCGACGGCGTTGAAGGTGATCGACACGTAGAAGTAGGCGAAGGCCACGATGAGCGCGAAGTATCCGGTCATGTAGAGCGGATGGTCGCCTTCGAGGTACGGCGCCAGCCACGGCACCTGGCCGGCGAAGAGCGTCGGGATGTAGAGCAGCGAGGAGGTGAAGATGACCGGCACGATGCCCGCCTGGTTGACCTTCAGCGGGATGTAGGTGCTGGTGCCGCCGTAGGTCCTGCGGCCGACCATGCGCTTGGCGTACTGCACGGGCACGCGCCGTTGTGCCTGCTCCATGAAGACGACCGCCGCCACCAGGAAGACGCCGGAGACGAGGATGACGACGGCGGCGAAGCCGTTCATCGTGAAGATCGTCGACATGTAGGACGGGAAGACCGCGACGACCTGCGTGAACATCAGGATCGACATGCCGTTGCCGATTCCCCGATCGGTGATCAGCTCACCGAGCCACATGACCGCGCAGGTGCCCGCGACCATGACGCTGACCAGCACCGCGATGCTCAGCAGGCCGTCGTCGCGCAGCACCGGCTCCCGGCAGCCGGGGAACAGCTGCCCGCTCCTGGCCAGCGCGACCACGGTGGTGGCGTTGAGCACGGCCAGCGCGACCGTGAGGTAGCGGGTGTACTGGGTGATCTTCTGCTGTTTGCCCTCCTTGCGCAGCGCGTCCAGCCGCGGGATGAGCACCGCCATGAGCTGCATGATGATGCTGGCCGTGATGTACGGCATGACGCCGAGCGCGAACACCGACAGCTTCAGCATCGCCCCGCCGCTGAACAACTGCACCATCTCGGCCAGCCCGCCTTTGACGCTGCCGAGGCACCGCTGCACGGCGACCACGTCCACACCCGGCGAGGGCACGATCTGGCCCAGCCGGAACAGGACGATGAGGCCGAGCGTGAACAGCAGCTTCCGGCGCAGATCCGCGATGCGGAACGCGCGCACGAACAGGGTGAGCATGCGCCGAGTCTGGCCATGCGCCGCGCGAAGGGCGTCCGACGGCAGGAGGCTGTCGGATACGCAGATCCGCGTAGGCTCTGACCTCGTGGTTCCTGTCTGGGTGATCAGTGGCCCGCCGGGCGCGGGCAAGTCCACCGTCGCCGCCGCGCTCCTGGCCCGCCTGACGCCGGTCCCGGCGCTGCTGGACAAGGACACCGTTTACGGCGGCTTCGTCACCGAGACCCTCCGGGCGTACGGCCGGCCGCCCGGCGAGCGCGAGGGCCCCTGGTACGACGAGCACGTCAAACGGCACGAGTACGGCGGCCTGACCGGTCTGGCCCGGACGATCAGGAGCCACGGCTGCCCGGTGATGCTGGACGGCCCGTTCACCTCGCAGGTGCACTCGGCCGAGTTGTGGGAGCGCTGGGTGGAGGAGCTCGGCGGCGGCCCGGCGCGGCTGGTGTGGGTGCGCTCCGACGGGCCGACGCTGCGCGAGCGGCTGGTGGCGCGGGGGCTTGACCGGGACGCCGGCAAGCTGGGCGCGTTCGAGGACTACCTGGCGGCGATCCGGGTGGACGAGCCGCCGGCCGTACCCCACCTGGAGATCGACAACCGGCGGGGCGCGCCCGGCGTCGGCGAGCAGCTCACCGCGGCGGGTATGCCCCCGCGAACACCTCGGGCAGGCGCGGGACCAGGCGCATGAAGACGCCGTCGTCGTAGGAGGCCCCGGGCTGGTTGGCGAGCTGCTGGGAGACGACCCCGGCGATCAGGCTCGCGGCCAGGGCGAGGCCCTCCTCCCCCGCGGCCTCCGGGGCGACCTCGCCGCGGGCGACCGCGCCCTCGATCAGGGTGGCGAAGTGCCCGCGGATGGCGAGGGCCGGGGCGTAGGCCCGCTCAGAAGGGGTGAATCCGGGCACCGGGCGCCAGAACAGGAGCTGGGCGAGGATCTGGTTGGCCATGATCCAGCGGGCTCCGGCCTCCAGGGAGGCGCCCATGGCGGCCAGGCCCGGTTCCAGGCCTTCCGCGGCCTGCCGTACGGCGTCGAGGTAGCCCTTCTGACCGCGCTCGAAGAGCGCGTCGTAGACCGCGGCCCGCGATGGGAAGTACTTGTACAGCGAGGGCGGCTGGATGCCGAGCCGTCGGGCGACGGTGGTCATGCTCAGCGCGGCCACGCCGTCGGCGGCCATCACCTCCAGGGAGATCCGCAGGATCTCCTCCTGGGTCTCCGTCCGGCGGCGGGCTCGACGATCTGTCACAGCCATAGCATAAGCTATAGGTAGTAGCTAAAGCTATGAGGAGTGCCCGTGGACATCATTCTGGCCGGACTGAAGCAGAACAACCTCAAGGACATCTCGCTGAGCCTGCCCAAGGAGCGCCTGACCGTCTTCACCGGCGTGTCGGGCTCGGGCAAGTCGTCGGTGGTGTTCGGCACGATCGCCACCGAGTCGCAGCGGCAGATGAACGCGACCTACAGCGCGTTCATCCGCAACCGGCTGCCCAAGTTCGAGCGGCCGCGCGCCGAGCGGCTGGCCCACCTGACGCCCGCCGTCGTCGTCGACCAGAAGCCCGTCGGCGGCAACGCGCGCTCGACCGTCGGCACCATGACGGAGATCCACCCCATCCTGCGCGTGCTCTTCTCCCGGTACGGCCGGCCCTCCGCCGGCCCGGCGAGCGCCTACTCCTTCAACGACCCCCAGGGCATGTGCCCCGAGTGCGACGGCCTGGGCAAGACCGTCCAGCTCGACCTGGACCTGGCCATCGACAAGAGCCTGTCGCTCAACGAGGGCGCGCTGCGGCTGTGGTCGGTGGGTTCGTGGACGTGGAAGCTGTATGAGCAGTCCGGCCTGTTCGACATGGACAAGCCGGTCGGCGAGTTCACGCCCGAGGAGACGCGCCAGTTGCTCCACGGCGAGAGCTTCAAGATGGAGCGCGGCACCTACGAGGGCGTGGCCGACCGCTTCGACCGCCTCTACCTCAAGCGCGACAAGGAGCTGGTGTCGGCGAAGAAGATGCTGGCCGAGGGCCCGTGCCGGACCTGCGGCGGCGCCCGGCTCAACCGGGCCGCGCTGGCCTCGCGTATCGGCGCGCACAACATCGCCGACTACGGCGCGATGGAGGTCGCCGACCTGATCGTCGTGCTGGAGGGCCTCGGCAACCCGGTCGCGGGCCCGGCCGTGGCGGCGCTGCGCCGCATCGAGACGGTCGGCCTCGGCTACCTCAGCCTCGACCGGCAGACCAGCACGCTGAGCGGCGGCGAGGCGCAGCGGCTGAAGACCGTGCGCCACCTGGGCAGCTCGCTGAGCGGGCTCACCTACATCTTCGACGAGCCGAGCGTCGGCCTGCACCCGCGCGACGTGCACCTGCTCGGCGAGCTGCTGCTGGAGCTGCGCGACAGCGGCAACACGGTGATCGTGGTCGAGCACGACCGCGACATCATCGAGCTGGCCGACCACGTGGTGGACATGGGCCCGCGCGCCGGCGCGTCCGGCGGCGAGGTCGTCTACGAGGGCGGCGTGCCGGGCCTGCGCGCCGCGACGACGCTCACCGGCCGCATGCTGCGCCGCACCACCGGGCTCAAAGCGGAGGTGCGCACGCCGTCGGACTGGATGACGATCGCGGGCGCCTCCCGCCACAACCTCCACGACGTCTCGGTACGCGTCCCGCTGGGCGTGCTGACCGCGGTCACCGGCGTGGCCGGATCGGGCAAGAGCACGCTCATGGCCTTCGCCGACGGCATCGCGATCGACCAGTCGCAGATCGGCGGCTCGATCCGCTCCACGCCCGCCACCTACCTCAACGCCATGGACTCCATCCGCAAGCTCTTCGCCGCCGCCAACGGCGTGGAGCCAGGCTGGTTCAGCTTCAACGCGCTGGGCGCCTGCCCGGCCTGCGAGGGCAAGGGCCTGATCAAGACCGACCTCGCCTTCATGGACCCGGTGACGTCGGTCTGCGACGCCTGCGGCGGCAGCCGCTACAACCCGGCGGCCCTGTCCTACCGCTACGAGGGCCGCACGATCGCCGACGTCCTGGCGATGACGGCGGAGGAGGCCGACGGCGTGTTCGGCATGTTCGGCGCGCTGAGCGAGCTCGGCCTCGGGTACCTGACCGTCGGGCAGCCGCTGAGCACGCTGTCGGGTGGCGAGCGGCAGCGGCTCAAGCTGGCCCACAGGCTGCGCGAGAGCGGCAACGTGTACGTCTTCGACGAGCCGACGACCGGGCTGCACATGGCCGACGTGGACACGCTGCTGGCGCTGCTCGACCGGCTGGTCGACGGCGGCAACACGGTGATCGTGGTCGAGCACGACCTGGACGTGGTCAAGCACGCCGACTGGGTGATCGACATGGGGCCGGAGGCGGGCCAGCACGGCGGCCGCGTGGTGTTCACGGGCACGCCGGCCGAGCTGGCCGACGCCTCCACCCATACGGCGAAATATCTCGCTAAGTCACTCGAAAGTCCTCATCGCGGGCGTCGATGATCGCCATGTGCCCCGGGAGGTGGCCGATGGCGAAGTCCACGGCGCCGATCGCGAGCTGAGGCGTCACCCCGCACGCCCAGAACACCGGCACCTCCCCCGGGCCAACCGGCACCCGATCCCCGAAGTCCGGATTTTTCAGGTCTTGGATACCCAGAGCTGCCGGATCCCCCACGTGGACGGGCGCGCCGTGGACCGCCGGGTAGCGGCCGGTGACCTCCCGCGCGACCTCCACGAGCTCCTCGGGGACGGGCCGCATCGAGACGACCAGCGGCCCCGCGAAGACGCCGACCGGCTCGCAGGCCACGGCGGTGCGGTACATCGGCACGTTCACGCCCAGCTCCACATGCCTGACCGGGACGCCCGCCGCCATGAGCGCCGCCTCGAAGGTGAAGCTGCAGCCGAGCAGGAACGCGACCAGATCCTCGCGCCAGTCGGCCAGCACGTCCGTCGCGTCCTTGACCGGGCGGCCGCCTCGGTAGACCCGATAGCCGGGCAGGTCGGTACGCAGGTCACCGGGGAACAGCCGGGTGGCGGTGGCCCCGGGCTCACCGGCGTCCAGGATCGGGCAGGGCTTCGGGTTGCGCTCGGCGAACCGGCGGAAGTCGGCGGCGTACGCGGCGGGCAGCGCGATGAGGTTCGCCTGCGTCCAGCCCGCGCACCAGCCCGCCGTGGGCACCCGCTCCCCCTGCCTGAACCTGGCCCGCGCCTGCGCCGGGTCGAGCGCCGATTCCCGCATGTCATCTCCCCTGGGCTTTTCGGTCGGGCGCGAGTAGAAAGTGACTCGTGCCCCCAACGGACTGGAACCCCGCCGAGACCCGCCTCTGGCACTCCTTCCGCCAGGGCGCCGAACTCGACCTCGGCGCCCTGGACGAGGCCGAGCGCAAGGTCCGCGCGGACGTCGTCGCCGAACTCCTCCTGCACGGCCCGGACGCGCTGCCCGGCAGGGTCGCCGCGCTGAAGCTCACCGGCGCCGAGATCCAGGGCCGCCTCGACCTGGAGGGCGCCGTCATCGAGCCCGCGCTGGCCCTGGTGGGCTGCACGTTCGAGCACGGCGTGAACCTGACCACGGCGACCGCGGGCGCGATCTGCCTCAACGACTCCCACCTCCCGGAACTGTCGGCGGAGCTGCTCAGGGCCCGGACGTTCATGATGCGCGACGCGGTGCTCGACGGGAACCTCTGGATCCAGGGCGCGCGGGTCGACATCGACATCGACCTGGACCGCACCCGCGTCGCCGGGTTCCTCAACGCCAACCTCGCCGTCACCGGCGGCTGGCTCAACGGCCGCGCCTCCCCGCGCCACGACGACGACGGACCCGGCCTCACGATCGGCGGCGAGCTCGACCTAGTGGGCGCCCAGCTCGGCGGCCTCGACCTGCACGGCGCCAGGATCGGCGACGGCGTGTGGGCCAGGGGCGCCGTCATCGGCTACGCCTGCCTCGCCACGGCCGAGATCGGCGGCCCGCTCAGCCTGCGCGCCGCCCGGATCACCGGGGAACTCGACCTCGACGCCGTCCTCATCCGCCCCTCGTCCGACCCCACCATGATCGACCTCGCGGACGCGGAGGTGGCCACCGCCGTCGTCACCCCCGCGCCCGGCAGCTCCGGCCGCGTCTCGCTGCGCAACGCCCGCATCACCGCGTACGCCGACCAGCCCGGCGCCGGCCACGAGACCGACCTGGACGGCTTCGCCTACCAGCGGCTCGGCCCCCTGTCGCCGGAGTGCGCCGACGAGCGCCTGGCCTGGCTGGAACGCGGGGCGGCGCCGAGCACGCCGCAGCCCTACGAGCAGCTCGCCGCCGCCTACCGCGCCGCCGGTTTGCACCGGGAGGCGGGGCGCGTGCTGCGGGAGAAGCTGCGCCGTACCGCGCGGGCGCGGGGTGGTCTCGCGCGGGCGTGGGGCGCGCTGCAGGACCTCGTGCTCGGGTACGGCTACCAGCCCTGGCGGGCCGTCGTGGCGTTCGTGGCGATCCTGGCGGCGGGGACGGTCTACTTCGCCACGGTCAGCTGCCCGTCCCTGTGCCCGATCAAGGCCGGTGAGCATCCGGCCTGGGACCCGTTCCTCTACACCCTCGACCTGCTGATCCCGCTCGCCAACCTGGGCCACGACGGCGTCTGGAACCCGCTGGGCCTGGCCAAGGCGGTCAGCCTGGTGGTGATCGTGGCCGGGTGGGCCCTGGTGACGACCATCGCCGCCGCGGCCGCCCGCGCCCTGACCCGGCCGTGAGCGCGGTGGTCAGGCGCGGCCGCTGGCCTTCTGGCTGCGGCGGCTGACCGAGTCGATGACCACGGCGGCCAGCAGCACCGCTCCGGTCACGATGAACTGGATCGCGTTGCTCACCCCCTGCAGCGCCATGCCCGAGGCGATCGACTGGATGACCAGCATGCCGAGCAACGCCGAGTAGGCGCTGCCCCGGCCGCCGAACAGGGAGGTGCCGCCGATGACGGCCGCGGCGATGGCCATCATGAGCACGTTGCTCTGCCCCGTGGCCTGGCTGGCGCTGGAGATGCGGGAGGCGGCGAAGATGCCGCCCAGCGCGGCGAAGGCGCCGGAGATGGCGAAGACGGACATGCGGATGAAGGCCACGTTGATGCCGGCCCGCCGGGCGGCCTCGATGTTGCCGCCGACCGCGAAGATGCTGCGGCCGTACTTGGTGCGCCGCTGGACGAAGTCGGTGACGATCACGACGGCCAGGAAGATCAGCAGGGCGAGCGGGAGGCCGCGGTAGAGGTTGAGGACGTAGGCCACGCCGAACGCCACGACGGCCAGCACCGCCGTACGGAAGACGATGTCGCCGACCGTGCGGGAGGGGACGCCGGCGGCGCGGCGGCGGGCGTTGCCCACGAGCGAGACGAGCAGGAATCCGGCGGTCGCGGCGGCGGCCAGGCCGTAGGCGGCGATGACGTAGGCGAAGTAGGTGTCGGTGAGGCTGGAGATCAGGCCGTCGGGCAGGTTGATGGTGCCGTTCGGGCCGAGTACCCAGAGCTGGAAGCCGGTCCAGGCGAGCATGCCGGCCAGCGTGACCACGAAGGAGGGCACGCCTATCTTGGCGAAGAAGAAGCCGTGGAACAGGCCCATCGCGGCGCCGACCGCGACCGCGACGATCATCGACGGCAGCGGGTCCCAGCCCTGGCCGACGCTGAGCACGGCCAGCACGGCCGCGCAGGCGCCGCTGACCGCGCCCGCCGACAGGTCGATCTCGCCCAGGAGCAGCACGAAGACGATGCCGACCGAGATCAGGCCGGTGGCGACGATGTCGACGCTGAGGTTGGACAGGTTCTGCGGCGACAGGAAGCGGTCGTTGAGCGTCTGGAAGACGAGCCAGATGACGACCAGCCCGACGATCACGGGGAGCGGGCCGAGCTCGCCGCCCTTGATCCGGCGCCTGAACTCGCCGAGGTAGCCGGCGAAACCCTTCTCGCGCACCAGCAGCCGGGGGTCCACCTGCGCCTCGGCCGCGGGGCCCGCCGGCTTCTCCTGCGTCATTCGCCCTCCTCGGAACGGGCCCGGCGGCGGGAGACCGCGTTGTCCGTGGCGCCGGTGATCGCGGCGATGATCTCCTCCTGCGTGGTGCTCCGCGCGTCGAAGACGCCGTTGTTCCGGCCCAGCCGCAGGACGGCGATTCGGTCGGCGACCGCCTTGACGTCGACCATGTTGTGGCTGATCAGGATCACGCCGTGTCCTTGGGCGCGCAGCCGTTCGACGAGGTCGAGTACCTGCGCGGTCTGCTCGACGCCGAGGGCGGCGGTGGGCTCGTCCAGCAGGACCACCTTGGGCTCGCCGAGCAGCGAGCGGGAGATCGCCACGGTCTGGCGCTGGCCGCCGGACAGCGAGGCGACCGGGATCCGCACGCTCGGGATCTTGATGGACAGCGTGTTGAGCAGGTCGCGCGAGCGCTTCTCCATGGCGACCTCGTCGAGCACGCCGAAGCGCCGGATCTCGTTGCCGAGGAACAGGTTGCCGACGACGTCGAGGTTGTCGCAGAGCGCGAGGTCCTGGTAGACGGTGGCGATGCCGAGCGACTGCGCCTCGCCCGGACTGTGGATGGTGACCGGGCGGCCCTGCCAGCGGATCTCCCCCTCGTCGGCCGGGCCGACGCCGGCGATGACCTTGATCATCGTGGACTTGCCCGCGCCGTTGTCGCCGACGAGCGCGAGGACCTCGCCGGCGTTGACCTCCAGCGAGACCTCCGTCAGCGCCTGCACGGCGCCGAAGCGCTTGGAGACCCCCTCCAGGGCCAGGACCGGTGCCACGTCATTCCAGCCCGGCGGCCTTGCAGGCGGCCTGGACCTGCGGGGTGCAGATCTCCTTCACGGTCCAGAACCCGTCCTTGACGACGGTGTCGTCGATGTTCTGCTTGATGACGACGATCGGCGGGATGATCTGGGCGGGGATCGCGTCGTTCGTGCCGTTGTTGACGGTGGCGGTGCCCTTGACGTCCTCGCCGGTGCCGAGCGCGATGGCCATCTCGGCGGCGTTGCGCGCCTCCGGCTTGATCGGCTTGTAGATCGTCATGGTCTGGGTGCCGAGCAGGATGCGCTGGATGCCGGCGAGTTCGGCGTCCTGGCCGGTCAGCGGGGTGCCCGGCTTGACGCCCGAGTTCTGCATGGCCTTGGCGATGCCGCCGGCCATGCCGTCGTTGGCGGCGTAGACGCCGATGACGTTCTGCGCGCCGAGGGCGGTGAAGGCGCCGTTGGCCTCGGTGTTGGCCTGGTCGGGGCTCCAGTCGGGGGTGTCGTACTCCTTGCCGATGGTCACCTGGCCGTCGAGCACCGAGTGGGCGCCCTTCTTGAAGTCACCGGCGTTCGGGTCGGTGGGCGAGCCGTTGATCATGACGATCGGGCCGCGCTTGGGGTCGCCGCCCGCCTTGACGGCGTCCAGCAGGGCCTGGCCCTGCATCTTGCCGACCTGGATGTTGTCGAAGGAGGTGTACGCGTCGACGGGCCCGCCGGCCAGCCGGTCGTAGGCGATCACCTTGGCGCCCTGGTCGGTCGCCTTCTTGACCGCGCCCGCGATGGCCTTGGCGTCCACGGCGTCCAGGATCAGCACCTTCACGCCGTTGGTCAGCATGGTGTCGACCTGCTGCTGTTGCAGGTTCGGGTCCTGGTTGGCGTTGTTGTAGACGACCTCGCACTTGGGGCACAGGGCCTTGATGCCCGCGGTGATGTACGGCCGGTCGAACTTCTCGTACCTGGCGGTCTTCGACTCGGGAAGCAGCAGGCCGATCTTGAAGCCCTGTTCCACGGTGCCGATCGCGCTCGGGCCGCCCGGCGCGGGGCCGCCGGTGCTGCCACCGCCCGACTGGCCCGCCGTACCGCAGGCCGCCAACGCCAGGACGGCCAGGAGACCGCCGATAACCTGTGCTTTCACACGGCGAGCCGTACCCAGGCGGAAGAGCGGCGCGCGCCGGCTTGCCAATCCTTGCCCGGGTGATGCCGGGGTCTTGATCAGATGGGCTGGACGGGCTCCGCGGCGCGTTCGTCGTAGGCGCGGCGGGCGGCGAAGACCTCGTCGGCGTGCTCGGCCGACCACTCCGCGATGGCCGCGAGCAGGCCGCCGGCGCTGCGGCCCAGTTCGGTCAGCTCGTAGTCGACGCGCGGCGGGATCGTCGGGTAGACGGTGCGCCGGACGAGGCCGTCGCGTTCGAGGGCGCGCAGGGTCTGGCTGAGCATCTTCTGGGTGATGCCGTCGAGGATGCGCCGCAGTTCGTTGAAGCGGCGCGGGCCGTCCAGGAGCGCGCCCATGACCAGCGTGGACCACTTGCCGGTCAGCATGTCGAGGATTGCGCGGGGCTTGCAGGCCCGCAGGAACGCGTCGGCGCCGCCGTACCCGCGGAGGTCGGGAAAGGTGGTATCCATCAGGAACCTGGATATCAAAAGGGTGCCTTCTTCACAAGTGATACCGCCCGCGGCCACGATGGCAGCCATGAGAACGATCGTTTACCGCTCCTTCGGCGGGCCCGAGGTCCTGGAGCTCGCCGACGTCGACCGGCCCGTCCCCGAGGCGAACGAAGTGCTGGTCAAGGTGCACGCCGCCGGGGTCAACCCGCCCGACTGGAAGTTGCGGCGCGGGCCGTACCCGCCGCACTGGATGACGCCGCCGCTGGTCCCGGGCTTCGACGTCTCCGGCGTGGTGGAGGCGTCCGGGGCCTACCAGGGCAGGTTCGTGCCGGGTGACGAGGTCTTCGGCATGATCCTGTTCCCGAACCCGGCCGGCGCCTACTCCGAGTACGTGGTGGCCAGGCCCCGCCAGTTCGCCCGCAAGCCGCCGGGCCTGAGCCACGTGGAGGCGGCGGCGCTGCCGATGTCCGGCCTGACCGCCTGGCAGGGCTTCGAGGACTCCTGGGACGTACGGCCCGGCGGGCGGCTGCTCGTGCACGGGGCGGCCGGCGGGGTCGGCCACCTGGTGGTCCAGCTGGCCAAGCGGCGCGGGGCGTACGTGATCGGCACGGCCAGCGCCGGCAAGCACGACTTCGTCCGGCGCATGGGCGCCGACGAGGTGATCGACTACCGCGCCGTGGACTTCGCCCAGGCGGTCGAGCCGGTGGACATGGTCTTCGACATCGTCGGCGGCGACTACCCGCGGCGCTCGCTGCCGCTGGTGAAGGAGGGCGGCGCCTACCTCGGCGCGGCCGACATCTCCGACGAGGACGGCGCCCGGTACGCGGCCCGGGGCGTGCGGTGGCGGCGCTTCCAGGTGGAGCCGGACCACGCGGCGCTGGCCGAGCTCGCCAAGGTGCTGAACGTGCACGTGGACCGCACCTTCCCGCTGGAGGAGGCGGCCAAGGCGCACGAGCTGGCGCAGGGCTCGGACTTCGTCGGCAAGATCGTCCTGGAGGTTTGACATCCGCCCTCGCGTCAATCTACGTTGACCTAGACTCGTCAATGAAGGTTGACGCGAGAGGAGTCCGCATGCATGCGCTGGCCATGGCCGTGAGCGCGAACCTGCCCGTGATCCTGTGGGGCGCCCCCGGCACCGGGAAGACCTCGTCGGTGCTCGCCCTCGGCGAGCAGCTGGGGCTGCCCGTCGAGGTCGTCGTGGGGTCGGTCCGGGAGCCGAGCGACTTCGCCGGGCTGCCCGTCGTACGGGACGGCGGCACCTGGTTCGCGCCGCCCCGCTGGGCCGAACGACTCGCCGCCGCCGGGCACGGCATCCTGTTCCTGGACGAGCTGACCACGGCGCCGCCCGCCGTACAGGCGGCCATGTTGCGGGTCGTACTGGAACGGGTGGTCGGGGATCTCGCGCTGCCCGAGGGGGTGCGGATCGTGGCCGCGGCCAATCCGCCGGCGCTGGCGGCCGACGGGTGGGATCTGTCGGCTCCTTTGGCCAACCGGCTGGTTCATCTGGACTGGTCGATCAGTGCGGCCTCGGTGGCCGACGGGTTCATGGGGGGCTTCGCCGTACCGGATCTCGCGGGGGCCGGGGCGCCCACCGCGGCGGAAGTGGGTGCGGCCCGAGCGCTGGTGGGGGCGTTTCTGCGGGTGCGGCCGTCGCTGGTGCTCGCGGTGCCGGAGGAGAGCGGGCGGGCGTGGCCCAGCCCTCGCACGTGGGAACTGGCCGCGACCGCCCTCGCCTGCACCTTCTCCCGGCCGGGCGAGTGGGCGGAACGGGTGCGGGCCGAGCTGGTGGTGGGCGCGGTGGGCGAGGCGGCCGGGTTCGAACTGCTGTCGTGGGTACGCGACCTCGACCTTCCCGACCCCGAGACCCTGCTGTCCGACCCGGCGGCGCCCCTGCCCGACCGGGTGGACCGGCTGCACGCGGTACTCGGCTCGGTCGTCGCCCACGTGCGCGCCGACGGTGGCGGCGACTCCTGGCAACGTGCCTGGAACCTGGTCGCCCGGGTGGCCCGCCGTACCCCGGACGTGGCCGCGGGGGCCGCCCGCTCGCTGGCCGCCCGCCGCCCGGAAGGCACCCCGCTGCCGCCCGCGATGCTGGAGCTGGCCCCGATCCTGCGCGCCGCCGGCCTGATGCCATGAGCATCGCCGCCGCCCGCCTGTGGGCCGTCACCCGGGCGCCGTACCTGGCCTCCGCCCTGTTCGCCCTGCGTCCCATCGAGCACCCTGACGGCCCGCCCGGCCTGAGCGTGGACCCCAACTGGAACGTCCACCTCTCCGGCGACCTTCCCGCCGAGGAGGCCGGGTGGTGGCTGATCCACCACGTGGGCCACCTCCTGCGCGACCATCCCGCCCGTGCCCGCGGCGAGGCCTGGCCGCTGGCCTCCGACGCCGAGGTCAACGACGACCTCCCGCCGCCGCCCTTTCCCGCCGTCTCCCCCGACACCCTGGGCCTGCCCGCCGGGCTGCTCGCCGAGCGGTACCTGGAGCTGGTCGACCTGATCGACGTCCCGCCCGAGCTGGTCGCGTGCTCGGCGCCGCCGTACACCGGCCCCGCCGTCATGACCGACGTCGAACGCTCCCTGCTGGTACGCGCGGTCGCCGCCGGCATCGACGCCCACCGCGGCACGGCGCCCGGCGGCTGGCGGCGATGGGCAGAGCAGGTGCTCCGCCCGGCAGTGGACTGGCGCGCCCTCCTGGCCACCCTCGTCCGCCACGGCCTCGCCCGAGCCACCGGCCGCGTCGACTACAGCTACGCCCGCCCGTCACGCCGATCCGTCCCGTCCGTGGTGCTGCCGTCCCTGGTCCAGCCCGTCCCGCGCGTGGCCGTCGTGGTGGACACCTCCGGCAGCGTCCGGGAGGAGGCACTGCGCCGGGTGCTGGCCGAGGTGGACGGCGTGCTGCGGGCGGGCGCGCAGGTGGACGTGATCTGCTGCGACGCCGCCGCCCACCCCCCTCAGCGGGTACGGCGGGCGAGCGAGGTCACCCTGACCGGCGGTGGCGGCACCGACCTGCGGGAAGGCCTGAAGGCGGCCGGAGCCGTCCGCCCCGGCCTGACCGTCGTCCTGACCGACGGAGACACCCCCTGGCCCGTCTCCCGCCCCCGCCACCCGGTCGTCATCTGCCTGATCACCCCTCCCGATCCGGTCGAGGTCCCCGCGTGGGCGCACGTCGTGCGGGTGGAGTCGTGAGCGCCTGGAAGGGGTTCACGCAGGGCGAGACGCGCCGATGGCGTCGGGCCGGGTTCGCGGAGGTGGAGGCGGCGGCCTGGCGGGAGGCCGGGGTGGAGGATCCGGACGACGCGCGGCTCTGGCGCACCACCGGCGCCACCCCCTCCAGCGTCATCTCCTGGCAGCGCGGCGGGCTGACGCCCGGGGACGCGGTGCGCTGGCACGAGCACGGGGTGAAGCCCCGGGAGGCCGCCGCCCGCCACCTGGCCGGCGAACCCCCGCACCGGGTGCCGCTGATGGCCCGGCTGTTTCCGGGGATACGGCTGAGCGATCTCGAACCCGGGCAGGCGGCGGCGTTGCGTACCCTGCTCCGGGCGGGAGTCCCGGTGGACGTGGCGCGCGCCTACACCGACGCCGGGTGGGACGGCGGCGCGGCCCGCGACTGGGCCGAGCGCCGGATCCCGCCCGCGCAGGCGGAGGTGTTCCGGGCGATGGGGTTCACCGCGCCCGAAGCCGCACGTCTGGGACGACCGCCCATGGAGGTGCTGGCCGGCTGGTGGGGCGCGGTGCCCCTGGAGGAGGTGGCGGCCTGGTGCGCCGCCGGGCTCGGGCCGCGGGAGGCGGCGGCCCAGCGGGCGGCGGGGGTCACCGCCGAGCAGGCGGCCGTCCTGCGCGCTCTTCAGCGGCCCTGACTCATCTAGACCACCGCTCTGGTCAGCGGCGGTGTGGCCGCCAGTTTCGGGGGCGATGGCAAGTGACGCGGACATGAATGCCGACGTCGGACCGGGTCCGCACGTCATGCCCACATATGTGCAAATCCTCCCCGTATAGTCGTGCTTAACCGGCTAACCTAGGAGGCCTCAACAATATCTGTCATATTTCCTGACTTATCCCCATTGCGACCCAAGAAAGGCCGTCTTACCTTCCCGTTATGGACCTCGAGCTCAGGCACCTCAGAATCGTCCGCGCCGTCGCCGACGCGGGCAGTGTGAGCAAGGCCGCGAACCTGCTCGGCCTGGCGCAGCCCGCGTTAACCGCCCAGCTCAAACGGATCGAAAGGGTGCTCGGAGGCTCCCTGTTCGAACGTGACAGGCGCGGCGCCAGGCCAACACTCCTCGGCGAACTGGTACTCGAACGCGCCCGCGTCCTGCTCCCCGCCGCCAAAGAACTTCAGGATGAAGCCCTGCGATTCGCCAGCACCCCCTCCGTGCGCTACCGCATCGGCGCCACCAACGGCCCCGTCCTCGGCGGGCTCGTCGACCGCCTCGCCGCCGAGCGCCCCGTCACCACCCACACCTCCTGGTCGGAACACGAACTGACCACCATGGCCGACCTCGGCCGCCTCGACTACGTGCTGATCGGCGCCTGCGGTGACAGCGGCGCGCCCACCGGTTCGCTCGAATGGGAGACGATCAGCGTCGATCCCGTCTTCGTCCTGCTCGGCGCCGGCCACCGGCTGTCGGAGGAGAAGGAGCTCGAACTGGGCGACCTGGCCGACGAGCAGTGGTCGGTCACGCCCGGCGACGGCTGCTTCGCCGACTGCTTCGCCATGGCGTGCGCCCGCGCCGGCTTCACCCCCGGCACCATCTACGAGACCGACGTCTCGACCTGCGCGCACCTCGCCCAGGTCGGCCGCGCCGTCGTGCTCTGCCAGGCCACCCACCAGCCCGCCGCGGGCCTGGTGAAGGTGCCGCTGACCGGCGCGCCCCTGCGCTGGCGGCAACTCCTCGGCCGCCATCCCACCGCCCCCGACCCCGCGTGGGTCCTCGCCCAGGCCAAGGCCGCCCACGCCGACGCGGTACGGCGCAGCCCCGTCTACCAGGATTGGCTGGTGAGAAATCCGGGTTTCGGTACCGCGCCATAACCCGGTGATATGAGCAAGCTGATACTCCTCGCTCCCTGGGGCCCCGTCTACCGTGACGGCACCCCCAGCAGCGAGGAGACACCATGCTTCGTCGCACCCCGGCTCTGGTCGCGATCGCGATCGGGGCCCTGGTCGTCACGACCACGCCCGCCGTCGCCAAACCCCCGTCCGACGGCATGATCAGCGCCCTCCAGCGCGACCTCGGCATCACCAGGGAACAGGCTCTCGACCGCCTGGCCGGCGAGGCGCGCGCGAGCCGTACCATGCCGTCCTTACAGAAACGGCTCGGTGAGCGCTACGCCGGCGCCTGGCACGAGGGGCCGCAGGCCGCGCTCGTCGTGGCCACCGTCGACGCGGCCGACTCCAGGACCATCACCTCGGCCGGAGCCCAGGTCAAGGTGGTTCCGAGGACGCTGGCCCAGCTCACCGCGGTCAAGGACGGCCTCGACCGCGCCAGGCCACCGGCCTCCGTCCACGCGTGGGCAGTGTCGCCACGCGACAACTCGGTCCTGGTCCAGGCCGCCTCCGAGCAGGAGGCCCGCGACTGGATCACCGCCAGCGGCGTGGACGCGGCCGCCGTACGCGTAGAACTCTCGGCCGAACGGCCCAAGCCGTTCTACGACATCCGCGGCGGCGACGCCTACTACATCCCGTCGAAGGGCTACCGCTGCTCCGTCGGCTTCGCAGCCCGCCGCGGCACCACCCTCGGCTTCACCACCGCCGGCCACTGCGGCGACGTCGGTGACGCCACCCAGGGCTACAACCGGGTCGACCAGGGCGTCTTCCGCATCTCGTCCTTCCCCAGCGACGACTACGCGTGGGTGGAGACGAACTCCCAGTGGACCGCCCCCGGCGTCGTCAACGGCTACAGCGCCGGAATCCTCCCGGTACGCGGCTCCGCCGTCACGCAACCCGGCGGCTCGGTGTGCCGCTCCGGCTCCACCACGCAATGGCACTGCGGCACCGTCCAGGCACTCAACTCCACCGTCAACTACCCCGAGGGCACCGTCTACCAGCTGACCCGCACGAACGTCTGCGCCGAGGGCGGCGACTCCGGCGGCGCCTTCATCTCCGGCGACCAGGCCCAGGGCATGACCTCCGGCGGCTCCGGCAACTGCAGCAGCGGCGGCACCACGTACTTCCAGCCCCTGGCCGAACTGCTGTCGGTAGGCGGCCTGACCCTGGTCACGGCAGGCGGCGACCCGAACCCGCCCACCGGCTGCGCCAACTACCGGGAGAAGTACACCGGCTCCCTCACCTCGAACCAGAACCAGATCCAGCCGAACGGCACCTACTACCAGTCCACGGTCTCCGGCACCCACGCCGGCTGCCTGGACGGCCCCGACGGCGTCGACTTCGACCTGTACCTGGAGAAGTGGAGCGGATCGTCCTGGTCCATCGTGGCCCGCGGCGACAGCGCCAACCCCGATGAGAGCGTGAGCTACAACGGCACCGCCGGCTACTACCGCTACCGCGTCCACGCCTACAGCGGCTCCGGCGCGTACACCATGGGCCTCAACCGCCCATAGTCCCCCATACGAGTACTCGCTCGCCCGCGCCACGATAAGCGCAGGTCGTAAGGCTCAGGCGAGCGAGTACTCCCACCCCGGCCGCCAGTCGAACGGCGCATCCACCAGTTCCTCCAGCGGCACCCCGTGCAGCAGGTTCTGCAACGCCCACCGATTGGCCGAATGCGCGATGACCAGCACCGTCCGCCCCTGCCAGCGCTCCATCACCTCTTCAAGAAACGCGGCCGTCTCCGCGACGACCTGCCGATAACTCTGCCCACCCGGCCAGGGCACGTCGATGTGCCGCCGCCTGAGCCGCGCCAGCTCATCCACCGGCCGCCCGTTGTAGATCCCGTAGTCACATTCCCGCAACCGAGCATCCCGCAAAATCTCCCGCCCACCCCCAAAGGCAACCTCCGCAGTCTGTACGGCCCGCCGCAGGTCAGAGCTGTACACCACATCGACGCCCGCCCGCCGAACCCCCAGCTCCACCGCCAGCTCCCGCCCCCGCGCAGACAACTCCCCCGGCAGCCAGCCCGTGGCGATCCCTGTCTCGTTGTCCACGGTGATGGCATGCGTCTCATAGATCAGCTTGACCGCCATAAGTCCGAAACTACCTCTGCCGAGCGCCGAGAAAGCCACGAATGTGATCGCCTTGGACTCCATCTAGGCTGCGGGGCATGGAATGATGTCCCAGGCGGTGCTGCTGGCGCCGCCGTACAACTCCATCCAGGGGCGGTAGCTCAGCCGGTCAGAGCATCGGACTCATAATCCGTGGGTCGTGGGTTCAAGTCCCACCCGCCCTACTCTCCCATACCGCGTTCGACGTGGGGTTTCTCGAAGTTCAGCCCCCTCGAACCTCGATGTTGATCATGATTGGTCGCTCGTCGATTGCTCGCGTGTACGGACCGCGTCACCCGGTAGATCATCTAGACCGCCAATGTCATCTCAGACCCCAAAGACGACCACGCGAGCGCCCTGCCGGAACGCCCGTTGAAGGTGTGGCGGTCATGATTGACCTGCCGCTTGGTCATGCATCCGCCAAGCCGCCCGTGCCGGGGCCGCGGCACTTCGTGTCCGGCAAGACGTTTGCCCGTACCTGAAGGTACCGGGCCCTGGTAGCAACCACCCCGAGGAAAGCGGCCTGCGAGTCTGGCCGGCGCCTGCATCTGCTTTGTAGCTCCGGTTGCCGGCCGTACGTGGAAGCAGGCCCGCCCAAGGTGCGGCGGGCCCGCTTCCCCTGCTGGATGGCTCAGCTGGAGATGGTGTCGCCGGTCTTGCTTGGCAGGGTGATCAACCGCGCCCGCTGGCCGTTTCGTGCTGCGGTGTTGACGAGGGCGGCGGTGGATTCGGCGGCGGTCTTGGCCAGCTCGGGGTAGACGCTGATGTAGGTGTCACGCGTGAAGGTGGAGGAGACGTGCCCGAGGGTTTCCTGCACGATCTTCACATCGACCCCGGCGGCCAGCATCAGGGTTGCCGCCCCGTGCCGTAGATCGTGCAGGCGCACCGGCGGCAGCCCCACGTGGAAGGCCAGCAGGTAGAACTGGTCGCTGACCTGCTGCGGGTGCAACGGCCTGCCGATCTCGTCGGTGAAGACGAATCCGCTGTCCACCCACGCCTCCCCCGCGGCCAGGCGCTCGGCTGCTTGGGCCTTGCGATGAGCACGCAGCGCCGTGACAGTGTCGTCATCGAGCGCGATGGTGCGGTCGCTGGCCTCGGTCTTGGGCTTGCCCTGGACCGGTTGCCAGCCGAGCTGGGTGATCTGCCAGTGCACACCCACCGTTCCGGCGTTCAGGTCGACGTCCCGCCAGCGCAGCCCTGCCGCTTCACCCCGGCGCAACCCCCGCAGCGCGATCAGGCGGTACAGCGCGTACAACCGGTGTGTGGTGGCGTGGGCGAGGAAGGTATAGGTGTGCGAGGGCGTCCACACCATCACCGGAGACGGACGCGGTGTGGAGGCGTAAATGTTGAGCATCACCGCCCGGCTGAGCGCGCCGCCGCGCCGCACCTGCTCGGCCGTGAGCCGCCGCTGCAACCCGCGGTTCCAGTCGGTGACGCGTTCGTCGGTCCATACCAGCGCCTTCGGGGATGCGGCGTCGGGCAGTTCGACCACGGCGGCCGGGTTGAAGTCGATCAGCCGGTCCTGCTTGATCGCGATGTTCAACGCGTGCCGCAACGTGGCCCGGATGCGGTGCATCGTCGCCGGACCGACCGGTCGCCGATGCCGCGCCTCCGCCCGCTGGATCGGGTCGCTGCTGGCGCGGGCGGCGGTGATGACGTCGTTGAACTCCTCGATCGCGTCGAACATCCCCGCGATGTCGGAGACCCGCAACCGATCCAGCCGGATCTCGCCTAGGTAGGGGATGAAGTAGAGCCGGATGTGCGCCTCATACGAGCGGCGCGTGGTCGGGTCGATCCTGCGCTTTCTGCGCAGGAACTCCTCCATCCATGCCGCCACCGTGACGGACGGGTTGAGGTCTTGTCGGGTGCGGACCTTACGCCGCACCTCCTCCACCGCCGGCAGCGCCCGCGTGTCCTTCAGCACCGACAACATCAACTCCGTCACCCTGCGCCGGATGTGCGGATCCTCATCCAACGCCAGCAGCTCACGAGCCTGCCCTAGCTCCGCCTCCACCTCTACCAGCGTCGCGAAGCCCTGACGGCGCAGCGGATTACGCCGCCGCCCATCAGCATGAGCGGGCAACTCCAACTGATAGCCCCACCGGCCATGGCTACTACTCCGCTGCTCTCCTCCCCCACCGGTTCGGCGCAACCGGGGGCAGGCCTTGCCGAGCTTCTTGCCCGTCGCCTCGTCCCGGCACGAACACGTCTTGAAGATGGTTCCGTTCATCGTGGTGCCTGACCTTTCCTCGTTCCTGGTGTCTGCTGTCGCCGCCCTGGCGAGCGCCCCGCACGCTGATCGCCGCACCGGCAGATGCGATCCGGCTAACACACGGCGGGGGTGATCGGTCCCGCCGACGGCCCCGAAGGACACCGTCAGCGGCACCCCACGGGCGTCACCGCCCCAGCACCCGCAACCGGGCCACACCCCCGGCACACGCCGCCGTAGGCGGCCCACAGCGCAACGCGTAGGCGCACCACCCGACCCGGGGCGGACGGTATCGACGCCCACCTCCATCCCCGGTGTCAAGCGATATCCGCTGGTCACAATCCCGCGCCCTAAACACATGCCGACGAGATGAGGAGGCGATGCTCGCCTCAGCCGGCACAGCCGGCAAGAACACCAACAGCGCCCAGCACCCCAGCCTCCTGGCGCTGTGCACGCAGCAGCACGAACGCCGTTCAGACAGTCAGCGGCACCAGCATGGAATGATCCGGCCACGGCTCTCCTTGATCAGCCAGCGAAAAACTCCCCTCACTGATCTAAATACCGAGCTGAAGACCCGAGTTAGGACAACGCGGCAAACCAACTCTCGGTCAACCCAGAAAGCACAGACACCACCGAGTCAGCCGAGCAACCACCACACACACGACCTCAAAACCCAGACATTCCAGGGCAAACCATCACCCCACCCGAGTTCCCCATATGCCCGACTTCCATAGATTCGCGCATCACTATCCAACCCACCGCGACACAGCCAGACACACCCCGGCATACGAGAACCAAACCGGGGACCTTAATCCGCAGGTTCCGAGCTCGAGCCCCGGGCACCCCACCCTCAGAAACCGCGCCCGACCTGGGGCTTCTCGATTCTCGATCTTCTTCTGGCGGCCGGAAATGGCCGAGTCGGCGCCCGCACAGTGCTCTTCGGCACGCGTCCGGCGCATGCGGGCGGGTCCACGGTGGGCGCGCGGGCGGCCCCAGGACCCCTCAGGTCAAGCCAGGCCCGAGAGAAGCTCACGGGAAGGGCTTTGCGGAAGAACGGGCGGGCGCTCTAGCTCTAGCGCGATTCCTGGCTCGACCAACCAGCGGCAAAGTAGGAGCCGATTGAGCCTGTCACTTTTTACCCTTTTGCCCCTTCTGTGACTGTGCACCTCGCTGCGACTCGGCTGCTGCTGATCGCTCAAACCCGCCGGGTAAAGGCAGGATCACTAAAGGGTAGTGGGCGGGGTGTGGCTGGAAGGTGGGCAGGGAGGTCTGCTCTCAGTTTGATTGCAGGCGCGTCCATGAGCTGGCAAAGGCGTGAACGGGGCGCGCTGGTTTAGGCGGGTCAGCGTGAATGTGAACTCGGCCGATTACGGGCGGGGGTCCTCAGTCGAGTTCAGAGGACCCCTGCATGTGTGGCTTCAGTCGTATCAGGGCCTAGAAGTCGAACTCGTTCTTTTTGGCACCGTCGATGAAGGCGGCCCATACGGAGGGTGAGACGACGTAGGCGGGTTGGTCTGGGCGTTCGGAGTCGCGCAAGCCGACGCGGCCGTCTGGCAGGGGGGCCACTTCGAGGCAGTCGCCGCTGTCGCCTGAGCGGGTGGCCTTGCGCCAATCGGCGCTCTTGAGAAGCTGTTCGGTCAGTTCGTCCATTTCTCCGCCATCTCCCTAATCAGTTGTATCGAGGCTTTTCGAGGCAGGGCCTCGTCGTGCAGCATCTCGTACTTCAACCTGACTTCTCGGACTCGTCCGCTGTCGGCAGTGAGCTGGCCCATTGTGATCGACTCCAGGTATGCCATGTCCGGCATCCCGGTTCCGCCGGCCAAGATGAAGGCGCCCTGCAGGCCTGTGGTCAGCGAGGAAGTTCGTGGCAGCACGCGGATGTTGATGCGAGGGTGTTCGTCCAATGTGAGAAGTTGTCTCATCTGCTCGGCCATCACCGCCTCGCCGCCTGTCAGTCTGGTCAGGACTCCCTCATCCAGTATCGCCCATAGCGTGGGGCTGCCTTCTCGATGCAGGACGCGCTGGCGCTCCATGCGGGCAGCAACGCTCTGCTCGACTTCTTCGTCGGTGATGCAAGGCTTGCCGCTGAAGATGGCATGAGCGTAGGCCGAGGTCTGGAGCAGGCCCGGAACGATAAGCGGCTGCCAGGTACACAGGATGTCCGCCTGCTGTTCAATCTCGGCTAGTTGGGCCAGCCAGACCGGCCAATGGGCGGCGTGTTCCACGGTCTCGCGCCATCGCTCCAGCAACCCACCCCCCGCGCCCAGAGCGGTGTCGGCGGCGCGGGCGAATTCCTCGTCGGCCGGGCGCTCGCCGCGTTCGACCATGCTGATCTTCGATACCGACCAGCCGAGCGCAGCGGCGAGTGCCTTTTGCCGCATGCCTGCCATTTTGCGGTATTCGCGGAGATGGACGCCGAATTTTGCCCGGGGTGCTATTAGCGCGGGCTCCTGCTCGATGTTTGGCATGGCCAAACGCCTCCGTCTCCATGACACACGAGAATGCACGGGGCATGTGTAGTAGCACACCTGGTTCGTGCCTGGGAAGTGCTTGGCCTTACACCCCGCACGCAGGGGTTATCTGAGATCGTCGTTTCAGGTCAGATTGACGTTCACGGCCAACCGCACCATCGGATGAACTTCTATCCACACCACCATCATTGCTTTCACGCAGCGGCTTGGGCGGTGATCGACGATTAGCGAGGCGAATGCGGTGATCTTCCACGTCCCATCCTCTGAACTTCACAATCTCGGCGCGATTGAGTTGGCGTGTAGTGCGCGGGCGCCGTATCTGGCCCGTCAGGCGATCGACGCCTGGCTAGGGATCGGGCATCCCGCCTCGGAGATCGCCCAACTGGCTACCTCGGAACTGGTGACCAACGCCGTCAAGTACGCCGACGCCAACGGCGGTACGGCTTCCGTCCCAGATACAACAGCTGATGACCCAGAAGGCGTGATCACGCTCAAGCTGTGTCAGGGCAGCGACTACCTGCGGCTGGGTGTCACCGATCCCGGCTCGTCCTGCTCCAAGCCGTCGGCTATCCCGCTGCAGGCGCCGAGTTTGGAGGCGGAGCGGGGCCGGGGACTGGCGATTGTGCAGGCGCTGTCGCGTAACCGGTGGGGCAGCTTTCGGCTGCCGTTATCCGGAGGGCGCGTGGTGTGGTGCCATCTCGACGTCGAGCCGACCCCGGCCCAGATCGAAGAGCTGTTCCTCGCCCCGGCCACGGTGTAGCCGGCCGACCTCGTCTCCCACCTTCCACGCTCAAGCCAACCACCGAGAAGGGCGGAAAAGCACCGTGCGTCGCCATCACCTGCTCGTGGTTACCCCGGCCCTGGTAACAGCCGCCCACGTCGGCTGGATCACCGCCGCGCCCGGCAGCATCCCGATGCCGGTGACGGTGGCGGTGCTCATCGGCGGGCCGAGCCTGTTCGCGGGGGTCGTGCTCGGGCGCCGCTGGCGGTCGCGCCGCAAGGCGCTTCACGGCCGTTCGCTGTTCGGCCCCTGAATCACACCCAAGCCCATCCGGTTGCGCGCCTTCCCTCTTTCGTTTCGTGAACTGGAGTTCGTCGTGTTCCGTCGTCACCTGATCAACGGGCTGCTGGTGGCCTTCACCGCCGCTTTCGCGGTCTTCTCCGTGGTGGCTCCCGCTGGGGTGGTCCGGCCGGTGGCTCTGATGGTGCTCGGTCTCATCGTGGCCTGGGTTGTCGGGGTGGTGGTGTGGGCTGGTTACGTGGTGTGGCGGCGTCGCAAGCAGAACCAGCCGTCCGCCTGAAGCTGTCATCCCCGCGCCCGGTACATCCGCCGACCGCGCTGCGGCCCTCCATCCCTTCCCCCTTCTCCTGACCGTTCTCGGAGTTGACCATGTCCGATCCCGTTCCTTCGGTGATAGCCGAGCAGGCCGCCCGCTACCTGACCGACCTTCAACGGGTGCTGCACGAGCGGGGCTTACTCGCGCGGGTGCTGACCGATGCGGGGCGGTTGCCGCGTCTGCGGGTGATCAATCCGGAGGCCACCACGCTGGTCGAGGTGGTCTCGGCTTCGCCGCGGGAGGGTGAGTGGTTGTTCTGGTGGTCGTGGGCGCAGCCGATCGTTGAGGTGGCCTACCCGGACCGGGCGGCCGATCGTGTGGGCCGGGTGTTGTCGGTGGCGGTGGCGGCCCCGGACACCGCCTGACCGGCACGGGATCACGCTGACCGGCACGGATGGTGTCGACGCCGTGTCGCGGCCTGTCGTGGCCGTCAGCGGCCGGGGAATGGCGGCCGTAAGCCCTGTCACTGACGTGATCCGTCCGTGTGGGGCGGGGCCGTGGGTGGCAGCGCCCTCACCCGCGCTCCCTCCGATTTGGGTGTGTCTGGCGGTGGCATCCCGGCCGGGCGGCGGGGCGGGTGAGGGCAACTCGTAGTGGCTTCTCGGATGGGATACCGGGTGGTGGGCGACCGTGGCCGGTGTCCTGTTCGAGTCCGGGGTGGCCGCGTGGTGTGCAGCGCGTGGTCACCGGTGGTGGCTGGCCGGATGTCCTTGCCGGTCAGGTCACCGCCTGGGTGGCGTGTCGCGTGGGTCCCCCGCTCGCGTCGATCGCCGCCTGGGGCGGTCCCTCACCTGGGAGGAAACCATCGCGCACGCCGACTCCGCGATGGGAGGGGCCGCCCCCCTTTCTCCATAAGGGGACGCGCGAGATTTGAAGGCTTCTCGGGAGTGATGCGGTCGGTCGGGCGCGCAGGCCCACCCGGCCGCACTCCCGAGAATCGGGTGACCGCGAGCGCCTCAGGCAACCACGGACGTGGTCACCCTGGGGTGGCTGATCGGATAGCCGAGGAGGTCCGGTCAGCCACCCTCCGGGAACGACCGGGCGGTTCCCCTTCCGCCCGGTCAACCGGTGGGCGGCCCTCCCATTTGCGCTGGGTGCGGAGCACGGCTGCACAGGCCGCGAGGCGCGAAAGGGGCCGCCCACTCTTGAGAACTGAAAGAACGTCCGGTAGTGGCACGCTCCCAATCATCGCGGGTGCCGCTACCGGACCCGGACCCCTCCGGCGGGCGGTTGCGCGCAGGCAACCGTGCCCGCCAAGGGGGGGGGGGGAGGGGAGGTGGCTGCTCGGGCCCCGCTTTTGCGGAGAGCAGCCACACCCCTTGGCTGACCGTCCTGGAAGCCCGGTCGGCCAACGCTGATGGCCTTGGTGCAGCCGCTGACGCACCAGACCATCGCGGGCGGCTCCAGCAGCGTCACACGAGTGTGGGATCCGGGGCCCGCACACGAACGCTGGAGCCGCCACCCCCTCAGGCTCTTGAACGTCCGGCAGCGGTGGCGCTACCTCCCTCGTGTCCTGCTGCCGGACCTCCCGGGGCTTCGGGACCACGCGGGCCCCCGGGGAGTCACTCTCCCTCGTGGGCGGCTCATCCCCGTCCGGAAGCCCTCTCCGTTCCCGCTGCGGGGGAAAGGGAGAGAAGAGGAAAGGGGAGGTGGGTCAGCGCACGC
>NZ_JBHYIO010000053.1:0-64161 GCF_042740095.1 Nonomuraea sp. NPDC059023 | reverse complement strand
CGACCCCGAATGGGGCGAGCGCGTGGTCGCGGTCGTGGTGCCGGCCGACCCCGCGCGCCCGCCCACGCTCGACCAGCTCCGCGCCTACGCCAAAGACCGGCTCCCGGCCTACGCCGCCCCCCGCGAGCTGCGGCTTCTCCCCCGGTTGCCGCTACTGCCGAACGGTAAAACCGACCTCGCCCTGTTGCGGACCGGAACCTGACGCGGCCGGGCTGCGTCATAGGTGGCGAGAGAAAGAGGGAGCGCTTCATGAACCAGACCCGCAAGATGTGGGCGTCCGCGGCGGCCGTCGGCGTGATCCTCGTCGGTGGCGCCACAGTCGCGGCAGCCGCCTCGGCGGGCCGGGTCGACCAGGCCCGGGGAGAGACCCGGGCGGAGGTCGAGAAGACCGCGCCCACGCCTACGCCCACCCCGACCGACCGCGTCGTGGTCTCCCAGGACATCAACCCCGACCCCTCCAAGGTCCTGGAACACTGGACCGAGCAGCGCATGGAGGGCGCGGAACCGATGCCGATGCCCGAGGTCGAGCTCAAGCCGGGAGAGTTCGAACTGGCGGAGTGAATTCCCGCAGGGTGTGGGGTGGATCGCATTCTCCGCGGTCCGCCCTTTTTTGCCGGGTCCGGGAACAAATGGCGGCGAATGACGTTATTGATACTGGTGCGTCGAGCGGCCACACCGCCCCACCACAACTGCCTGATCGCTTCGACTCCGTATGGAGGAGGTGTCCTCATGCCCAGAACCGCCGTGGCGGCCCCGCCCGCGACCCTCGACCAGCTCCTTGACCGAGGGCGAGCTCAGGGTCACCTTTCTCTTTCGGAACTGCGCGACGCGTTCGCGCTGGCCGGCATCAGCCCCGCCGAGGGCCGTTCCATCCTGCGCGAGCTGACCGAGGCCGGGGTGAGCCTGGCCGCGGAGAACGAGCCCGCCCTGACCAAGAAGGCCCCGGCCGCGAAGAAGACCACCGCCAAGAAGACGTCCGCGACCGGCAAGAAGAGCGCCGCGCCGAAGGCTCCAGAGGCCGCCTCCTCGGAGGATGAGCCCGACGAGCCGGCGATGTCCGACGAGGACGCCGAGCTGGAGCAGGAACCGCTCGACCTCGACGACAACCAGTCCGTCATGGGCGACTCCGTGCACACCTACCTCAAGTCGATCGGCCGCCGCACGCTGCTGACCGCCGCCCAGGAGGTGGAGCTGGCCAGGCGCATCGAGGCCGGGCTGTACGCCGAGTACAAGCTCGACAGCGACCAGAACTGTTCCGCCGCGGCACGCGCGGACCTGGAGCTGGTCATCGAGGACGGCAGGCAGGCCAAGGACCACATGCTGGAGGCCAACCTGCGCCTGGTGGTGTCGGTGGCCAAGAAGTACACCGACCGCGGCATGTCGCTGCTGGACGTGGTCCAGGAGGGCAACCTCGGGCTGATCCGGGCAGTGGAGAAGTTCGACTACACCAAGGGCTTCAAGTTCTCCACCTACGCCATGTGGTGGATCCGCCAGGCCATCCAGCGTGGCTTCGCCGACTCCGCCCGTACCATCCGGCTGCCGGTCCACGTGCTGGAGATGCTGTCGAAGCTGTCGCGGATCGAGCGCGACATGCACCAGCGCCTCGGCCGCGAGCCCACGCCGGAGGAACTGGCCGTCGAGCTCGACAAGACGCCCGACCAGATCGAGGAACTGCTGCGCACCAGCCGCCAGCCCATCTCCCTCAACGCCACGATCGGCGAGGACGGCGAGACCACGATCGGCGACCTCATCGAGGACGTCGACTCGCCCGAGGCCTCCGAGATCGTCGACCGCCAGCTGCTGGGCGACCAGCTCCGTGGCGTGCTCGACAACCTCTCGCCGCGCGAGTCCAAGATCATGGCGTTGCGGTTCGGCCTGGTCGACGGCAAGCCGCACACCCTGGACGAGATCGGCAAGCACCTCGGCCTGACCCGCGAGCGGATCCGCCAGCTGGAGAAGGAGTCGCTGTCCAAGCTCCGCCACCCCAGCAACACGCGCCCGCTCCTGGACTGGGCCAGCTGACCCACCCCGGAAAGGCCCGGCACCCCGCGCGGTGCCGGGCCTTTTCCTTTTTTCCGGTACGGCAAGCCGCCCTCCCCCACCCAATCCCGAAGCCCTGACCAGACCCCCTGTGGCCGACCGGCTTGACCAGATCTGACCCACCACCCAAAGCCGGCCACCGCGCCTCCGGGCGGCGCCGCCCTCCGGCTCACCTAGGTGTCCTTCCCTCACTCCTGGGGCAACGGCACGGTCCGGGGCCGGCCCGAGGCGGGTAGACGGCACGGCCCGGGGCGAGAACGTGGCCGCCCCGAGGCGGGCAGGACACGGCCCCGGGCGAGGCTGAGGCGGCCCCGAGGCGGGCAGGACACGGCCCCGAGGCGGGTCCGAGGCGAGGCCGAGGGGCGCAGATCCGAGGCGAGGCCGGGGCGCGAGCCCGAGGCGCGGGCCCAGGGGGCGCGGGTCCGAGGCAGGTCCGCGGTGAGACCCGAGGCGGGGCAAAGGCAGGCCGGGGCGGGGGTTCGGGGGTGGGTTTGGGGTGGGCTGAGAGTAGTTGGGTGGTTGGGGTGGTGCCTGCGGAGATGTCCACGTTCCGTAGTGTGATACTTACGGTATGACCGTCTTTGCCGGAGGCAAGATCGAGGCATTTGTCGGGCCCACCGAACTGGGCGCGGCCGACAACCTCGAACAGGTGATCATCGACTTCATCGGCGGCGCCAAGCGGTTCCTCGACATCGCCGTCCAAGAGCTCGACTCCGAGCCCATCGCCCAGGCCATTCTCGACGCCCGCTTCCGCGGCGTAGACGTCCGCATGGTCCTGGAGCAGGACTACCTGATCTCCGCCAAGCTCCCGAATATCGCCCCGAAGGCCGGGGAGGACGAGGCCGCCGCCCGCCTGCGCGTGCAGTGGGGCCAGGAGAGCGGCGCCAAGAGCCTGGAACCCAACCGGAAGATCCTCGCCGCGCTGCTGCGCTGCAACGTCGACGTCAAGGCCGACTACAACCCGGCGATCTTCCACCAGAAGTTCATCATCCGCGACTTCCGCGAACGCGCCCTGCCCAGCTCAGCGATCCTGTCCGGCTCGGCGAACTTCACCGGCACCGACTGCCACCGCAACCTCAACCACATCGTGATCTTCAACGACGCACGGGTCTGCCGCGAGTACACCACCGAGTTCGCCCAGATGCGCGCCGGCCAGTTCGGCCGCGGCGCCCACGGCAAGGTGCCCATGGCGTTCAACCTCAACGGCGTGCCGGTCAAGATCCTTTTCGCGCCCGACCACGCGCCCGAGCTGGAGATCATGAAGCAGATGCTCAAGGCGGCCAAACGGGTCGACTTCGCGATCTTCACCTTCTCCGGCTCCTCGGGCATCGACGACGCCATGATCGCGCTGGCCGCGGCCAAGCGGACCGTCACCGGCGTCATGGACCCCGGCCAGGGCGCCCAGGCCTGGGCCGCCACCCACGACCTCGACCGCGCCCGCATCGAGCTGTACTTCCCCAAGCGCAGCGCCGCCTTCGGCAAGCTGCACCACAAGCTCATGGTCATCGACGAGGCCGTCGTCATCGCCGGGTCCTTCAACTACACCGCTCCGGCCAACAACTACAACGACGAGAACATCTTCGTCCTCGGCAGCCCCTACCCGGACCTGCCCAAACGTGAGGGAGGCCCGGTCGACCCCGCCGCCTGCGCGGAGCTGGCCCGCTTCTTCCGCACCGAGATCGAGCGCATCGAGGCCGCCGGAGAACGCTTCATCGGCAAACCCTGACCACAAAGCAGCGGCTGGCCGGGCCGGCGAACCGGCGGACCCCGGCTCCCACGCTCCGCCCCCTGCTCCACTGGTGGCAGCGGCGTGGCGGCCATCCAGTGCTGCGCCTGGCGTTCCCCAGGCAGCGGGGACGGCGGCGTCGGACAGACATGGCGCGCGCTGACCGGCAGGCGATTGGCGGGCAAGCCTGGAGCACAGCCGCACACCGAGGCATGCACAGGCAACTCCCGAGGAGCTTTCCACTTGCGGGCGGAGGGCCGTCTCCTTGATCACGACCGAGCAGCGGTGGGCCGGTGAGGAGCCGAACCGGGTTCGCGACCACTGGCGTCAGCGGCTCGTTCGGGGCGTTGACGCCGCCCGCCGAGGTCCACCGTTGCGCCGTCCCACCACCGATCGGTCGCACCGCGATCGTCTTCGCCGCCGGCCGGACTGTTCCTTCCCATCGAGGAGAATGGGAGGCTGACGCTCATCCTCACCGAGGCCTTCCTTCTGGCTGCCGGGACGCACCCGCAGAAAGCGACGCAGCGGGGCGCCCAAGAACGTGCGCCTCATCCAAGCCAAGGGAATGCTCGATCACGTGTCGGCTGGAGAATCGCCGGTGGCCGCAGACAATGCGACACCGCAGAGAATGACATATTTGGGTCTAGATCTTCATTCGTCACCTCAGTAGCGTTAACGAAAGTGTCACGATCAGTTACCAACTGTCACCGGAGCCTGAGAGAGCTGGGTGGGCGATCCTCCGATGCGGCCTGACATCCACAGCTTGGCTGACATTCTTTCGGTCGCACCGTGGACCGACTTGGAGAAGCATATTGATCATCTGCGCGACCGGGTCGACGCAGCCGTTCTGGCCTCACATGCCCGTCGCGAACAACTCCGCACGGAGATCCTCTCCGAAAACCCAGGCTTGCGTACTCAAATCCGGCGCCCACAACCGGAGAAACTAGCGTGGGCAAAGGGCCTATTACGCTCGGGGATCGTCGCCGCTTCTGACGGCACGGTGGCTGCGGTGCCGCTTCTGAGTGGTACCAAAATCCAGATCGGAGTCGTGATCGTCACGAACACCGGCGAGTCGGTCCGCCTTGTGACAAGGGTCTTCGAGCACGAGCTGTCAGCCGGCGGAGACACTGCCAGGGAGTTCTTCGAGAACCTTCGAAAGGTGCATGGCAGCTCCAATCTGGCGAGCCGCGCCCTGATGTTGTTTGGCGAACGTCAAATTCTGCTCACGCAGGAAGCCGACTGGCGGATGATTCACGGCGAGCTAATCCCCTACGAACTTCGCACGGGCGTGGGCAGACCCGCAGAGAATCTTCCTCCGGTCTTCGACCTCGCCCGACGATACATCCAGAACCAACAGTTCATCGCGGTCAGCGAGAGCCCCGAGGATCTCGACGTGCTCAACGCCGGCATCATCCTAGAACCGGGTGAGTTCATCGAGCTTCGAACCCTTCATGATGATCTGACGATCTTCCTCGACGGCGACGCTGACACCGGCACCTCCAAGGCGGGATTCAACAACCTGGACCGGGCGACCTTCCGGAAGTTCATCGCTGACGTCGGACCCGAAGTGACCATCCTTCTCATGAAGGCCGGACATCGGCCCTTCCTCCTTGAGTGTCACAAAGATCGTGTCGAGGAGGCTGCCGCGTTGTTCCTCGCCGATGCGCTCTGGACACGAGGGCTGCCTGACGAGGGAGTCGCGGCGACGGCTCGGGGTTTTCCCTTCCACATCGACCTCGCGGACAACGTTGCCCGCACGATGTTCAAGGGCGGGGAGTTCCGCAATTTCATCGAAACCCGGCTGATGGAGCTCGGCGTCGAACAAGGACTCGCCGACCTGGACCCACGGAGGACCCGCGGATGAGCGTAGAGGAGAACCTACCGACAGAACCCGATGCCGATGAACCGGATGAGGCGAGTGAAGATCGCCAAACCGGCGAACCAGGAGGGAACGCGCCACCCGAGCTCGATAACAGCGAGCCTGAGATTGACTCAGGCGATATTGTGGCGGCCGAGTCCAGCCTCACGCGATCGCTCGTCACTCTGGGCTTCGTCGCCTTCGACGGGCAAGGCACCGACAACACCAGTACCGGTGTCATGGTGTCGGAGCAGCTCAGGCGACACTTCCGTCGCGATGCCTATGTCGGTATCACCGATACTGAACAAGGAATCACGTTTCTAGGCCGTGTCGTCGAAGGCCCCTTCCACAGCCCACACGAGATTGGGCCCGACTCGGCCATCAGCCGTACAACGCTGCTTCACCCTGACCGCACACAGTTCCGCCCCACCTATTACGCGTCTGGCACGATCGAGATCCTTGGCGAGGTCACAGACGCGGAGGTCGTCCTCCCCACGTCCACACGGCCACGGCCATACTCCCAAGCCTTCATCTACCCCAGCGACAGGCTTCGCCGGATGCTCGGGCTTGAGGGCGACATGCAACTCGGGACACTCCTTGGGTACGACGGAGTGCGGGTCGAGGCGGACTCGACGAACAAGGGGTTTCTTCCCCGCAACATCGGCATCTTCGGCACGGTGGGCTCAGGTAAGTCCAACACGACCCAGGTGTTGATGGAGGAGGCCATCCGGGCTGGATGGGCAGTGGTCGCCATCGACGTCGAAGGCGAGTACGTCCGGATGGATCAAGGTAATGATGAACCCCACCTTGCATTCCTTTTGGAAAAGCGATTCGGTGAACGGCTACCGCGCGGACTTCCCGACTGCCGTGTCTACGTGCCGAACGCGGGCATGACAGATGCTCCCCGCCCTGTCTTCTTCAAGGTCCCGATCTCGGATGTGCCCGAAGAGATCGTGGCCGATATCCTCGAACTGAGCGAGGCCCAGGTTCGCATGTGGGGCGCTATCACAGCCCAAGCTCGACGCGATGCGGCGAAGGCCTCGCGACCAAGCAAGATGGGTTCGCTCGGCCCCGCCACGACGCCGCCTGCACGCCCGTACACCCTCAGCACGCTGATCGACGGAGTCCAGGAGGACCCGGCAGGTGCCATCCCTCTGCTCACCGGCAAGATTGGTGTTCCAGAGAAGAACACCGCGTCGACGCTGCGTAACAAGCTCTTCAAGCTCGGCAGATCTGACATGCTCGACTGGAATCCCACACAGAACACTCCGTATTTGAACGTGGACGATCTCCTGGCACCCGGCCGCCTGAGCGTGTTCGACGTCAGCGAAACCAATGACACGGCGCGTAACATCGCCATCTCGTTCCTCCTTCAGGCGTTGTTCGACCGAGTCATCGCTGTTCCTCGCGGCCAGCCACTCGGACCGGGGCTGCCGCCTCGCCCGCCTGTCCTCGTCGTGATCGAGGAGGTGCACACCTTCGTGTCGCGAGCCAGCGCGGGACGCATGCGCGCCGTGCTGGATCAGTTGCAGGTCATCAGCCGCCGAGGGCGCAAGCGGTGGATGGGGCTCGCGCTGGTGTCGCAGCAGCCAGGACACGTACCAGAGGAGCTGTTCGAGCTGGCGAACACGCGCTTCATCCATCAGCTGAAGTCAGCCGGCAACCTCGCGCCCGTCCGAGCCACAACGGGCGGAGTTCACGAGGCACTCTGGGCGACCGTCCCCGCTCTTGGCCAAGGTCAGTGCTTGCTCACCGGGTCAATGTTCCGCAATCCCGTCTTCGTGCAGATGCGCCCAGCACGCTCCCGGCGCATGCATACCGCTTGATCACGATCCCCCCGTAGAGTCTTCCTGCCCGGCGCCATGCAGATTCTCCTGCATGGCGCCGCGACCCGGATGCAGGAGAAAGAGGCGTAGTCCGTGTCAGAACTCTCAACCGATGCATCAGAGATCTCCTGGCGCTGGGGAATCGGTGAGCAACCGGCCTTCAGCCCGCGACGCGCATCGGTTCCGGTCCTGGCACTGGAACGCCTCAAACGCGCCCGTGAGCATGTGGTGCTCGGGTGGTTCCATCGCTACCCGGCTCGTTTCGCCGCGGACGTCGTGACGGGCATGCTCGCCCAAGTAGTGACCGAATCACGACGGCCCGTCACTTCGATTCTCGACCCGTTCTGCGGGACGGCCGCTGTTGTCGCCGCCAGCCGCCAGCTCGGCCTTGCCGCAATGGGCGTGGAGTTGACCACGCTCGGGGTCACCGTGGGACGGCTAAGACTCGACCCTCCTGTCAACCCATGGGAGGCGGCGGCGTTCTGCGAGCGCATGGCGCGGCTTGAACCGGCCAAGAATGCCCGGGTCAACGACGAGCTGGCCAGGTGGCTCGGCGACGAAAACGCCCGCCTCCTCACTGCTTGGCGACCGGTGTTGGAGACTGTCGACGACAGGCGCTTGAGCCGATTCGTCACGGTCGCGCTCTCCCAGTCCCTGCGACCGTCTTCTCAATGGCTCGCGGGGTCCGTCAAGGTGACCGCCGATCCTCTCCGTACTCCCATACCGCTACGGCACAGCCTGCCTCGCTGGGCGCGGCAGCTTGCCCGAGACTGCTCTGCCGAGCAAGACGCCCTTGCGGACATCAACGACATTTTCGGCCAACGGCGTCCTCCCGCGGCGGTCACGCTCGGCGATGCAAGGAGACTGCCCTTGGCAGACGCTGGCGCTGATGCCATTGTGACCTCTCCCCCGTATTTCGTGACATATGACTACTTCGACATCCAGCGGCTGTCCTATCTCGCTTTCGGCTGGCCAGTCCAGCGCCGTGATCAGATCGGCGCCAAGTATGGCCATGACTCCTTCGGCGGAGCCGTTGATCTTCCGGCTGCGTTCCGCACCTGGTATGAGTCAGACTTCGGTGCCGAAAGGACGACGCTGGGGCGAGCACTCAGGACATACGTGGAAGACCTCAGAACACACCTGAAGGATGCGATGCGAGTCGTCGCGCCGGGCGGAGTGGTCGCCTATTCAGTGGCCAACTCCGTTCGCGCCGGGAGAGTCTTCGATCTAGCAGCAGGGTTCGAGCAGCTCCTGCTGGAGGCCGGGTTCGCCGATGTACGCTCCACCGCACGCGAACAGGCTGGACGCCGCATCCTGCCTCCAGGCCGAGATCCCGCAAGCGGCCGTTTCTCGAGCGACAACCACAGTGCAGGAATCCGCGAGTACATCGTCTCCGGACGCCGGCCTTAGGCGTCCGCAGCCGGTACGCAAACCTGCTGTCACCCACGACGCCGTCGGTGGAGGACACGATGCTCGTTCGCCCCGGGTCAATTGCCACCGGCCCGGCATCTGCCCATCGAGCCCCGGGGCGGATGCATCATCGAAATGGCCAACCGAGCGCTCCATAGCATTCGCATATTGATGTACACCCCTGGACGCCTGCCGGCCATCTTGAGGTTGCCGGCTTTCTGGCCCAGTCCCTCCCCGCGTACACAATCCCGTGCGAGCCATGCCCGATGGTGAGGCCCGAGGGTCCTCGCCGAGATCGACCCGCAATGGTCCACGGTATTTGGAGCGCCTATTCTGCAACATCGGCGATCACCTCCCGGTGGCCAGGCGGGCTCGTGGGCGATGGCCGATCACGCTTTTCGCACATGGGCGAACCTGCCTGTCGAGCGTGCCGGATTCGTCTGGCGCACCGGCCTACTCGCCGGGCTCAAAGGGACATGTGCGGCGACTCCGGGCTGGTGACCGTCACCAGCATCGTGGGGTCGGCAACGCTTACCTGCGCGCCACCTCCGCGTGGCACCCGCCCGCGGGCACGGTGCCCGTCCTCAAGATCGAGGACATGTGCGAGTTCCCTAGCGCAACGACCCAGGCCCGGATGCCGCGCAGTTAGGCGGCCACGCCGGCGGGGCGGCGTACCGGGGCGGTGGCGACGATCCGGCCGGTGGCGGTGTCGATGGCCGCGACCTGGTGGGCGCGGGTGCCGCAGACGTACAGGCGGCTTCCCCGCGGGGACAGGGTGAGGGCCTCGGGGCTCTCGCCGACCTCGGCCCGGGAGACGATCCGCCTGGTCAGGGTGTCGATGCCGAGGACGCTCCTGCTGTAGTAGTGGGTGACGTAGACCCGGTCGTGGACCGGTGAGGCGGCGATGCCGTAGGGGCCGGACTCGACGCCGACGGTGGCGACCTCCTCCAGGGTGGCCGCGTCCAGGACCAGCACGTGGTTGTCCTGACCGGGCAGGTTGGCGCCGGTGGTGGTGACGTAGACGTGGGCGCCGTCGCGGGTCACGGCTACGCCGTTGGGGTGCCGGCCGACGGGGACGGTGGCGATCACCTTGCCCGCCGCCGTGTCGATCACCGACAGGTCGTGGCTCTCGAAGTTGGTCACGTACAGGCGCTCGCCCGCCAGCGCGGGGGCGGCGGCGTTGCGGCCGACGGCGATGGTGGCGGTCACGGCGCCGCGCCGCAGGTCGATCACCGAGACGTCGCTGCTCTGGTAGTTGGTGACGTAGGCGTGGCGGCCGGCGGGGTCGATGACGATGCCGCCGGGGTGGTCGCCGACGGGGATGCGGCCCACGACGGCCAGGGTGGCGGTACTGATGACGGTGACGCTGCCTCCGCCGAAGTCGGTGACGTACAGGCGCTCACCCGACAGCGCCGGCGCGTACGGCCGCGCCCCCGCGCCGGCGCTCGCCAGGTGTTCGAGGGTGACGGCGTCGAGGACGGCCACGGACGAGGTGTCGGGGCTGGCCACGTAGATCCGGTCGTTCATGAGCTCGCCGCGGGCAGGAGCTGGCCGGCGGCGAGGTCGCGGTAGAGGTCGTCGGCCATGAGCAGTTCCCGATGGGTTCCCGCCGCGCGCACTCTGCCCTCCTCCAGGACGATGATGGTGTCCGCGTTGACCACGGTGGACAGCCGGTGGGCGATCACGATGACGGTGGTGGTGGCGGCGATCTCCTCGACCGCCTGCCGCAGGGCCAGCTCGGAGGCGGCGTCGAGCTGGGAGGTGATCTCGTCGAGCAGCAGCAGCCGGGGACGGCGCAGCAGGGCGCGGGCGACCGCGACGCGCTGGCGCTGCCCGCCGGACAGGGTGGCGCCCCGGTGGCCGACCGGCGTGTCGAGTCCCTGGGGGAGCTGGTCGAGCAGGGGCGTGAGCCTGGCCCTTGCCAGCACCTCGTGGATCTGCTCGTCGGTGGCCTCGGGCGCGGCGTAGCGCAGGTTGTCGCGCAGCGTCCCGGCGAGGATGGGCGCGTCCTGCTCGACGTAGCCGATGGCCGCCCGCAGCTCGGCCAGCGGCCAGTCCCGCACGTCGCGCCCGGCCACCTCGACGACGCCGTCCTCGGCGTCGTAGAAGCGTTCCAGCAGGCCGAACAGCGTGCTCTTGCCCGCTCCCGAGGGGCCCACGACGGCGGTCATGGTCCCGGGCGCGACGCTGATGTCCACGTTCTCCAGTACGGCGCCGCCGCCATAGCCGAAGCGCACGCCGCGGAAGCGCACCGACGCCCCGTCGCCGCCCGGGTCACCGGGAGCCTCCAGGGGTTCGGCGGGCAGCCGGTCGACCTCCTGGAGGCGGCGGACCGCGGCCAGCCCCACCTGCACCTGTGTGAACGCCGACAGGATCTGGCCGATCGGGCCCGACAGGTACATCAGGCAGAACAGGAACATGATCATCGAGGGCAGGGTCAGCGTGCCCTGGCTCACCCGCAGGCCGCCCAGGCCGAGCACGACGAGGAAGGTGACCTGGGTCGACAAAGTTCCGGCCACGCCGGTCGCCGACTGCCAGCGGGCGGCGGTGATCGCGTGCCGCCACGCCGTACCGGATGCCCGCGCGGCCCGCGCGCTCTCGCGGCGCTCGCCGCCGCTGGCCTTGACCGTCCGGTAGGCGCCGAGCACGCGCTCCACGATCGCGCCGAGCAGCCCGACGGCGGCCTGCGTGCGCTGGGCGGCGGCCGAGACGCGCGGCATGACCAGCGCCATCGCGGCCAGCGTGAGCGCCAGGACCGCGGCGGTGGCGCCCAGCAGCACCAGGTCGGTCGTGGCCATGAGCGCGAGCGCGCCGGCGCCGAGTACCAGGCCGGTGGCTCCGGTGACGACGGCGTTGGTGGTCGCCGAGCGCAGCAGGGTGATGTCGGCGGTGAGCCTGGACATGAGGTCACCGGGTTCGAGCCGGTCGAAGTCGGCCAGGCGCAGGCGGAAGACGCGCTCGGTCAGCCGGTCGCGGGCGGCGCGCACGACGTTCTCGCCGGCGACCTCCAGCACGTAGCGGCCGCAGGCCGACAACACGGCGCCGGCGACGAGCAGCGAGGTGAGCACGGCGAGCGTGCCGAGCACCGGGGTTCCGGCCAGGAGGTCCTCGGTGACCATCTTGGCGGCCACCGGCTGGATCAGGCCGGCGGCGCCGCCGGCCAGGCCGAGCAGGCCTCCGGCGAGGATCCGGCCCCGGTGCGGGCGTACCTGGGCCAGGAGGGTCCGCCAGGCCATCACGGCCCCCAGGTGACGGGCAGGCGGGTCACGCCCTGCAGGGACAGCGCGGGTTTCACCGGCAGGCTCCCGGCGGGCTCGGCGAGCCGGAGCGTGGGCAGGCGGGCGAGCAGGGCGCTCAGCGCGGTCTCCAGCTCGGCTCTGGCCAGGTTGTTGCCCAGGCACTGGTGCGGGCCGTGGCCGAAGGTCAGGTGGCGGGCGTCGCGGCGGTCCAGGTCGAGGTCGTCAGGGGCGGGGACGGCCGCGGCGTCGCGGTTGGCGGCGGCCAGCAGCACGATGACGCCGTCGCCGTCCCCGATCAGCCGGTCCCCGAGCGGGATGCCGGCGGTCGCGACCCTCGGCAGCGGGTCGGCGACGCTCGTGTGGCGCAGGAGTTCGTCGACGGCCCGGGGCATCGTGGCGGCGGTGAGCGCCTTCAGCCCGCCCGGCCTGCTCAGCAGCGTGAGCACGCTCAGCGCGAGTGTGTTGGCGGTGGTCTCGTGCCCGGCGATGACCAGCATGGCGGCCATCTCCTCGGCCTGCCGCCGGCTCAGCTCACCGCCGGTGACCCGGCGGGCCAGGGTGGAGAGCACGTCGTCGCCCGGCCGGGCCGCCTTGTCGCGCAGGAGCCGGGCGAGCAGGTCGTAGACCACCCGGAACGGCGGGCCCGCGGCCGGGTCGAGGAGTGTGGGCCAGCGCAGATGCTCGGTGAAGACGGCCTGGTCCTCCCGCGGCACGCCGAGCACCGCGCAGAGCGTCAGCGCGGGCAACGGCGCGGCCAGCGCGCTCACCAGGTCGGCGGGCGGCCCCGCGCCGGCCATCGCCGTGATCAGCCCGTCGGCCAGCGAGCGCAGGTGCGGGCGCAGCTCGCGCACCCGGCGCAGGCTGAAGTGGGGGATGACCATCCGCCGGTGCTCGGCGTGGAGCGGGTCGTCCATCTCCACGAAGCTCAGCGCCCGCTTCTTGCGTTCCGGATCTGGCGACGGCGCGCCCTTCTCCCGCGCCAGGTGCGGGTGGGCCGGGTGCAGCGCGTCCGACGACAACCGCGGATCGGCCAGCAGCGAACGGGCCTGCGCGTGGCCGGTCACCACCCAGACCGGGGTGCCGTCGCGCAGGGCGGCGCGGGCCAGCGGGCCGTGCTCGCGCAGGCGGTCGTACCCCGGCGGCGGGTGGTAGGGGCAGCCACGTGGCATCGGGATCTCCGGCAGCTCGCTCATGGGGTGGCCTCCCGAGGCACCTGCAGCAGGACGCGGTGGTAGCCCGGCGGGGCGGGCTCGTCGACGGGCCGCCCCTCGGCCACGACCCAGGCGTGCGCGCCGAACGGCGGCAGCACCCGCACGCCCGCGCACCAGGTCGGCCAGCTCCCCCGGGACCGGCACAGCAGCGCGGTCGCGATCGAGCGGGGCAGGCAGCCCTTCGGGCTCGCGCACGCCCTGCTGGTGCGGGTGACCACCTCGCGGGCCCGGCCGGCCTCGGCGTAGGTGGCCGGGCGGGCGCCCGCGCTGACCCGGCCCAGCACCTTGACGATGGTGCTCGGCGAGCGTCTGGCCAGCGCCTTCGCGGCCAGCACCGCCAGACGGGCGCGCCAGCGCTCCAGCGGCGGGTACGCCCGCGGCGCGAGCGCCATCGTGGGGTCGACGCTCATGCCGGCCTCCGTACGAGGATGCCCATGGTCACGAGGCTGTCCATGAGGTGGGCGACGTCCCGGGCGGCTTCGCCGCCGTCCACGTCGAAGGCCGCCACGAGCCGGTCGACGGCGTGCCCGGGGTCGCCGGACTCCAGCGCGGAGCGCAGCACGATCGCTCCGGTGGGGTTGAGGCTCCAGTACTGGCCGCGTACCTGGTGGAGCAGGGCCATGCCGTAGTCGGTGTCGACGGCGGAGATGTCAGGCGCCAGCGCGTACACGCTCATCCTCCTTCACGGTGCGCAGCCACATCTCGCACGCCAGCGTGGGCTCGATGCGGCGGTGCTGGGTCAGCACGTCGATCGGCCCACGGCAGGTGGCGCGGAAGAGGTCCGGGTCGATGAGGCCGAGCTCGCCCAGGAGGCTGTCCTCGGCGAGTGCCATGATCTGGTCGCGGTGCTTCCTGCTGCCCATGACCGCGCCGGCGGAGGTCTCCGATTTCGTGGTACGGCCCAGCGTCACCTCGGGCACGATGCCGCGCATGGCGTCGGCCAGCACCGGCTTGTACCTGGCCGGGTCGTGGCGGTCCCGGGGCCTGGCCGCCAGCGCCGCCTCGATGACCCGGTCGTCGAAGAAGGGCGCGGACAGGGTGATGCCCTGGGCGGCGGCGATCTGCTGGAAGTCGCCGACCATCTGGCAGCCGCCGTGGATCGCGGCGAGGTTGTGGTGGGCGCCGCGGCCCTCCGCCAGCGGCAGGTGGCGCGCGGCCGCCGCGCGCAGCTCACCGGCAGCCAGCTCGACCGCGTACGGCGTCGCCCACGCGGGCATCGTCGGCGGCAGGTCCCACCCCAGCGCGGGCCCGTCCACGCCCTGCCCGTCGCGCCCGAGCCGGTCGGCGGCGGCCCGCATCCACGCGTCGTACGCCCTGCCGCTCACCAGGTGCCGCAGCGTCCGCCGCAGCGGCCAGCGGTTCTTGGCCGCGGCCGTCAGCAGGTGGCGCGTCCCGGTGAGCGGCGCCTGCCTGATCAGCGTGGGCAGCCAGGTGGGCATCATCGTGGCGGCCTCGTCACCGCCCAGCCCGGTCAGGTGGACGCCGGGCGCGTACGCCTGGCCGCGCCGCAGGATGTGCGTGAGCCGGCTGCGGTGGTGCAGCAGCAGGAACGGCGCGTCGAAGCGCTCGTGCGCGCCGAGCATGTCGTCGTAGACCAGCGGGCACTCCTGCGCGGAGATGATCTCGTGCCGCACCGGGTGTCCGGCGGCGGCCAGCGCGGCGGCGGTGCGCCCTGCCCACAGCACGTCCTCGTCCATGGGGTCGGGCTGGGCGGCGGTCAGGGCCACGACGTCGGCACCGGTGCGGGCGGCCAGGGAGCAGACCGACGAGGAGTCCATGCCGCTCAGGTGCGCGACCACCGTGCGGCCGGGCCCCGCGCGCAGGGCGACCGCCTCGCTCAGCGCGGTTCTGAGCGCCGCGACCGCCTCCTCGCGCTCCATCGGCTCGGGGAAGCGCCACCAGCGCGCCTGTGCGAGAGCGCCGCGCTCGTCGAGGACGACGTCGTGACCGGGCGGCACGGCGTCGATCCCGTCCCACACCGGCAGCCAGTTCAGCGGCCACGGCGGGTGGGCGAACAGCAGCCGGGTGGCGAGCCTGGCCGGGTTCGGCGCGGCCCCGGTCAGTCCCGCCAGCACGAGCGCCCGGTTCCCCGCGACCGGCGTCCCGCCGACCCGGCAGGTGTACACCCTGCGCAGCCCGGAGGCCGTCCCCCGCACCCGGACCCGGCCGCCCTCCGACACCATCACGTACGCGCTGCCGGGAGCCGTCAGGCCGGGCGCGCCACCGGCCAGGTGCTCCTTCGCGTGCTCGCCGAAGGCCGCGATCGCCGCGCCCGCGCTCCTGCCGACCGTGAGCGTGCCGGGCGGCCAGCGCCCGATGAGCCACGGCCGTCCTGAGGGGTGGCTCACCTCGTGCGCGCCGCCGCGGGTGTCGTGGATCCGCCGCGCCACGTCCGTGCTCTCCTCCCGGTCGGGCAGGACGGTGAACCATGGGTCTTCTGTCGCGGGCAAGGTCGCTCTCCCATCCTTCGCGGTACGGCAGGCGGTGCGGTGGCCGCCTGCCGTACCTCATGGGCGGTTAACGGCAGTAGTTCGGGTAGATCCACTCCCAGTGCGGGCCGCCGCAGCCCCCGTTGGTCAGGGTGTGGAAGTCGCCGGCGAACGTGATCTCCGGGCGTTCGTAGACGCGCATGTCATTCACCTCCAGGTTTCCGCTACCAGTCGAGACGGTCGGTAAGCCATTCCCAGACACAGCCGCAGCCGGCGTTCGTCAGGGTCGTGAATCCGCCTTCCAGCGTGATTTCCGGGCGTTCGTAGACACGCATTCAGCTCACCTCCTTTCCTGCTCGGCTTTCGATCCGGGCGGGTTCCGGCTCCGGATCCCGGACCTGGGCGGGACCGTGGGGCGAGAGCGCCTCGATCCCGGTCATCAACCGGAGCATGCGGGCCAGCAGCAACGTCAGCACCAGCAGCCACACCAGCGCCCCGTAGACGAGGATCGTGGTCATGCCCGCCTCCTCTCCCTGTGCGCGGACTGGACGGTGAGGTAGGTCCCGAAGGCCGCGGGCAGGCCGATCACCAGGACCGTCAGGCCGAGCGCGTCCGCCACCGCCCCCGCGTGCACGGCGGGCGCCCCGGTCAGATACACCACCAGCGCGACCAGCGCGCCCGCCGCCATCGCCGCCGCGCGCACCGGCGTCACCCAGGACAGGTGCGCCTGCCCGAACAGGCATCCGCAGGCGAAGCGGTCCCCGCGCGCCAGCGCCGGCACCGAGATCGCGATGAAGGACAGTGACAGCGCTCCCGCCATCGCGCATCCCGCGACGGTCAGCGGTGGCGGCCCCAGTAGCGCCAACGCCGTGAGCACCTCCACCGCGCCGAGCCCGACGGCGAAGACGGTGCTCTCCTTGCGCATCACCCGGAACTGCACCGCCGCGCGGGCGGCCGAGCCCGGACGGATCACCTTGCCCGCCCCCGCGACGCCGAACAGCAGGGCCAGGACGATCCGCACCGCCAGCACCGCCGGCGCGCCGAGCGATTCCCACGAACTCGTTATGACGCTCACGGGTCCGACATTGCGTCGGTCTTGCCCGTCTCACCAGGGAAATGAGATGCGATGAGAAATCCGGGCGGGATGAGCTGGGCATTTGCCATGGTTCGTCCCGCCGCGCGGTCATCCGCAGGATGGCATGGTGGGAAATGACGGAGGCCGTCATGACCGGGGGGACGGATGCCGGATTCTGAGGCACGGCAACAATTCGCGCTCATGCTGCAGTCGTGGAAAAAGCGCTCCGGCCGCAGTTATCAGGCGCTGGGCCGGCGGCTGGAGCTGAGCCATTCGACGGTCCACCGGTTCTGCACCGGCAAGCAGCTGCCGCAGGACGCCGCGCTGGTCGAGCGGCTGGCCGCCGCTCTGGGGGCCGACCGGCGGGAGGCGGAGATCCTGCGCGGGGTGTGGCGGCTGGCGCGGGACGTACCGCAGGCCAGGCCCGGCGCCGCGGCCTCGCCCGATGAGTTGCCGCACGACGATCTGCCGCGCGACATCGCCGACTTCACCGGGCGGGCGGAGGAGCTGGGCGCGCTGCTCAAGGCCGGTGGCACGCCCAGCGGTGTCTGGACGGTCGACGGGATGGCGGGCGTGGGCAAGACGACGCTCGTCCTGCACGCGGCGCACCAGCTCAAGGAGGGGTATCCGGACGGCCGGATCTTCCTCGACCTGCACGGGCACACCGCCGGCGTCGCGCCGATGCCGGCCTCCGACGCGCTGAAGGCGCTGCTGAGCGCCGCCGGGGTGCCGGAGGAGGGCATTCCCGCCGAAGCCGGGCGGCGGGCCTCCCTGTGGCGTTCGGCGCTGGCCAGGCGGCGCATGCTGATCGTCCTGGACAACGCCGTCGACGCCGAGCAGGTGATGCCGCTGTTACCCGGGGCCACGCCGTCCCTGATGATGATCACCAGCCGGGCCCGGCTGGTGGACCTGGACGGCACGGGCACGATCACGCTGGGCGAGCTCAGCGCCGAGGACGCCCTGGCCATGTTCATGAAGATCGCCGACGCCGGCCCGCCCGCCGACCTCGGTGACGCCGAGGAGACGGTACGGCTGTGCGGCTACCTCCCCCTCGCCATCAGGATCGTCACCGCCCGGTTACGCCACCGCCTGTCGTGGACCCCCGGCCACCTCAACGAGAAGCTGCGCCAGGAGCACCGGCGCCTGGCCGAGCTGCAGGCAGGCAGCCGCAGCGTCATCGCCGCCTTCGCCACCTCCTACGGCAAGCTCGGCGGACCGGCCCGCCGGATGTTCCGCCTGCTCGGCCTGATCCCCGGCGTGGACGTGGACCTCGCGGGCGCCGCCGCGCTGACCGGCCAGCCGATCGAGGCCGCGGAGCCGCTGCTGGAGCAGCTCATCCAGGCGCACCTGCTGCAGCGCCCGTCGGCCGACCGCTACCGCTTCCACGACCTGGTACGCGACTACGCGCGGGCGGTGCTGGCCGAGCGGGAGCGGCAGGAACAGCGGCAGGCCGCGCTGGCCCGGATCGTCGAGCACTACCTGCGCGTCGCCGACCACGCCGCCGAGCTGATCGAGCCCAGCAGGCGGCCCAACCCGATCTCCGGCCCGGTCGCCGCCCCCGCCCTGCGCCTGGCCGACCGCCGGGAGGCGATCTGCTGGCTCGAACGCGAGCTGCCCAACCTGATCGCCGCCATCGAGAGCGCCGCCGCCGGGGGCCTGCTCGTCCACACCTGGCAGCTGGCCCGCTCGCTGTGGCACTTCTTCCTGCTGCGCGGCGACCCGCGTGACTGGATCCACACCCACCGGCTGGCCCTGAGCGCCGTGCAGCGGCTGGGCGACCGCGAGGGCGAGGCCGAGACGCTCAAGAACCTCGGCGTCGCGTACTGGCTGTCGGACGACCGGGAGGGCGCCATCGCGCTGCACCACCAGGCCCTGGTGCTGGACTGCTGGAACGGCGACCCGGTCGGGCAGGCCAAGACGCTGACCCATCTCGGCTACATCCACCACCGCGCGGGCGAGTACGCCGTGGCCGCCGACCACTTCCTGCTGGCCGTCATGCTCTACCGGGAGGTGAACGACCCGGTCGGGGGCAACCGCGGGCTCAGCGGTCTCGGCGACAGCCTGCGCAGGATGGGGCGGGCGGAGCGGGCGATGCCGTACCTGCTGGAGGCCTTGTCCCTGAGCAGGAGCGCGGCCGATCCGTGGGGGGAGATCCAGGCCCGCACCGGGGTGGCGCTGGCGCACCTGGAGGCGGGCGAGGCGGGTCTTGCCTGCCGCCACCTCGTACGGGCGCTGGAGCTGAGCAGGCTGGTGGGCGACCGGCTGAGCGAGAGCACGGTACGCACCGCCCTGGGAGCCACGTGGCTCGAGGTCGGCGATGCCGGGATGGCCCGCAGGCACTTCACCAGGGCCCTGACGCTGAGCAGGCAGAGCGGCGACCGCTGGGGCCAGACGGAGGCCAGCGCGGGCTTGAGGGCGGCGCGCACCCGGCAACAGTAAAGGGAGGAAAGATCACGAGGTCCCGGCGGGCACATGCCGGCCCCGGCGGACCGCGTCACTGCCCAGCAGACCTGCCGACTAAACGAAACGCTCGACACCGAAAAACTAGCAGGTGAGCCGCACTCCGGCGAAAGCTCACATAGGAAAGATTGCCGTTTTCGTTAGAGATCGGCCCCTCTATTTATTTGCGCTTTAACGTGGGTGCCGCGAAACGGCTTGAAGCGCCGGCCCCGGCCGCTTCCCGCCCGGCGGGCACGGACCTCCGACACCGCGCTGAACAGGCATGATTGACGTTTTTCCGGGACCGCGCGGCCGATTATCGAGCGCGGCCTCTCGGGCGCCGCGTCAAACCCTTCCCAAATACTCCCCTAAAGGCCGATATGGCGGGATTCGGGTGTTAGCGTCCTATTTGTCAGCACAGGCAGCACTCGCATGCGAGTGCACGCACAAAGGAGGGGGATCATGACTCCTGTCGGTTTCCCTACGCGTCACTGGGATGACTGGGGATGGGGCGGCGGCGGATGGTGGGGCGGCCGCAGACGCTGCCGTCGTCGCCGCCGCTGCGGTTGCGGGCGGCGGAGGTGGTGGTGGTAACCACCACTGGGAAGAGCCGGCGGGTTTCCCGTCGGCTCTCCCTTTCCGCCCGGCCGGGGGCGCGATCGGGCACGCACGGGCCGGAGCTCGCGCCCGCCGTCATGATCCGCAAGACCTTCGCCGAGTTCTGGCCCGACACCCGCGGCGTCCGCAGGCTGTTCGTCATCGGCGGCGTGCTCGCCATCGTGGCGGCGCTGTGCGAGGTGGCGGCCATCGGACTGTTCGCCGTCATCACCGACGAGGTGCTCGCCCGGCAGGATCTGGGGGCGTTCTGGACCCCGGCGCTCACCTGGCTCGGCCTGGCGGTGGTCGCCGGCCTGGCCGCCTTCGGCGGCGCCTACATCACGGCGCTGGCCGCCGAGCGCTTCCTGCTGAACCTGCGCGACCGGGTGTTCGCGCACGTGCAGACGCTCACCCCCGACTTCTTCAACAACCGGCGCCTGGGCGACCTGATGGCCCGGCTCACCGACGACATCGAGGCCATCGAGACGCTGGTCGGCTCCGGCCTGGTCAAGGCGTTCACGACGGTCATCAGCGTGATCGTGTTCGCGACCGCGGCGTTCATCGTCCGCTGGGACCTCGCGCTGATCACCTTCGCGCTCATTCCCGGGTTCGTCATCATCTCCAAGCTGTTCGCGGCCAAGTTCAGGGGCGCGGCCGCCCGCGAGCGGCAGAGCAACGGCATGATGAACAGCGTCATCGAGGAGAGCCTGTCCAACCAGACCCTGGTGCAGGCCCACAACCGCCAGGAGGCCGAGGCGGGCCACCTGCACCGACAGGGCGAGACCTGGCTGCGGGCCAACATGTCACAGGCCTGGCTGTCCGGCCTGTACGGCCCCGCCGTACAGGTGCTCGAGACCATCTGCATGATCGTCATCCTGGGCTTCGGCGCGTGGGAGATCTCGGCCGGCCGCCTGACGATCGGTGGACTGCTGGCGTTCGCGGCGTACCTCGCCTTCCTCTACCCCGCCGTCCAGAACCTGGGCGAACTGGCGCTCACCGTCTCCGAGGCCGCGGCCGGCTCCGACCGCGTGATGGAGGTGCTCAAGGCCCGTCCCGGCGTCGCCGACAACCCGGCGGCCAGGCCGCTGATCGGTCCCGTGCCCGGCCGGATCACGTTCGAGCAGGTGGGCTTCACCTACCCGAACCGGACCAGGCCGACGCTGGCCGATCTGTCCTTCACCGTCGAACCCGGCCAGACCATCGTCTGCACCGGCCCCAGCGGCGCGGGCAAGTCGACGCTGGCCAAACTGCTGCTGCGCTTCTACGAGCCCACCAGCGGCCGGATCCTGCTGGACGGCACGGACATCCGCGACATCTCCAGCACCTCGCTGCGCGACCACATCACGATCCTGCAGCAGGAGAACCTGCTCTTCTCCGGTACGGCCCGCGACAACATCGCCTACGGCAAGCCTGGGGCGAGTTTCGAGGAGATCGTGGCCGCCGCCAAGCTGGCCGACGCGCACGACTTCATCAACCGGCTGCCGGACAAGTACGACACTCCGCTCGGGCAGCGCGGGCGGCTGCTCTCGGGCGGGCAGCTCCAGCGCATCGCGATCGCGCGCGCCCTGCTGCGCAACGCGCCGGTCCTCGTCCTGGACGAGCCGATGACCGGCCTGGACGCCGCGACGGCGGCGCGCGTGCAGGAGCCGATGCGGCGGCTGATGGAAGGCCGCACGACCATCCTGATCACGCACGACCTGCGGCACGTGCCGCCGGACGCGGCGATGATCGTGCTCGAACCGGTCCGGCGTTCCAACCGGATCCGGCTCAAGCACATGCCGCCCGCGTATTCGCGCCTGGGCCGCTGAGACGCCCGGTTCCGGGACGGCCACCACACCGGCCGTCCCGGACCCGGCCGCCCCGAAACCGGCCGTCCCGAACCCGGGCGCGCCGCCGGCAACACGCAGAGCGCCTTCTCCGGCATCCCGCCGCTCCGGCGCGTACCCGATGTGCCGGTGCGGTCAGGAGCCGGTGAGCCGCTCAGTGGTGTTCCTGTCGCGGGAGGACCACCTCGCCGACGATCAGCTGGACGGCGGCGGCGACCGGGATAGCCAGCAGCGCGCCCACGACGCCGAGCAGGGCGCCGCCGATGAGCGCGGCGACGATCGTGGTGGCGGCCGGCACGTCGACGGAGGACTTCATCACCCTCGGCGCGATCAGGTAGTTCTCGATCTGCTGGTAGACGATGAAGAACACCAGCGTGGCGATCGCCACCGGCACCGAGACGAACAACGCCACCAGCGTGGCCACCGACGCGCCGATGCCGGCCCCGATCAGCGGGATGAGGTCGGTGATGGCGACGATGAGCGAGAGCGGCAGCGCGTATGGCACGCCCGCGATCGACAGGAAGAAGAAACTGCTCACACCGGCGATGAACGAGATGATCAGGTTCCCGGCCACGTAGCCGCCGACCCGGTTGAGTATCTCGTCGCCGAGCAGTCGCACGCGGGCGCGGCGGCTCCTGGGGACGAGCCGGTAGCCGGTGCGGGTGACCGAGCGCAACGAGGCCAGGAAGTACAGGGTGAGGATGAGCACCGTCAGCGCCGAGAACACCGCGCTGACCAGGACCCCGGCCACGCCCAGCAGCCCGCCGAACACCTGCCTGCCGAGATCGCCGCTGGTCAGGTAGGTCTGCAGGCGTTCCAGCAGGCCGTAGCGCTGGTCGAGGTCGCGGATCTGGGGGTTGTTCTGCAGTTGCTCGACGTAGGCGGGGACCTGGTCGATGAACTGGCCGGCCTGCTGCGACAGCGCCGGGACGACCGCGAGGCCGAACCCGGCGAAGAAGGCGATCACGCCGGCGAACACCACCGAGATCGCGGCCCAGCGCGGCAGGCGGCGCTGTTGCAGCCACCGTACGGCGGGGTCCAGGCCGACGGCCAGGAACAGCGAGACGACGATCAGGATGATCATCGAGGCGGCCGCGGTCAGGGCCTGGACCAGCAGCCAGGCGGTCAGCACGCCGAGCGCGGCGGTGAAGCCGAAGGTGAACGGGCTGCTGCCGAACGGCCGTCCCGGCTTGCCGAACGGCATCACCCCGACCGGCTCGGCGGGACCGTGGGGGCCGGGGTCGCTCCGGGTGGCGGGGGCCGGGTTCCGGGACGGATCGGGCGCGGGGCGGTCGTCGGTCATGGCGGCTCCTGGACGTGAGGGACGACATCTGCCCTCACCGGCCGCCTCCTACCGTCCCGGCCGCGCCCCGCCGGCTCAGGGAGAGATCCGCACCTGATCGGTTTCGCCGTCGGACAGGAACGACGCCAGGGACTGTCCCTGCTCGGTCACCTGCGCGCGCTCGGCGCGGGAGAAGGCGCGCAACGGGGTGACGGTCACGGCGCCGGACTCGACGGTCCAGGTCGCGGCCACCCGGCCGTCGGCCAGGACGACGCGGGTGCCCGCGACCGACAGGCCGCGGTGGGCGTCGTCGACGATCCGCGTGCGGTCGTCGTACCCGAGGAGCGCGTTGTCGAAGGCGGGCAGGAACCGTACCGGGGCGGGCGTGTCCGGGTCGGGGCGCGGGGCGCCGGGGAGGTCCAGGAGTTCCCGGCCGCGCTCGTCGCGGAAGGTGAGCAGTTCCGCGCGGATCGACGCCACCGCCGCGGGCAGTCCGGCCAGGCCGCTCCAGGCGCGCACGTCGGCCGTGGCGGCGGGGCCGTAGGCGGCCAGATACCGCCGGACCAGCGCCGCGCCGGCCGGGTCGGAGCCGTTCGCGGGCGCGGGCACGACGTCGCGGCCCAGCCAGGACGAAAGCAGCGCGTTGCGCACCCCGCCCTTGGTCCGCCACACCCCGCGCGGCGGCATCTGCACCATCGGGATGAGCGCGGCCACCAGCATCTCGCCCAGGGCCCGCGTCCCCGGCTCCGGCCACCGATCGGCCACCGCGCGGGCGATCTCCGCCATCGAACGTGGCTCGCCGTCGGCCATGACGTCCAGGCCGGCCGCGGCGAGTTCGCCCAGGTCCACTCCGGCGAGCTCGCGGCGGTAGGTTCCGAGGACGCGCTGCCGCAGCATGGCGTCGTGGCGGGGGCGCCAGGCCAGGACGTCGTCGGCGGTGAGCAGGTGAACGGTTCTGCGCATCAGGTGGGTACGGACCACGCTCCGCCGTACCAGCAGATCGGACAGCTCGGCCGGATCGAACGCCCGCAACCGCGACCAGAGTCCCACGAACGGTTCCTGTGGCTCCTGCGCCTGCAGCCCGCACAGGTGCGCGACGGCGTCCAGGGCCGGCAGGTCGGCGCGGTCGAGCAGCATCTGACGGGCGAGGGTGGCGCGGTTGAGCGCCCGGGTGCCGAGAACGGTCATCCTCCAAAGATCGCAGAAGAAGCGGTCAGTTTGTGTCCTCTTCTCGGGGCAACATAGAGGTCATGCTCAAGACGTCGGCACGGCTGCTGTCGCTGCTGTCCCTGCTCCAGGTACGCCGCGACTGGCCCGGCGCCCTGCTGGCCGAGCGGCTGGAGATCAGCCCGCGCACCGTGCGCAGGGACGTGGACCGGCTGCGCGAGCTCGGCTACCCCATCGTGGCGGTGAAGGGCCCGGACGGCGGCTACCGGCTCGACGCCGGCACCGACCTGCCGCCGCTGCTGTTCGACGACGAGCAGGCCGTGGCGCTGGCCATCGCCCTGCAGAGCGCGGCCACCAGCGGCGCCGGCATCGAGGAGGCCGCGGCGCGGGCGCTGAACACCGTCCGGCAGGTCATGCCCGCCCGGCTGCGCCGCCGCATCGACACCCTCCAGATCACCGCGGTCGAGCCGGCCCGCCGGCATTTCCCGGCCGACAGCGGTGTGCTCACCGTGCTCGGCGCCGCCGTGCACGCCCGCGAGGTGCTGCGCTTCGGCTACGCGGGCGCCGACACGCCGCGCCGGGTGGAGCCCCACCACCTGCTGACCTGGGGCGGGCGCTGGTACCTGGTCGCCTGGGATCTCGACCGCGGCGACTGGCGCACCTTCCGCGCCGACCGCGTCACCCCGCGGCCCCCGTCGGGTCCCCGCTTCACCCCGCGCGACCTGGGGGACGTGGCGGCGTTCGTGGCGGAGAGGTTCAAGGGCGCCGGCGCATCGGGCGAGTGGCCGTGCCGCGGCGAGGTGATCCTCGGCCTGCCCGCCGCCGACGTCTCCCCCTACGCCCGCGACGGTGTCGTGGAGGAACTCGGCCCGGACCGCTGCCGGCTCATCCTCGGCTCGTGGTCCTGGCCCGGCCTGGCAGCCACCATCGGCCGCTTCGACGCCGACATCGAGGTCGTCGGGCCACCCGCGCTCAAAGACGCCTTCGCCCACCTCGCTCGCCGATATGCGAAAGCATCAGGATAAAGACCCCGGGAGGCCGGTATTTCCGCTGAGCGCGACACTCTCTTGGAAAACGCCTTAGTCTGCGGGCTCATCGGCATGGCCGGTCTGTTCGTTCTGGCGGAGGCGGCGGGCAGGCTGGGAATCGTCTCCACCGCGCAATTCCCGCTGGCCTCCACCGTGCTGGTCACCGCCGTGCAACTCGCCATGGATCCCGCGTTCCTGCTGGATGTCGGCGCCACTTTCGCGGGCTGGGCGCTGGGGCTGCTGCTCACCGTCGCGGTGGCCGTACCGGCGGGGCTCCTGCTCGGCAGCGTGCCGCCGATAGAGGCGGCGCTGCGGCCGGTGATCGAGTTCCTGCGGCCCATCCCGTCGGTGGCGCTCATCCCGCTGGCCGCGTTCGTCTTCAGCGAGCGGCTCGACATGAAGATCGCGATGATCGTGTACGCCTCCGTCTGGCCCGTGCTGATCAACACGATGTACGGCCTCAAGGAGGTCGATCCCCTGGCCAAGGAGACGCTGCGGGCCTTCGGGTTCGGCCGGGTCGCGGTGTTGCTGCGGGTCTCGCTGCCGAGCACGGCGCCGTTCATCGCGACCGGGATCCGCGTGGCCGCGACGATCGCGCTCATCCTGGCCATCAGCACCGAACTGCTGGCCGGCGGGTCGAGCGGGATCGGCGCGTTCATCATCCTGGCCGGAAGCAGCCCCGACGGGCTCACGCTGACGGTGGCCGCCACCGTGTGGGCCGGAGTGCTGGGCGTCGTCACGAACGGCGCGTTCGCCTGGGCGGAACGCCGCCTCTTCCGCTGGCGGGCGGCCCGGTGATCGCGCGGGTCGTGGTGGTGCCCGCCGTCCTGCTGATCTGGGAGCTGGCCACGCGGGCCATGGCCCACCCCTTCTTCCCGCCGCCGTCGGTGATCGTGACGCACATGCGCGAGTTGTGGTTCACCGGCTCCCCCGCCCGGCTCTGGCTGAACGACACCGCTCTGGCCACCTTCCCGCCCAGCCTCGGCCGGCTGCTCGCGGGCTGGGCCGTGTCGGGCGTGGCCGGTGTCGCGCTGGGCGTGGCCCTGGGCCGGTCGCCACTGCTCTACCGGCTGCTCGATCCGGCCATCCAGTTCGGGCGGGCGCTGCCGCCGCCCGCGCTGCTGCCGATGATGCTGGCGTTGTTCTCGACGGGGACCCGCATGCAGATCGCGGTGATCACGTTCGGGATCGTGTGGCCGGTGCTGTTCAACGCGGCCGACGGAGCGCGCCACGTGGATCCGCTGCATCTGGACACGGCGCGGGTCTTCGGCCTCTCGCGCGGGCAGCGCCTGTGCAGGGTGATCCTCCCGGCAGCAGCGCCGAAGATCTTCGCCGGGCTGCGGCTCAGCCTCTCCCTGGCCCTGATCCTCATGGTCATCGCGGAGTTCTTCAGCACCGAGGGCATCGGCTTCCAGCTCCGCGCCGCCCAGCGGGCCTTCGACCTGCCGGGCGTCTGGGGCGCCATCGTCCTGCTGGGCGTGCTGGGCTATTTGCTCAATCAAGGCTTTCTTTATCTGGAACGCCGCATCCTCACCTGGCATGACATCGCGCAAGATAACCGGTCATGACAGGGGAGCCATTCACGGGTAGTCTCAAGATCACGGTTATATCGGCCCTTGGAGCTCTTATGTTAGAGTTTCGCCGCTTTTCTCTCTTTTGTGCCGCCACGTTGGTGATCGCCGCGTGCGGCGGTAATTCGGCCGGGCAGGAAAATGGCCGGGAAAAGACCGATATCACGATCGGCATGCTGGCCCTTCCCGAGGTGGCGCCCGTGCAACTCGCCATCGACAAGGGCTACTTCGCCGCCGAGGGACTCACGGTCGAGGTCGAGGTGATCTCGGGCGGCGCGGCGGCGCTGCCCGACCTGGTCTCCGGCAAGCTCGACGTCCTGCACAGCAAGTACGTCTCCGCCCTGGCCGCCTCCGCCGGCGGTGTGGTGAAGACCAAGATCATTGGCGATGCCTACGTGGCCAAGCCCGGCAACTTCGTCCTCATGACGAAGAAGGGATCGCCGATCACCACGGTCGCCGGGCTCAAGGGGGCGACGATCGGCGTCAACACCCTGAACAACGTGGCCACGCTGTCCGTGAGCGCCCTGCTGAAGCCCGCCGGGCTGACCCCGGCCGACGTCAGGTTCGTCGAGCGGCCCTTCCCCGAGATGGTCGCGGCGCTGGAGGGCGACCAGGTGGACGTGGCCTTCCTGCCCGAGCCGTTCCACCAGGCGGCGGCCAGGAAGGGGGCGGTCGTGCTGAGCGACATCTTCACCGGGCCCACCGCCGACTTCCCGATCTCCGGCTACCTCACCACGGAGGTTTTCGCGCGGGCCAACCCGAAGGCCGTGGCTGGCTTCCAGCGGGCCGTACGCAAGGCCGCCGACCTGGCCGTCGCCAGCCCCGCCGAGATCGCCCCCGCCCTGGAGAAGTACACGAAGATCGACCGTGCCACGGCGGGCGAGATGAAGCTCGGCGGCTACTCCACCTCCGTCGACGCCGCGCGACTTCAGCGGGTGGCGGACCTGATGCTCGAGTTCGGTTACCTGAAGCAGAAGTTCGACGTCACACCGATGCTGGCCGGAGGTGCCTCATGATCGCTCCCTACCAGGCGGTGGGACTCGTGCCCACCATGCGCGGCATCCGCGACCGCGAGGACATCAACCACAACATCGACCACATCGGCCACCTGATCAAGGCCGCCTCCTGGCTGTCCAGCCTGGACCTCCCGGTACGGCTGATCGCGATCCCGGAAGGCGCGCTCCAGGGCTTCAACGACGAGGTCCTTGACCTCGACCACGAGGACTTCGCCGCCAACTGCGCCATCGACGTGCCCGGCCCGGAGACCGCCCGGCTGGCGGAGCTGGCCGTCCAGTGGGACGCCTACCTCATCGCCCAGGCCAAGGCCCGCCACCCGGAGTTCCCCGGCCTGTTCTTCAACCTCGGCTTCGTCATCGACCCGCGGGGCGACATCGTGCTCAGGCACTACAAGACGGTGCCGCTGCTGCCCGTGGAGCACTCGGTGACGCCCCACGACGTGTGGGACCGCTGGGTGGAGCTCTACGGCGAGACGCTCGACAGCTTCTACCCGGTCGCCGACACCGAGATCGGCCGCATCGGCATCCTCATGGCCAACGAGGGCTCCTACCCGGAGAACGCCCGCGGCCTGGCCATGAACGGCGCCGAGATCATCTACCGCGGCCCCTATCCCCACCCGCACGCCGGCAACGGCATCTACGAGGTCCAGAACCGTGCCAGAGCCCTCGACAACAACGCCTACCTCATCGCCTGCAACCTCGGCACCTACTACCTCGACGCCGACTCCGAGCACCCGATCGACACCTTCGGCGGCCAGTCGATGATCGTCGACTACAAGGGGCAGGTGGCCGGCCGGCACGACTACAGCGGCGGCTCGTCCTGGGTCGCGGGCATGATCGACATCGGCGCCCTGCGCCACTTCCGGTCCACCGCCCAGTGGGACAACTGGATCAAGGACCTGAAGACCGAGCAGTACCGGGTCATCTACGATCAGCCCATCTATCCCAAGAACATGTACCTGACGCGCAAGCCGTACACCCACGCGGAGTTCCGCTCCGAGGTCATCCTCCGGCAGATCGAGCTCATGCACGATCGCGATATCTGGGTACGTCCGGAGAAGTCCTGACCCGGCGCGGCCAGAAGTTCTCGGCGAACAGGCGCGCCACCAGCTCGCCCCTGCTGGACACCCGGACCTTGCCGAAGACCGCCTTGACGTGGTCGCGGACCGTGTGCGGGGAGATGAACAGACGGCCGGCGATCTCCCCGGTGGTCAGGCCGAGCGCGATGAGCTGGGTGATCTCCAGCTCGCGGGGCGACAGCTCGTACGCCTCGGCCACGATGACCGCCATGTCGGAGGCGGCGGCGGGCTCGATGACCAGGACGATCGGGCCCGCCCCACCGCCGGGGCCGCTCATGGCGGAGGCGTGGCACACCAGCCAGTGCCCGTCGGCGGTGCGGATGCGCACGCGGGCGGACTGACCGGGCACGCAGGCGCGGGCCTGCAGGGCGGCGGTGACGATCCAGATGGGCAGGCGCACGCCCAGCTCGCTGCTCGCCGACGGGCCGGCGGGGAGCCTGGCCAGGTAGTGGCGGGCCTCCTCGTTGACCGACGTGGCCCGGCCCGACGCGTCGAACAGCACCAGCCCAGGTCCGGGCGCGTCCGGCGCCGGCCGTACGTCCGCGGGCCGGGCGAAGGAGCGCAGCCGCGCGGCCAGCGGCGCCGACAGGCCCGCCACGAACTCCAGCTCCTCCGGCCCGAACGGCGCCCGCCCCCTGTCGCGGAACAGGCTCACCACGCCCCACGTCCGCCGGCCGGCGCGCAGGACCGCGCGCAGTTCCTCGTTCTGCGCCTGCCAGGGGCGGCTGCTCCCGTGCCGCCGGCTGGCCACGGCCACCTCGGCGCGGGCCAGGTCGCGGAAGGCGAAGGGGCTCTCCTCCAGGATCTCGCTCTCCCAGTAGGCCGCGCAGTGCTCGCCGCCGCCGAGGTTCTCCACCCGCATCGGGGCGGTGACCAGCCCGGTCTCGGGGTCGGTCGCCGACCACACCGCGGCGTCGAAGGCCACGACCCGCCGTAGCCGCGCCGAGGTGACGGCGAACAGCTCGTCGGCGTGTTCCGCCCGTTCCGCGCGAGCCAGCATGTCGGTACGGCGCCGCCGTACCGCGGAAGGAGAACCCACGCCCCCACCCTGCCCGTTCACGGGCGGAGGTGCGCATCCCCCAGATGAGGGATGGGCCCGGGGGCGGGGCGGCGGCCAGCATCTCCCCCATGAGAATCGCCATCGTCGGAGGCGGGGCCGCCGCGGTCGCCCTGCTCGACTCCCTCGCCCGGCTGGACGCGCGGCCCGCCTCCGTCACCGTGTTCGAGCCGTCGGCGCGGCTGTGGAGCGGGCGGGCGTACGGGCCCGACCTCGACGCCGTGCGGGTGAACGCGCCGCCCGTGATCATGTCGATCCGCCACGGCGACCAGGGGCACTACGCGCGCTGGCTCGGCGAGCGGGCGGCGGCGCACCTGGACGAGCGGCTCGGCGCGCCGCTGGTACCGCGCGCCCTGTACGGCGAGTACCTGCACGAGGTCGCCACCGCGGCGGCGGCGCGGCTGCCGGTGGACGTCCGCCGCGACCGGGTAACCGGCGTCTCGCGGCGTGGCGCGGATCTGGTGGTGCGCACGTCCGGCGGCCACGAGCGGGCGGTGGACCGGATGGTGTTGTGCGTCGGCAGCGGGACTCCGCACGATCTCTTCGGCCTGGCGGGCACGCCCGGCTACGTCCCCGATCCCTACCCGCTCGCCCGCACCGTGCGGGAGGTGCCGCGCGACGGCGCGGTCGCGGTGATCGGCAGCGGGCTGACCGCGGTCGACGTGGTGGTCGCGCTCGCGTCGGCGGGCCACGCGGGCCCGATCACCCTGATGTCGCGCAGCGGCGTCCTGCCCCACGTGTGGCAGCGGCCGGTCCGCCACGAGCCGCGGCACCTGACGGCGGACCGTCTGCGTGAGGTCCGCACGACCGGCGACGTGGCCCGGCTGGTGCGCGCGGAGCTGGACGAGCTGGGCGAGGACTTCGACGCCTTCGCCGCCGACCTGCTCGCCACCCCGCTCGACGATCCGGTCGTACGGCTGCGCCGCCAGCTCGCCGCGATCGACGCCCCGGAGCTGGGCCGCCGGATCGTGCAGCAGGCGGCGCACACGCTCGGCCCGCTGGCCTGGAGCGTTCTGGAGGACCGCGACCGGCTGACCGGTGCGCACCACCGCACGGCCGTCAGCGTCAGCTCGCCGATGGTGCCGGTGAACGCCGTCCGGCTCGACCGCTTGCTGGCGGCCGGGCAGCTCACGCTCGCCCGCGGCCCCCGCGCGATCGTGCCGTCGCACCCGGGCTTCCACATCACGACCACCGGCGCCGACCGGCATGCCGACATCGTGGTCAACGCGGTCAACCCGCCGCCGCACGCGGTGCCCGAGGCGGCCGCGTCCCTGGTCGCCTCGCTGCTGGCCGAGGGCCTGGCGGCCAGGGGCCCCGGGGGCGGGCTGGAAACGCCGGCCGGCACTCCGCTGCACGTCGTCGGCGATCTGGCGGCGGGCGGGACGTTCGTGACGTCGAGCATCCCGGCGGTCGCCGCCCAGGCCGCCGCCACCGCCCAGGCCCTGATCGGTCAGTAGCCGGCGGCCCGGCCGATCCTGCGCGGGTCGGCGACGCCGTCCGCGACATCTGCCGATGGGTCAGGGAGGATCTCGACGTAGCCCTCGGCGCCGTTCACCCGGATGAGCTGCCCGTCCTTGATCCGGCTGGTGGCCCCCTCGACGCCGGCGACCGCGGGCAGCCCGTACTCGCGGGCCACCACCGCGCCGTGCGTCATCACCCCGCCGACCTCCATGACGACGCCCTTGACCGAGACGAACAGCGGGGACCAGCTCGGGTCGGTGAACACCGTGACGAGGATGTCCCCCTCGCGCACGTCGGCCTCGGCGATGTTCAGGATGACCCGCGCCCGGCCCTCGACGACGCCCGACGACACGGCGATGCCCGCCAGCGCCCCGTCCGGCAGGCCGCCCGCGTCGTACTCGCCGCTGATCACCTCGCCCTCGGAGGTGATCACCCTCGGCGGCGTGAGCTTCCCGAACGTCTCGTGCTCTTCCCGCCGCCGCTCGATGAGGGCCGGGTCGAGGCCGCCGGTGCGGACGGCGTCCCTGAACTCCTCGATGGACAGGTAGTACACGTCCTCGGGCGCCCTGATGACCCCGCGCGCGACCAGCTTGGCCGCCTCGTCCATGAGCGCCCGCTTGTAGATCTCGTAGCGCAGCAGCAGCGAGTGCTTGGAGTATTCGCGGTAGCCGATGAAGTGCCGGATCAGGCTCATCTTCCTGGCCGCCTTCCTCGCCTTGCGCGCGCCGCCGGGCAGCTTCCGCAGGCGGTCGAGCAGGTCGGTCATGGCGCGTTCCGCCTCGGCGCGGCCCCGCTCCGCCTTGCGGCGGCGCTCGCCGGGCGGGAAGTTCCTGACGCCGCTGAGCAGGAGCGGGACGAGCAGCGTCGGATCCTCGCTCCAGCGGGTCCTGGTGAGGTCGATGTCGCCCGCGCAGTGCATGCCGTACCTGCGCAGATAGTCCTTGATCGCGGCCTGTACGGCGGAGCCGCCCGCGAAGGCGGCCAGCCCGTCGAAGAACGTCTCGCGCCCGGCCGTCTCCAGGTAGCGCACGATGTCCGGGTGCCCGCGCACCACGTCGGCGACGTCCAGCAGGTCCAGTCCCATGGCGGCCACCACGTTGTGGTCGGCGGACTGGGCGACGGCGTCGGCGGCGTTGGAGACGCCCAGCCAGGCCTTCATGTGCTTGTTGACCCAGTTCACCGACTGGATGCCGAGGAAGGCCGCCGCCACGCTGCGCGGGTCGAACGTGAGCTCGGCCAGCACCTCGTGGTCGGCTTCGATGCGGGCGAACAGGTCCTCGCCCGACGCCCCGTCGATCTCGCGCCGCAGCCGCTCCACCGTCTCCTCGGTGTGCGCGATGAGCGCGGGCACGACGCCGGGATCGTCCTCGCGGGCCAGCTTGAGGTACTGCCGGACGATCGGCAGCGGGCCGCCCGCGCCGAAGTCCAGCATGGAGGTCCTGCCGCGCGCCAGCGAGGCGGCGAAGTCCTTGCGCTTCAGCACGGCGCGCAGGGCGTCGGCCATCAGCACGTCGACCTGGTCCAGGCTCTTGAGCGTCGCGGGCCTGGCCCAGAACGAGGTGAGCTCGGCTGAGACGTCCTTGTAGAAGCGGTTGCCGGCCACGACACCCGCCGTACGGCCCAGCTTGTCGTGCAGCAGCGCGAAGAACGACAGCCCCAGCGGCGCGAAGGCGTCGGTCATCATCTGCCGGTGCCCGTAGGAGATGTAGACGTGGTTCTTGCCGTCGGCGGCGGGCGGCACGGGGTAGAGCGTGGTGATCGGCCGGCTCTGCAGGATGTGGAACTCGCCGTCGCGCAGCGCCCACTCGATGTCCTGGGGCGCGCCGAAGTGCGCCTCGATCGTCCGCCCCAGGGCTTCGAGCCGCAGGATCCGCGCGTCGTCGAGCGTCTGCGCGTGCTGCCTGGCGGGTTCGACCGGGCGTTCCTCTGTGCCGCCGTCGGGCCGGGCACGCAGTTCCTTCGTCTGCACGGCGATCTTCGTGTCGATGATCCGGCCGGATCTGACCCGGTAGTTGTCGGCGTTGACCAGCCCGGAGACGAACGCCTCCCCCAGCCCGAACCCGGCGTCGATCGAGACGACCGCGCGGTTGGCGGAGACCGGGTCGGCGGTGAACATGATGCCCGCCGCCTCGGGGAAGACCATCTCCTGGACGACCACCGCCAGGCGGACCGCCCGGTGGTCGAAGCCGTTCCTGACGCGGTACGCGCTCGCGCGGTCGGTGAACAGCGACGCCCAGCACCGCCGGACGGCGTCGATCACCGCGTCGGCGCCGCGCACGTTCAGGTAGGTGTCCTGCTGGCCGGCGAAGGAACTGGACGGCAGGTCCTCGGCCGTGGCGCTGGAACGCACCGCGCAGGGCACGTTCTCGCCACCCATCCGGCCGAGGCGGGCGACGATGTCGTACCGGATCCGCTCGGGGACGGGCAGGTGCTCGATGGCGGCGCGCAGGCGGGCGCACGCGGCGGCGAGGCCCTCGCGGTCGTCGGCGCGCAGCCCGGACAGCGCGTCGATCAGCGCGCCGATCGACGGCTCGCGCTCCACGACGTCCAGGTAGGCGTCGGTGGTGACGCAGAAGCCGTCCGGCACGCGGACCCCGGGGACGGACGACAGCTCGCCGAGGTTGGCGCCCTTGCCTCCGGCCAGGCCGATCCGGGTCTTGTCGATGTCGTGGAAGCCGAGCACGTAAGCACTCATGACCGTTTCCTGTCTCTCTCGGGATAGCCGGTTACGATACAGTACAGCTCTGTATTGTAACTAGGCACTATGCTCCCGCCCGAGGAGGTACCTGGACATGACCGACACCGCGCACACCTCGCGCTCCCCCGGGCGGCCCCGCAGCCAGAAGGTGGACGCGGACGTGCTCGCGGCCGCCCTCGACCTGCTGATCGAGCGCGGCGCCGCCGACACCAGCATCGAGCGGGTCGCCCAGCGCGCCGGGGTGACGCGGGCCACCGTCTACCGCAGATTCCCCGACAAGACGACGCTGCTGATCCAGGCCATCGAGTCCGCGCACCAGGACCACGATCCCGAGGCGCTGGAGTGGCCGGACACCGAGCACATGCTCGACGACTGGGCGCGCTACCTGAGCGAGCCCCGCAACCGCCGCATGCTGCGCCGGCTCTATGGCGCGGTGGACGACTACCCCGAACTGCTGCTGGCGTACCGGAACTCACACGGCGGGCGGCGCGCGGCGGCCGAGCACGCGGCGCTGCTGCGCACCCGCGAACTCGGGCGGCTGCCGCCCGAGCGGGACGTCCAGGTCGTCCTGGAGATGCTCAACGGAGCGATACTCCACCACCTCGGCGCCTACCCCGACACCCAGCCCCCCGAGGCCGTCAAGGCCTACTTCCTCGCACTGCTCCGCCAGGTGGGCTACCGACCGGCCTAGGCCGCCGAATGCCTGGCCGGCGACATCGACCGGCGCCCGGCGAGAGTCCGAGAACTCGGTCCAATCCGCCCCATGTCGAACACCTGTTCCTATATAATGATCGCATGGAGCTGAAACCGAAGGGTTTGCCCGATCTGTGGCGTCCGCCGATCGTGGAGTACGCGGAGGCGATGTTTCCGGTGGCCGACAGCGGCGAGGCGCGCTACCTGCTCGCCTGGGGCGACGACCGCGACGGCGAGCGCTGGGGCTATCTGCTGTGGCGGCCGCAGACGCTCGACACCCACGAGGGCGTACGGCACAGCGGCCACGTGCGCTGGGTGCACTGGCAGGACATCCGCCCGGTGGCGGGGGAAGACTACGAGACCGTCCCGGTGTGCGATCCCATCTGACCGCTGAGGGGCTGTCGATTCTCCGGGTGCTCACGCGTCATGAGGCGTGAGCACGCATCGGAGAAAGGCAGAACCATGACCGACATCCAGGCGGCCATCGCCGCCGAGCGCCGCGACCTGGCCGCCCTCCTTGCCGGGCTGACCCCCGAGCAGTGGCAGACGCCCTCGCTGTGCGCGGGCTGGCGAGTACGCGAGGTCGCCGCCCACCTGTCGATGGCCTTCAGGTATTCCACGCCACGAGTCGTCCTGTCCATCCTGCGTGCCCGCGGCGACTTCCACCGGGCCTGCGACCGTCTGGCCAGGCGCGACGCCGCGGCCATGGACACCGGGCGACTCGTGGCGGCCCTGAGCGACAACGCCGGGCACCCCTGGACCCCGCCGGGCGGCGGGCCCGCGGAGGCGCTGCGCCATGACGTGATCCACGGGCTCGACATCACGCTCCCGCTCGGGCTGGACAGGAAGGTCCCGCCGGATCGCCTCCTGCCGGCGATGCCCGCCGACCTGACGGCCAAGAGCGTCACGTTCTTCGGCGCCGACCTCGACGGGGTCCGCTTCGCCGCCGACGACCTCGACTGGAGCGCCGGCACGGGCGACCTGGTCAGCGGCCAGGCCCAGGACATCCTGCTGGCCGTCACCGGCAGGAAACTGCCCGCCGGGCGGCTGTCCGGAGCCGCGGCCGCCCGTTTCGCCGGCTCATGACCACGGTCAGGTCAGCGGGCCGGTCGCCTTCACCTGGACGCGGACGCTGTCGCCGGGCAGGTAGGAGATGGGGATCTCGGTGATGGCGGTGATGCGCGTGCCGGCGGGGTCGGCTCCGGCGCGTACCGCGGCGTCGACGGCGGCGCGCCTCGCGGCTTCGAGGCAGGCCTCGCGGCCGCCGTCGGAGAACTGGTAGGTCCGGTCCAGCGTCCCGGACGCCTCGGCGATGGCGGCGCCGATGGCGTTGGCGACCGCCGCGTACTCGTGGCGGTGCACGACGCTGACGCCCGGGATCTCGTCCGGGATCAGGTGCGCGCCGCCGCCGACGGCGACCAGCGGCAGGTCGGAGCGGGCCACCTTGATGCGGTCGGCCAGCCTGCCGATCCGCTCGTCCACCCAGGACAGGGCCTGGTCGACGAGCGGGCGGGACACGTCGGCGGCGCGGCCCGGCTCGCCCGCCGTCAGGCGTCCGGCCAGGACCGACACGTCGGTGAGGGTGAGCGTGTCGCCGCCGAAGACGCGGGCGCGTTCGGTCAGCCGGTGCGCGACGCTGTCCGGCCCGATCCGCAGGTCCAGGTCCGCGTAGACCACCGTTCCGCCGCCGAGGCCGACGGAGATGAGGTCGGGCATGCGGTAGTTCGTCCGTACGCCGCCGATCTCGACCGGGAGGGCCGACTCGCGCGGGAAGCCGTTGACGAGCATGCCGACGTCGGTGGAGGTGCCGCCGACGTCCATGATGATCGCGTCGGCCAGCCCGGACAGGTGGGCGGCGCCGCGCATGGAGTTCGTCGGGCCGGACCCGATCGTCATGACCGGCCGGCGTGCCGCCTCCGCCGCGCTCAGCAGCGTGCCGTCGTTCTGCGTCATGTAGATCTCCGCCCGCAGGCGGTGCGCGGACAGCGCCTGTTCGAGGCCGGTCACCACCTCCGCGCCGACGAAGCGCAGCGCCGCGTTGAGTGTCGCGGAGTTCTCGCGTTCGAGCAGGCCGAGGCCGCCGATCTGGTGTCCCAGGGTGACGGGGAAGTTCTGGCCGAGTTCTTCGGCGAGGATCTGCCCGGCGCGGATCTCGTGCTCGGGGTTGGCCGGGGAGTGCACGCCGGTCAGCGCGATGGCGTCGACGGTGGTGCCGCAGGCCTTGGCGAAGGCGCGCACGGCGTCCTCGTCGAGGGGGCCCATCGGGCTGCCGTCGAACTCGTGGCCCCCGCGCACGACCGCGCTGTACGCGCACACCAGCTCGGCCAGGTCCCGCGGCCAGTCCGCCAGCGGCGAGATCGACATCGTGGCCGGGGCGCCGATGCGCAGCACGCCGACCCTGGCCAGGTTGTTTCTGGCGATGAGCGCGTTGACCGGGTGGGTGGTGCCGAGCATCACGTGGCTGACGTCGGCGGGCCGTACCCGGGCGAGCACGGCGGAAAGGCCAATCCCGATGCCGTCGAAGAGCGTCGCGGTCGTCGGGGTCTTGTGCCACGTCACGACCTGCCCGGCGGGGTCGATGGCGACGACGTCGGTGTTGGTGCCGCCGACGTCGATGCCGATGCGGATGGTCGTCATCGGGTCCCTCCGATGGGCACGAAGTCGAGGTCGTAGCCGAACGCGCGCGGCCCGGCCAGCGCGAGCCCCTCCGGCGTGTGCCACTGCGGCAGCGCCGGCATCGCGATCACGTGCAGCCGCTGGCCGTAGGCGACCGCCTCGGTGGTCATGGCGGTGCCGGTCTCGGTGTCGAGCAGCGTGATGAGGTCGGGGACCATGGCCTTCGGCTCGCCGTCCTCGAAGGCGATCAGATTCTCGTTCTGCACTTCCACGCGCATGGCGCGGCCGGGGTCGTCGAGGTGGGTCAGCGTGATCGTGCCGCGGGCCCAGCCGCCGGTGGTGCGGCGTTCGATGTCGGCCACCTTGCCGGTGAACAGGATCTCGGCCTCGCAGAACCGCAGGAACTCCGCGTACGCCCCCGCCCTGCCCTCCTGGATCGCCCGGATCCTGCGCCCGATCTCCAGGCAGTAGGTCAGCGAGCCGTTCGCACCGAACCGCGCGCACTCGCCGGCGGTGACGGCATAGGCGCTGACCACCGCGAGCATCCCCATCTGCGCCACGCACGAGCGGGCCAGCTTCTCGCCGGTGGCGTTGTCGACGGAGTCGAAGAACACGTAGTTGCCCATGGAGTCGGCCATGGTCATGGGCGTGGAGGAGAGCCCGGCGAGGGTGAACAGGCTCATCTCGATCTGCGGGAACGCGCGCCTGATCGCGTCGGCGTCCACGCAGGGCAGCCCCAGCTCGGCGGCGACCACGAGCGGGAACAACGAGTTCAGGCCGCCGTTCTCCAGCGGTAACACCGCCACGCCCGTGCGGCCGAGGTGGCTTTCCAGGGCTCTGAGGACCCGGCCGGCCTCGTTGCCGTTCGGGAACTTCTCCACGACCACCGTGGGCGCCCCGACCATGCAAATCGGCAGGAGCAGGCCGTCCGGGTCGAGGTCAGCGGCGTTGACGATCTCGATGGGGCCGTGCTTGGCGATGGCCTCGCGCAGCATGATCTTCGCGATGTAGGGGTCACCGCCTCCGCCGGTGCCCAGGACGACCGCGCCGAGCGCGAGGTCCTCGACGTCGTCGAGCGTGATGCTGTTCACGAACCCACCTCCTGATGGTTCATCCGTCGATCTCCACTTCGGCTTCGATCTCCACGGGAATGCCGAACGGGAGCGAAGCGACTCCCACGGCCGAGCGCGCGTGCGACGCGCTCTCCTCCGGCCACAGCTGGTGAACCAGGTCGGAGAAGCCGTTGATCACCGCGGGCATGCGGGTGAAGCCCGGTGCCGCGTTGACCATGCCGAACACCCGCAGCCAGGCCGTCACCCTGTCCAGGTCGCCGAGGGCCGCGCGCAGGCTGGTGACCATGTGCAGCCCGGTCGTCCTGGCCGCCGCGTAGCCCTCCTCGACGCTCACCTCGGCACCGACCCGCCCGGCCGGGCCGTCCACCGACCAGTCGGGCAGCAGCGGCCCGTGCCCGGACAGATAGGCCCGGTTCCCCCGCACCCGCACCGACGGGAAGGGCAGCCGCAGCCCGTCCGGCGGGATGAGCGGCGCGGGCAGGACGAGGCCGAGTTCCCTGATGCGTTCCTCGACGCCCATCCCGCTCACACCCCCTGCGCGCGGGTACGGCGCAGCGCCTGCTCGGCGAACTCGGCCACGTACCGCGACATCCAGCCGGTGAAGGCGGCCTGGTCCGTCATGGCCAGCATGCGGTGGGCGGCGAAGTCGGCCCGCGCCCGCCGCAGGAAGTCGTCGTCGTGATCGGCCATGATCCCCATGAGCCGGTCGGCCGCGTCGAGCATGCGGAACGCCGACAGCAGCCTGGTCTCGTCCAGGGCGAGCGGCGCGCTGCAGACCAGCACCGTGACGGTCTCGTAGAGGGCGCGGTCCAGTTCCTCGCCGGCCGCGGTCATCGCGCGCCGTCCTCGAACGCGGCGCCGAAGGCGTTGTGATGCAGCCCCGAGCTGAATCCGCGCACCGCGGGCGAGGCCGTCTCCTTGGTGACGTAGCCGACGGCGACCGTCACGTCGGGGCGGATGTGCGCGGGCAGCCCGAACAGGGCGCGGACCGCCTCGTCCGCCCAGCTGGTGACGGTGCAGATGCCCAGGTCCAGCGTCTGCGCCATGAGCGCGAGGTGCGCGCAGGCCGCGCCGGAGTCCAGGCGGCTGACGTGCTCGACCATGCGCGGGCCGCCGTTCGTGCCGGCCTGGTCGAGGTCGGTGCACAGGGCGAGCATGGCCGGGGCGTTGTTCAGGAACCCCGGCAGCACCTGCCGCGCGGTGGCCAGCAGCGCCGGATCGTCGGCGACGACCACGTGGCGTACGCCTGAGCGGGCCTGCTGGGCGCGGGCCGCCGCCCAGGCCATCCGGCCCAGGACCTCGGCGGGCACCGGGCGGTCCTCGAAGATCCGGTGCATACGGCGGCGCCGCATGCCGTCGGCGACGTCGAGTGGCTTGGCATCGATCATGTGCGCTCCCTGGGGGGTTCGGGAAGGTTGTGCCTGACCCTAAGCCGGGCCGGACAAAAGGGATATGTGCGATAGCACATCTCAAATACGCATCTTGTGCACATCGCACATCGGGGACTACCGTGCGGCTGATGACGGTGGTCCGCGAACTCCTGCTCAGGCCCGACATCGGCCGGGCCGTCACGGTGCTCTGCGACGCCGGGCACTCCCGCGACATCGCGCAGGTCACGCTCATCGAGGACATGCGCGCACTCCCGCCCGCCCTCCACGGCCAGGCCGGGGTCTGCACCGGCAGGGTCTCCGACGAGATCAACCCCGACCTGCTGGACGTCGCGGTGCGCTTCGCCGCCGGCGCGAACGTGGCCGCGCTCGCCCTGGTCGGGCTGCCCCCCGACCGGCCGCTGCCGCTGACCGTCAGCAGGCTGGCCGAGCGGCGCGAGCTCACGCTGCTGTCGGTGGAGCGGGGCACGGACCTGGCGCGGCTCGTGATCGCGATCGAGCAGGAGCTCACCCTCGGGCCGATGCGCACGATCTCCCGGGCGGCCGCCGCGCTGACCGCCCTGGACCGCGCCGAACCCGGGCCGGACCCGATCGGCGAACTGGCCGCGCTGGCCGGGCGCGAACTCGGCCTGCCCGTCACCGTCGAGCAGCGCCCCGACGGCGAGGGGGCGCCGGTGACGGTCGCCGGGGCGGTGCGGGCGCGGCTGCGGTGCGCGCCGGCCGGGGACGCCTCCGACGCGGTCGTCCAGCTCGTGCTGCACCGGGCCGCCTCGCTGGCCGGGCACACGATCGAGCAGGCCCGCCGTACCTCGGAAGGACCGGCCGCGTCGCGGGCGGCACTGCTGGCGGAGCTGCTGCTGAGCGCGCCCGAGGACGCCGGGCCGCTGCTGGCCAGAGCGCGGCGGGCGGGCTTCGTCGTCGACGGCTGGCACACCGTGATCCACATCGAGCTGGACAACCTCGACAGCCTCACCGGCGGCGAGGCGGCGCGCCACGAACTCACGGTCGAGGCCCGCCGCCTGGCGCTGCAGGCCGCCTTGAACGACGGCGCGGACTGGCAGCGCGCCGACGCCGGCAGCGCGCTCACGCTGGTGCGGACCGACCGGTCCGAACCCGCCGCCACCCAGCCGAAGGCGCTCGCCCGCACCGCGAGCGCCGTCCTCGCCAGGCTCAAGGAGCAGTTCGCCGGCCTGCGCCTGTACTGCGGCGTCGGCGGCTCCTACCAGGGGCTCGAAGGCCTGCAGACCTCCGCGACCGAGGCCCGCGCCGGCGGGGCGGCCGCGCGTACCGCCCGCCACCAGGACCGTCCGCTCGCCTTCCGCGACCTCGGGTTCCGGCGCGTGCTGCTGCAGTGGTACGCCATGAACAGCTCGCGCGTCGTCGTCGACCGCCTGCTGGCCCCGCTCGACGAGCTCGGCCCGCGGCGCAAGGACGAGGCCATCCGCACGCTCCAGGCCTTCCTCGACCACCCGGGCTCACCCCGCGACGCGGCGGCGGCGCTCGGCGTGCACCGCAACACCGTCGCCAACCGGGTCAAGAGGCTGCTCGACCTGCTCGACATGGACGGCGACAACGCCGACCACCGCCTCCTGCTGCAACTGGCCTGCCGCGTGGCCGCCAGAGCGAGCCTGGAATAAAGGGTTCGCGAGCCCGATAGCCTCGGGGTCCGGGGGCCGGACGAACAGAAGGTCGGTATGAGATGACGGCGGAGAAGCTCGGGGATCTGGCGGAACGTTTCTGGGGGTGGCGGGTCGCGGCCGCTCCCGACTCCGGCGACGACATCACGAGGGTCGAGCGTCCTCCCGGCTGGGTGCCGGACTGGTCGGCGGCGGCCGTGGCGGCCCGGCGGGACACGTGGCGTTCCTTCGACGCGGAACTGCGCGCGCTCGACCTCGACGGGGCGCCCGTCGCGGTCGGGGTCGACGCCCGGCTGCTGGGGTCGGCGCTGGCCCGGGTGAGATGGGAGCTGGACGTCCTGCGGGCCTGGCAGCGCAACCCCTGCTTCTACCTGGACCAGGCGTTGGTGGCCGTCTACAACCAGCTCCTGCCGGCGCCGCCGTTCACCGTGACGCGGGCCGCCTCGATCATCGCCGCGCTGGACGCCGTCCCCTCGGTGCTGGCCCAGGGCCGGGAGAACCTGGCGGGCCACGCCGCGGCGCCGTTCGCCCGATCGGCGCTGACGCTGCTGGAGAACGCGGGCCCGTCCCTGAGCACCGCGATGTCCGCCCTCGCACCGCTCCTGCCGGACGACGCGCGGCTGAGCGAGACGACGCGGGCGGCCGTGCGCGCGCTCGACGACTTCGCCGCCTGGCTGCGCGAGCACCTGCCCGCCTTCCACGACCGCACCGCCGTCGGGCCCGGCGCGCTGGCCTTCTTCCTGCACGAGGTCGCGCTCCTGCCGTACGGCGCGCGGCAGGTGCGGGCCATGGGGCGCCAGGAATGGGACCGGGCCGAGGCGCTGGAGGCCGCGCTCCAGCACCGTCACCGCGAGGTCCCCGACCCCGCCCTGCCCGCCGGCACCGCCGCCCTGGCCGAGACGGAGGCGGCGGACGAGCTGGCGTTGCGGGCCTTCTACACGGACTCGGGCCTGCTGAGCCAGCCCGCCACCCTGCGCCGCTACCTCTTCGCCGAGATGCCCGCCTACCTGGCGCCGCTGTCGTGGCTCGGCGTACCGCACGAGATCGGCGTCGAGTCGCGTCCCGGCGCCGACGCGATCAGATACGTCGAGCCGCCCAGGCCGGACCTGCCGTACTTCGAGCTGGCCGCCGCCCGCGATCCGCGCGTCCAGCTCGCCCACGAGGGCGTCCACGCCCAGCAACTGGCGCTGTCGTGGCACCACCCCGATCCGGTACGCCGCCGCTACTACGACTCGGCGCCCAACGAGGGCATCGCCTTCTACCACGAGGAGCTCATGCTGCAGGCGGGGCTGTTCGACGGCTCCCCGCACAGCGCCGTGTTCGTGGCCAACGCCATGCGGCTGCGGGCGCTGCGGGTGGAGGTGGACGTCGCGCTGGCGCTCGGAGATCTCACGCTGGACCAGGCCGCGGACGTCCTGGCCGACGCGGTGCCGATGGACAGGGCCACGGCGTGGGAGGAGGCCGTGTTCTTCGCGGGCAACCCCGGGCAGGGGCTGAGCTATCAGATCGGCAAGCTGCAGGTGCTCGACCTGCTGGCCGTCACCCGCCGCGGCCGGGGCGCGGCGTTCGATCTCGGCGCCTTCCACGACCGGCTCTGGCTGGAGGGCAACGTGCCGCTGTCGCTCCAGCGGTGGGAGACGCTCGGCCTCACCGACCATATCGAGGAGGCCGATCGGCTGGCGAAGCAAGGGTAGCGGGGCCTCAGGGCCGGGACGGATGTCGCCATGAATTGGGGCCCTTCGGACGTCGTGCGGGTCTGGGACGCGCGCGCCGACCACTATCTGCGCCTGTTCCGCCACGAGCTGGCGGGCAAGCCCTTCGACCTGGAGGTCCTGGACGCGTTCGCCCAGCGGGTCGGCGACGGGGGCAGGGTGTGCGACGCGGGCTGCGGGCCCTGCGGTCACGTGACCGCGCTGCTGGCCGCGCACGGTCTGGACGCCTTCGGCATCGATCTGTCGCCGCGTTGCGTGGAGCTGGCCGGAGGCGAGCAGCCCGGATGCCGGTTCGAGGTGATGGACCAGCGAGCCGTCCCGCCGGCGCTCGACGGCCTGGTGTCGTACTACTCCCTGCACGACCAGCCCAAGCGCGAACTGCCGAGCGCACTCGGCGCGTGGGCCGCGGCGATCCGTCCGGGCGGTCAGCTCCTCGTCGTCGCCAAGGAGGGGTACGGCGACGGCGTCATCGCCGATCCGCTCGGCGGCGAGCTGCGGGTCTACTGGGCCGAGTACACCGCGCCCGAGCTGCGTGCCGCGGCCGAGGCGGCCGGTTTCCTCGTGGACGACGTCACCGTCCGCGAGGCGTACGAGGACGAGATCCCCACCAGGCGGATCTACCTGTCCGCCACCCGTTCAGGCTCTTAGCGCTTCCAGGGCCTTGTCGGCGTGGACGGACATGCGGATCTCCGACTTGATCACCGCCAGCACGCGGAAGTCGGTGCCGATCACGAAGGTCTGGCGTCTGGTGGGCGCCAGGGCCAGCCCCCGCCGGACGCCGAACCTGCCGGTGACCGTCCCGTCCGGGTCGGACAGGAGCGGGTAGCCGAGCCGGTGCGTGTCGGTGAACTCCCGCTGCCGCGCCACCTCGTCGGTGCTCACGCCGACCGGCCGCGCCGACACCTGCGCGAACTCGGCCGCCAGGTCGCGGAAATGGCACGCCTCGCGCGTGCAGCCCGCGGTCATCGCCGCGGGGAAGAAGAAAAGCACCACGGGACCGTCCGCCAGCAGGTCCGACAGCCGGCGCGGCCGGCCCGTCTCGTCGGGAAGCTCGAAGTCCTCGACGAGGTCGCCCGTTCTCATGCGACGACCTTACGTCCCGCCGGCCGACCGGTACTCGGTGGGGGTCTGGTCGTGGGCCTGGCGGAAGGCGCGGTAGAAGCTGGAGCGGGTCTGGAAGCCGCTGGCGTGCGCGATCCGGTCCACGCCCCAGTCGGTGCCGGACAGCAGGCGGCGGGCGTGGGCGAGGCGGAGCTGGGTGACGTACTGCCAGACGGGCATGCCGAGCGCCTGCTTGAAGGCCAGGGCCGCGTAGGTGGGGTGGACTCCGGCCGCCTGCGCGATCTCCTCCACGGTGAGGTCGCCGGTGTAGCCGCGGGCGATGACGGCGAGCATGCGTTCGGCCGAGCGGGCCTCCACGGCGCCGGTGGCCGCTCGCCTGCCGGTCGCCAGGCGGGCGAGCCTGGCGTGGAGCTCCAGCAGGCAGATCTCGGCTTCGCCGGCCACCGGGCGGCGGCCGAGGCGCAGCTCCTCCTCCCAGCGGCGCATGAGGAAGCGGTCGTGGGCGGATTCGCGGGCGGTGCCGTACAGGAAATGGCCCTGCAGGAGGCGGTCGAGGGCGCTCTGCAGGGCGGGCTGGCCGATGACGGCGCTCAGCGGGACGGTCACCCAGAGGAAGTCGACGTCGCGCTCGGACACCAGCCGGTGCGGGTAGCCGCCCCAGAAGACGGCGAGCCTGCCGCGCGGCAGGTCCACCGCGCCCGCCGCGGTGGTGTAGCGGGCGGTGCCGGACAGGACGAGGTTGAACTCCAGCTCGGGGTGGATGTGGGAACGCGGCATCGGTCCCGAGGTCACGTGGAAGGCCCGCAGGCCGATCACCTGGGCGAGGGGCACGACCTTGAGAATACGCGACTCCTTGCCGATGCCGTGTGGATGCCCGGCGGGGGTGCGGCGCAGGAGGGTGGAGACCACACCCCTTGATGCGGAGGTAGGCACCATGTCCGAGCTCGACGACTTCATGTTCGACCTCAACGGCTACCTGATCCTGGAGAACGCGGTCGATCAGGACCTGCTGGCGCGGCTCAACGCCGAGTTCGACGCCTTCCCGCGCGATCTGGCCCGCGGCGAGTGGTACCGGGGCGGCCAGCGGCGCGACTACACCCCGGAGACCGGGTTCGAGCTGCACCAGGCGGTGGCGGCGGGGCGGCCGTTCGAGGAGCTGATCGACCATCCGAGCTGGTTCGAGCTGGTCAAGCACTACGCGGGCGAGGAGGACAGCTACATCCCCGGCGTCTTCATCGACGAGACGATCGCCTCGATCAGGGAGTCGGGCGGGCACCATCCCGTGCACTCCGGCGGCTACCGTACGGCGCTGCGCTGCGGCTACCGCTACGACCACGGCGTCTTCCGCTGCGGCCAGGTCAACATCATCCTCGCGCTCACCGACATCGGGCCGGGCGACGGCGCGACGATGGTGGTGCCCGGCTCGCACAAGTCGAACTTCAGGCATCCGCTGGCCGGCGACTACGCTCGCGGCGACCGGATGGACACCCTGCCCGGCGCGATCCCGGCCTACCTCAACAAGGGCGACGCGCTGCTCTTCGTCGACGGGCTGATGCACGGCGGCTCCACCCGGACGAACCCGGGTGAGCGCCGCGTCCTCATCTACCGCTACGGGCCCGTCTGGGCCGGCAGCCGCTACGGCTACGCCTACGACGACGCCTGGCTGAAGGAGTTGCCGGAGCGGCGGCGCAGCGTGCTCTACCCGGTGCCGCGCGTCCACGTCGGCGACCCCTGCCCGGCCGAGCCCGGCGACCGCTGAGCGCCGGGGTCCACGTCGTCGGAGAACAGGTGGCGGTCGTGGTGGGCGACGGCGTACTCGATGGCGCCGAAGACCACGCACTCCTCCCCCAGCGTCGAGGCGCGGACCTCGGGCATGCGCATGCACACGCGTTCGAGGCGCTCGCGCAGCGGCGGCAGCAGGACGTCGGCCGAGCGGGAGAAGCCGCCGCCGAGCACGACGACCTCCGGGTCGAGCAGCAGCACCATGGCGGCGGTGCCGACGGCCAGGTCGTCGACGAAGCGTCCGACGCAGTCCAGGGCGACGGGGTCGCCGTCCCTTGCGGCCGCGAGCGTGTGTCCCGCCGCGTCCTCGGGCGGCACGTCGGCGGGTACGGCGGGGCAGGCGTGCAGGTGTTCCGGGGCGTCGTACCAGCGCGCCTCGGGCAGCATGGCGATCTCGCCGGCGGCGGCGCCGTAGCCCCGGTGGAGTTTGCCGTCGATGATCAGGGCCGATCCCATGCGCCGCCCGATGTGCAGGAAGACGACGTCGCCGGCACCGCGCGCGGCCCCGCGCTTGGACTCGGCGAGTACGGCCAGCCTGCTGTCGTTCTCTATCAGCACCTCGCACGGGAACATGCGGCGCAGCTCGGCCGCCAGGTCCAGGCCGCGCCAGGCGGGGATGGCGGCGGAGAAGACGACGCGGCCCTCGGGGGTGACGACGCCGTTGGTGCCGACGGCCACGGTCCAGAGGTCGGTCATGCGTTTGCCGCTCAGCGCGAGGCAGCCGTCCACCGCGCGCTCTATGGCGGCCAGCCGGTCGGCGAGCGGGGCTTCGGGCAGGACGGGCTGCCGGGTCTCGGCCAGGACCTCGCCGTCGAGGTCGGCCAGCGCGGCGCGGACGTTGTGCGCGCCTATGTCGATGCCCACCAGGTAGCCGCTGTCGGCGCGGAAGCGGTAGCGCCGGGCGGGGCGGCCCATGCTGCCCGCGGTCGGCGCGACCTCGACGACCCAGCCGAGTTCGATGAGCTCGTCGACGACGTCTTTGGTGGAGGGTCTGGACAGGCCGGTCCGCTCGGCCAGGGCCGAGAGCGTGAGCGGCCCGGCCCCGCGCAGCTCGCGCAGGGCCGACAGCGAGTTGAGCTGTCTCAGCCGGGACAGGTCACCGCCGCGAAGGTTCGTCATCGTCCTCCCTAATGGAGCTTTCCTGGTTATGTGAGCAGTATGCCAGTGCGCACTTCGGCTCGTTTTCCCTGGTTTTCGCTACGAAATCGGCATTGACCGGCTGATTGCCACGGTGCTAGTAATGAAGCACTCCTTCGTAAGTAGCGAGAGGAAACAAGCCTGATGCCGTTCGCAGACGTCGGCGAGGTCAGCTGCGACCCCCGGAACGCGCTGGTCTTCGAACACGGCTGGCAGTCGTGGAGCCCGACAGGCGCCTACCGCCTGGACGACCGGCCGCCCCGTGCGGCCGACCCCACGATCCAGACCCTCTGCTACCGCCCCGAGACGCCCGCGCCCGCCGGCGTGTTCCAGGGCGAGGGCCTGCTCGCGATCGACCCCGGCGACGGTGGTCCCGTCGAGTTGTGGTCCGCGCCCGGCCCTCTGCAGGTGCCCTCGATCCGGGCCCGGCGCGAGCACGACCGGCTGGTCGTCTCCGCCGACGGCCCGGTACGGCACAGCCGTACCGCAAAGCCCTTGGCCCAGGCGCTGCGCGACTGGGCAGGCACGATCGCCACCGGGCACGCCCCCGAGTCGTTCCCCGCGGTGCCGCCCATGTGGTGCACCTGGTACGGCTACTGGGACAAGGTCACCGAGGCCGACGTCCTGGAGAACCTGGAGCTGGCCCGCCGGCACCGCGTGGACGCCGACATGTTCCTCATCGACGACGGCTACGAGGCCGGGATCGGCGACTGGCTGGACTTACGACCGGAGTTCGGCTCGCTGGAGCGCGCGGTCGGCGCGATCACCGACGCCGGCAAGCGGGCCGGGATCTGGGTCGCCCCCTTCCTGGCCGGCCACCGCAGCCGGATCTTCCGCGAGCACCCCGACTGGCTGGTCCCCGGGGTGTCGGCCGGGCACATGTGGGACCAGGACCTCGCCGTCCTCGACGTCACCCACCCCGACGCCGCCGCCCACCTGGTCCACGTCTTCGAGCGGCTGGCCGCGATCGGCCTGACCCACTTCAAGCTCGACTACATCTACGCCGGCGCGCTCCCCGGCCGCCGCCACCAGGACGTGGACCCGATCGCCGCCTACCGCAGGGGCCTGGAGCTGATCCGCGAGGGCGCGGGGCCCGGCGCCACCATCCACGGCTGCGGCGCCCCGATGCTGCCCAGCCTCGGCCTGGTCGACATCATGCGGGTCAGCCCCGACATCGCCCCCACGCTGCTGCCGAGGTCCGGCGACATCAGCCAGCCGTCGCAGCTCGGCGCCCGCCTGGCCGGGGCGGCCAGGGAGTTCCTGCACGCCCGCTGGTGGGTCAACGACCCCGACTGCATCCTCGCCAGGCCCGAGATGGAGGCCCGCGAGGACTGGGCCGCCCACATCGCCGCCACCGGCGGGCTGCGCGGCTCCAGCGACCCGATCGCCGCCCTCGACGCGTGGGGGCTGGAGACGACCAGACGCCTGCTGGTCCCGACCAGGACGGATCCGTCGTGACGGCCGACGCGCGGCCCCTGTCGGCGGCGACCGGCCGGCGCCGCCGCGGGAAGGCCCGCCGCCGCTGGCACTCCCTGCACCCCTACGTGTTCGTCGCGCCGAGCCTGTTCGGCGTCGTCGCCTTCCTCCTGCTGCCCGTCCTCATCGTCTTCGGCCTCAGCCTGTTCGACTGGGAACTGCTGTCGGATCCGGTCTTCGTCGGCCTGGACAACTACGTCGCGATGGCGGCCGACGGCACGGTCTGGAGCTCGCTCGGCGTCACCGTCCTGTACGTCCTGCTGTGCATCCCGCTGCAGACGGTGCTCGCGCTGGCGCTGGCGATGCTGGTGAACCAGAAGCTCAAGGGGGTCAAGTTCTTCCGCGCGCTGTTCGTGATCCCCTGGATCGCGACCCCGATGGTGCTCGGCCTGGTCTGGAGCTGGATCTTCGACCCGAGGGACGGCGCGATCAACCGGTTCCTGGAGGTGTTCGGCGTCACCGGGCCCGCCTGGCTGTCGGAGACGTCGCTGGCGCTGCCGGCGGTCGCCCTGGTGAGCGTCTGGCAGAACACCGGCTACAACATGCTGTTCTTCCTCGCCGGGCTGCAGGGGATCCCGCAGGAACTGCACGACGCGTCCTCCGTCGACGGGGCCACGCCGCGCCAGCGCTTCTTCCGGGTGACGCTGCCGCTGCTCAACCCCACGATGTTCTTCGTCATGGTGACCAACATGATCGGCGCCTTCCAGGCCTTCGACACGATCTACTCGATGACGGCGGGCGGGCCCAGCGAGTCCACGACGGTCTTCAACTACAAGATCTTCCACACCGCGTTCAGGGAGTTCGACTTCGGCTACGCGGCCACGCTGTCGATCCTGCTCTTCCTGATCATTCTGCTGGTGACGACGGCGCAGATCCGGTTCTTCAGCAAGCGCACCACCTACGACCTGAGCTGAGGCAGACCGTGAAGCGATTCCTCCTCTACGCCGTCCTCGTCATCGGCGCGTTCGTCTCCGTCTTCCCCTATCTGCTGGTCGTGCTGACCGCCTTCAAGGAGCGCGCCCAGCTCCACACCACCGCGCCGTGGCTGCCCGGCGACCCGATGACGACGGCCAACCTGGAGAAGCTGCTGGGCGGCGACTTCCCCTCCTTCATCCTGAACACGCTGCTCATGACGCTCGCGCTGACGGCCGGGCAACTGGTGTTCACCACGTTCGCCGCCTACGCGTTCGCCAGGCTCCGCTTCCGCGGCAGGGAGGTGCTGTTCTGGATGTTCGTCGCGACCATGATGGTGCCGGTCGCGGTGACGGTCATCCCGCTGTTCCTCATCATGCGTCAGCTCGACCTCATCAACACCTGGGGCGGGCTGCTGGTGCCGTACATCCTCGGCACGCCGTACGGGATCTTCCTCATGCGGCAGTTCTTCCGCGGCCTGCCCGCGGGGCTGGAGGAGGCCGCGCGCATCGACGGCGCGGGGCCTCTGACGATCCTGCTGCGGGTACTGCTGCCGCTGTGCAAGCCCGCGCTGGGCACGCTGGCGATCATCACCGTGATCTCCTCGTGGAACAGCTTCATGTGGCCGCTGATCATCACCAGCGGCGACGAGACCAAGGTCATCACCGTCGCCCTGGCGGCGCTCAAGGTGGGCATCGGGGTCGACTACACGGCGATCATGTCCGGCGGGCTGATCGCGCTGGTCCCCATGGTCGTGATCTTCATCTTCTTCCAGCGTTACATCGTCCGGTCGGTCGTGTTGACCGGGCTGAAGTGAAAGGCGTACCCCCCCCCATGAAATCCCCCCGTCTCCGCCTCGCCCTGGCGGCGCTGACCCTGCTCCCGATCGCCGCCTGCGGCTCCGGAGGATCCTCCGACGCCGGCGGACCGGTGACGCTCACCTACCGCATCTGGGACGAGCAGCAGAAGGTCGGCTACGACAAGGTCATGGCCGCCTTCGAGAAGGCCAACCCGAACATCAAGGTCAAGATCGAGGTCCTGCCCTGGGACGACTACTGGACCAAGCTCACCGCCGACGCGGTCGCGGGCAGCGGCCCGGACGTGTTCTGGATGCAGGTCACCTACTTCCCCGAGTTCGCCACCAAGGGCGTGCTCGCCGACCTCGGCTCGCTCGGGCTGGACACCGCGAAGTACCACCCCAACGTCGTCGCCTCCAACACCTATGAGGGCAAGCTGTACGGCGTGCCCAAGGACTGGGGCATGCCCGGCGTCCTGTACAACAAGGACCTGTTCAAGAAGGCCGGCGTGGAGATGCCGGACAAGCTCACCTGGGCCCCCGACGGCTCCGGCACGCTGCTGGAGCTGGCCAGGAAGCTGACGGTGGACGAGGCCGGCAAGCACCCCGGCGAGAGCGGCTTCAACGCGGCCAAGACCAAGGTGTACGGCTTCGCCTCGGCCAACCACTCGCAGACCCAGTGGATGAACTGGATCGAGTCCAACGGCGGCAAGCTCATCGACAAGCCGTTCGGCAAGTACACCTTCAACGACGACGCCTCGGTGCAGGCGGTGCAGTTCGGCGTGGACCTGGTGAACAAGCACCAGGTCTCGCCGCCCGCGAGCCAGACGAACCCGCCCACCGGCACGGCCGCCGACATGTTCAAGGGCGGCCAGGTCGCCATGTACCCGGCCAACAACGCGCTGCTGCCGTTCGTGGCGCCCGAGGCGGCGTTCGAGATCGGCGTCGCGATGATGCCGGAGGGCCCCAAGGGCCGCTCGGCCAACATCAACGGCCTGGGCGAGGCGGTGTACGCCAAGTCGAAGCACCTGGAGGAGGCCAAGAAGCTCGCCGCCTACCTGGGCACCGAGGAGGCGCAGAAGTCGATGGCCGACCAGGGCTTCGCCTTCCCCGCGCTCAAGGGTGACGCGCTGGCGCAGGGTTACGTCGACTTCTGGAAGAACACGAAGAAGATCGACGTCACGCCGTACCTGGAGGAGTCCAAGGGCACGACGTTCAACATGCCGATCGTGACCGGCTGGACCGGCTTCGAGCAGAAGCTGAACTCCATCTTCAACGAGATCTACCTGGGCCGGCTCCCGGTGAAACAGGGCCTCGACCAGGCCGTCACGGACGGCAACGCGACCATCAAGTAGGAGTCTCCATGATCACCCGGCGATCGTTGTTCGCCGGGGGCGCCGGCGTGGGCCTGACCGCCGCACTGGGGGACTCCCCGGTGCGCGCGGCGGCCCGGCGCGCCCCCTTATCCGATGTCTTCCGGCTGGGCGTCGCCTCGGGCGAGCCCGCGCCCGACGGCGTGGTCCTGTGGACCCGCCTGGCCATGGATCCGCTCGCGCTCGACGGTCTGGGCGGCATGCCGTACCGGCCGGTGCCGGTGTTGTGGCAGGTCGCCAAGGACGAGAACTTCCGGCGGGTGGTGCGCGCGGGAGCCGCGGTGGCCCGCCCGGAGGCGGCGCACAGCGTCCACGTCGAGTTACACGGGCTCGACCCCGGCGCCGACTACTTCTACCGCTTCCGGGCCGGCTCCGAGATCTCGCCGGCCGGCCGGACGGTCACCGCGCCCGCCCCGGGCACCCGTAGCCGGGCGCTGAACCTCTCCTTCACCTCCTGCGCCGACTACCAGACGGGCTGGTTCACCCCCTACAAGCGCATGGCCGAGGACCATCCCGACCTCATCGCCTTCCTCGGCGACTACTTCTACGAGTACGGCGACTACCGCGCCCCGGTGCGCGACCAGGCCGGCGGCGAGTGCCTCGACCTGGCCGGATACCGCCTGCGGCTGGCGCAGCACCGCGCCGACCCCGACCTGCGGGCGGCGCACGCGATCGCGCCCTGGACCGTGGTCTGGGACGACCACGAGGTGGACAACGGCTGGGCGGGCGACGTCCCCGAGCAGCCGGAGCCGCCGTTCCTGCCGCGCCGGGCCGCGGCCTTCCAGGCCTACTACGAGAACATGCCGCTGCGCCGCGCCCAGCGCCCCGACGGCCCGGCGCTGCGTCTGTACCGCAGCATCCGCTGGGGGGCGGTGGCCAACCTGCACCTGCTCGACACCCGCCAGTACCGCGACCTGTACGCCTGCACCGGCCGGTCCGGGACCGTCGGCCCGGAGTGCGCGGAGCGGTTCGCGCCGGAGCGCACCATACTCGGCCCCCGGCAGGAGGCCTGGCTGCAGGGCGAGCTGCGCCGTTCCCGCGCCACCTGGGACCTGCTGGGCCAGCAGGTCTTCATGATGGAGATGGACTGGGTGAACGGCGAGGCCAAGGGCTGGTCCAACGAGGGCTGGGACGGCTACGTCGCCTCGCGGGACCGGCTGGCCGCCGCCATCGAGGACAACCGGCGCAACGGCGTCGTGCTCACCGGCGACGTGCACTCCCACTGGGCGGGCGAGATCAGGCGCGAGTCCAGGCCGGTGGCGGTCGAGCTGGTCACCACGTCGGTGACCTCGGCGGGCGACGGCCTGGACGAGTACCCCAACACCAAGCAGCTCCTGGCGGAGAACCCGCACGTCAAGTTCTTCAACGGCCGGCGCGGCTACGTGCGCGCCAAGGTCACCACGAGCGAGATGCGGGTCGACTTCCGCTCTCTGCCCTACGTCACCCGGCCTGACGCCCCCGCCCACACCTCGGGCTCCTTCGTCATCGAACCCGGCAATCCCACCCTGAACCCGGCATGACCAGGTGGGTTGATTTTTTGTACTCACTCACCTAGCGTCGGGGCCATGATCTCTGTGGTCCTCGTGGCGGGCGCCTCGTCGGGCGTCGGGCTGGAGACCGCGCAGGCGCTGGCCCGTCGCGGTCATCAGGTGTACGGCACCAGCCGCGCGGCGGACCGCGTGGACATCCCGGGCGTGAGCCCGCTCGCCCTGGAGGTCGGCGACGAAGGCTCCGTCCGCGCGTGTGTCGACCACGTCCTCGCCCGGCACGGGCGGCTCGACGCGCTGGTGTACAGCGTGGGCTTCTACGTCGCCGGGGCGGTGGAGGAGACCTCGGACGAACTGGCCCTGGCCCAGCTGGAGGCGTACCTGCTGGGCGCCCATCACCTGGTCCGCGCGGTGCTGCCCGCCATGCGCGAGCGGCGCGCGGGCAGGCTGGTGCTGATGAGCTCCACCGCGGCCGTCGCCGCCATCCCGTTCCACGCGATCTACTCCGCCAGCAAGGCCGCCCTGAACCACTACGCCGAGGCGCTGCGCTACGAGGTCGCGCCGTTCGGGGTGCGGGTGGCCTGCGTCGAGGCCACCAGCGTGCGTACCGGGGCGGCGGCCGCGATGCGCGAGAGCGACCCGATCCCCGGCTACGAACCGGCACGCACCCGGGTCATCGAACGCTTCCGGCGGCTGCAGCTCGACGGCCCGTCACCGGCGCCGGTGGCCGGCGGCATCGTCCGGGCCGTCGAGTCGCGCCGGATGCGCCCCGTCTACCGGGTCGGGGCGCAGGCCCGCATGCTGCCGTGGCTGCGCGCGCTACTCCCCTACCCGGTGTTCCAGCGGCTGTACGGCCGCTTCTTCCACCTCAGCCGCCCTGGGTGAGCCGGATCGAGGTGGGGTCGAACAGCCCGAGGATCAGGCTGAACGTGGCGTTCTTGGTGGCCACCAGCACGGTGGTGTCGGCGACGGGAACCAGGTCGCCGTTCTCGAACAGCGCCGACTCGGCCTCCAGCCACAGCTTGCAACCCTCCTCGCCCGGCTTCAGCGTGGCCTCCTCCACCAGCTTGGTGTAGCGCTCGTTGGCCAGGTGGGCGAAGTTGGCCCCCTTGGGCGCCGCGGGCCCGCTCAGGAAGCCGACGAGCTGCGAGGGCAGGGTGACGCCGATCGGCAACCAGGCCACGTCCCAGTCCTGGGTGGCGTTGAGCGACTCGGCCAGCTTGGTGTCCAGGACGCCGTTGAGCTTGATCTCGACGCCCAGCTTCTTCCACGTGGCGGCCAGGTACTCGGCGGCCGCCTGGATGCCCGCGCCCCTCGTGGTGACGTAGAGGTAGCGCAGCGACAGCCGCTTGCCGTCCTTGACCCGGATCCCGTCGGGGCCCGCCTTCCATCCGGCGACGTCCAGTCCCGCGGCGGAGGCGGCGACGTCGAAGGCGGGCACGTGACCGGCCACGCTGTCGCCCTTGCACGGCCTGGGCTCGGCGACCATGCCGGTGGCCGGCCTGCCGGTGCCGCTGGTGGCGATGCCGCCCAGTTCCTTCAGGTTGACGGCCTGGGTCAGCGCCTTGCGCACGGCCGGGTCCTTGGTGGGCCGGTCGTCGCCCTGGTGGTAGAAGAACTGGTGCTGACCGGCCGACGGCAGCATCTTGCCGATGCCGGGCGCCGCCTCCAGGCGCGTACGGTCGGCGCCGTAGAACGTGGCCCCGTTGATGCTTCCGGCCAGCAGCAGGTTCGCCGCGGTCTGCTCGTTGGGCACGACCTTCAGCACCACCTTGTCCGGCAGCCCCTTCGACGTGGCCCCGTTCGGGCCCCAGGCGTAGTCCTTGCGGACCTCGAAGGTGTAGGAGTCGCCGGGCGCGGCCGACTTCAGCACGTACGGGCCCGTACCGGAGGTGGCACGGGCGATGGACGCGCGGTCCTTCACACCCTTGCCGCAGACGATGAACAGGCTCTCGGCGCTCTGCAGGATGAAGGAGAACGGCTTGGGCGTCGACAGCGTCACCGTCCCGGCGGCGTCGTCGGCCACGGCCTTCATCCCGACCGGCAGCAGGACGCCGTAGATGGGCGACTTGGTGGCCGGGTCGGCGATGTGGTTGACGTTCTGCGCGACGTCGGCCGGGGTGAGCTTGGAGCCGTCGGAGCAGGTGACGTCCTTGCGCAGGGTGAAGGTCACCGAGTCCGGCTTGACCTCCCACTTCTCCGCGAGACCGGGCACGATGGTCCCGTCGTCGGTGCTGGCGACGAGGGTGTCGTAGGCGACCGACAGCACCAGGTTCGTGGCGCCGAGCACGCCGGTGGCCGGATCGAGCACACCGGGGTCGGCGGACAGGGCGTAGGTGAACGTGCCGCCCGCGACCGGACCACCGGCGGGGGCCTGCGTGCCCCCGCCACCGCACGCGGCCGTGACCAGAGCCAGGGCGGCGAGCACCGCTGCTTTCTTCATGCACGAACAGTGGTACCTGCCCGCCGCCGCATCTTCGTGCCACCCGACGAAACTCCGCCGTCCCCTCGTGCCACACACCCGAGCCGCCGGTCAGAACTTCCGGTCAGCCCAGTACGGGTCCAGCGCACGATCCTGCCAGGGCAGGCCGATCAGACGCACCACGTGCGACAGATGCTCGGGCGCGCCGGAAGCCCGCAGCCGCGCGGGGGCGTGCCGCACCAGCCACGCGATCAGCTCACCGCTCAACGCTTCCTCGTCGTCCAGGTAGGTGGTCCACGGGAGGCCCTCCCATGCCGCTGTCCATTGGCGCCGGACTGCTCGGGGAAGCTCTGGTCATCCAGTTCAGATCGCGTACGGCCGGCGTCCCGTACGCGCAGCGGGAATCCACCCGGCGGCCCCTCTGGATCTCTACACTGAGGCCGCCCCTTCATCCGCGACCCCCGACCCAGCGAAGCAAGGGGTTGGACGGGCCATCCCGTCGCCACACGAGAACCGATCACCCAAAAGGAGATTGGAATGCGTAAGTCGTACAAAATCGCACTACCGGCCCTGCTGGCGGCCGGCCTGCTCACGGCACCGGGCGCGCTCACCTCCGCCGCCTCCGCCGCCTCCGCCGCCTCCGCCGCTTCCGCCTCGACGACTCAGTCGGCGAGCGCGATGGCCCTGACCCTCGACAGCGCCGGCTGCGAGGCCATCGCCCGGCGCTTCCTCTGCGAGGTCCACTTCAGCGGCGCGGTCGCGCCGGTCGCCATCCGCTGGTTCGTCAACGGCAACGCCATCCCGTCCTTCGACAACCGCTCCTTCGTGGGCATCGGCTGCCAGCCCACGTTCCGGTACGACATCCGCGCCGTGATCTCCGACGGTTCCGGCGCGTCCGTCCAGTTCCACACCACGCCCACCTGCCGCTCGGGCACCCCATAACCCCGGTGCGGCGGGCCGCCGCACCGGGGTGGAAGGTCAGGCCGCCTCCTCCTCCCGGGGGAAGAAGGGGAGGGCCTCGTAGACCTGGTCGGCGGCGGCGAGGATCAGCCCGGCGTCGTCGACCGGCGGGTGGATGTACTCGTTGATCCGCCGCTTGACCTCCGCGCCCGCGGCGCCCGAGGCCATCACCTTGCGGTCCCAGCCCCGGGTGAACACCCCGCCGGCCCCGCCCAGGTCCAGGCACGTCACATAGGGAGCCGGCGTGAAGTCGCGCGGCGGCCGGCCGAGCAGGTCGGCCGCCGCGTTGTACCCGGCGACCTTGCCGAGCGGGACGGCGTGCTGGCAGGCCTGCATGACCGTGTGCCCGGCGTCGAACGGCGCCGCGGCCGTGTCACCGGCGGCGAACACCTCGGGCAGCGCGCGCAGCTCGCGGTCCACCGGCACCCGGCCGAGGTGGTCGAGTTCGCCGGAGACCTGCCGGGTGAGCTCGCTGGCGCGCAGCCCGACGGACCAGACCACCGCGTCCGCCGCGACCTTGGTCCCGTCGGACAGCAGCGCGTACCCGTCGCCGACCTCCGTCACCGTGGTCGCGAGCCGGCGTTCCACGCCCAGTTCGTCCAGCGCCGCCTCGATGTGCGCGCGCGGGCCGGGGCCGAGCTGGTGCCCGACCACCTCCGACCGGTCCACCAGCAGCACCCTGCCGCGCGCGGCCAGCGCGGTCGCCGCCTCCAGCCCGACGAAACCGGCGCCGGCGACCACGACCGAGTAGTCCTCGATCCCCCGCAGATGATCGGTCAGCCGCCGGGCGCCGTCCAGGGTGTCGATGTCGAAGAGCCGTTCCGCGCCCGGTAGGTCCCGGGGCCGCACGAGCTTGCTGCCCGCCGCCAGCACCAGGCGGTCGTAGCCGATCTCCACGCCGTCGGCCACCACGACGCGGCGGCCGGTGTCGATCGTGCGCACCGTGGCCCGCACGTGCTCGACCCCGATCGGCCCGAGAACCCTGCTCAGCTCCACCTTGGCCAGGTCCGGCTCCGGCTCGTACAGGCGCGGCCGCAGCACCAGGTGCTCGTTCGGCGCGATGAGCGTGATGCGCAGGTCCGCGTCCGCGCGGGCCAGCGCCGCTCCCGCCGCGCTCCACACGCCCGCGAAGCCACCTCCGATGATCACAACGTGAGCCATCGTCCCGTCCTCTCTCAGCTTTCACCCCCGGGAACGGGGGTTTCGGCAGGGAGACAAGACGGCGGGTTCAGATGTGACCGAGGTGGGCGAGTTTTTCGGGATTGGCCAGTCTCCTGAACGCCGTGATCCGCCCGCCGGCGACCTCCACGGTGTCGACCCAGACCAGTTTCCCGCCCACGTAGGTGGCCATGGCCGGCCCGCCGTTCACCTCGATGATCCGGTACGCGTCGGGGCGCAGGATCTCGATCGTGCGCACGGCCAGCATGGCGATGAGCTCGGCGCCCTGGAGCGGCCTGCGGGCCGCGGTCACCTTGCCGCCGCCGTCGCCGACGTAGACGGCCTCGGGGTCCAGCAGTTCGATGAGCCCGGCCATGTCCCCCGCGTCGGCGGCCGCCTTGAACGCCTTGAGCACCCGCTCGACCTCGGCCTTGGACGCCCGGGGCGGCTCCTCGGCCGCGGCGACCCGCGCCCTGGCGCGGGAGGCGAGCTTACGGCTGGCGGCGGCCGTGTTCCCGAGCACGCCGGCGACCTGGTCGAAGGGGAAGTCGAAGACGTCGTGCAGCACCAGCGCGACCCGTTCTGCGGGGGTGAGCGTCTCCATGACCACCAGCATCGCGGTGCCCACCGACTCGTCGACCAGCACCTGGGCGGCGGCGTCGGGGCCGGTGAGCAGCGGTTCCGGCAGCCAGGGGCCCACGTAGGACTCGCGCCGGACCCGCGCCGACTTCAACACGTTGTACGACGTCCTGGCGGACACGGTCACCAGCCAGGCCCGCAGATCCCGCACCTCGGACAGGTCCGCGGCGGCGGCGCGCAGCCAGACCTCCTGCGTCACGTCCTCGGCCTCGGCGACGGTGCCGAGGATCCGGTAAGCCGCCCCAAAGATCGCGGGGCGATGCTCGTGCCAGTCCGCCTCCACCATCCCGGCCTCCTCGAATCGGTGAGCGGCCTCCGATTCTAGGCAAGGGCTCAGCCGTTCACCGCTTCGAACACCCGCAGGAAGTTCTCGCCCAGGATGCCGCGGATCTGCTCGTCCCCGTAGCCGCGCGAGACCAGCCCGCGCGTGATGTTGACCATGTCCCGGTAGTCGCGGAACCCGGCCAGGGTCTGCGTCACGTCGATCGCGTGCTCCTCACGGAAGCCGAACTCCTCCAGCTTGCCGGAGAACGCGCGGTGCTGGACGTGGTGCGGAAGCGCCATCGGCCAGTCCGTGCCGATCGCCACGTGCTGCCAGCCCACCAGCTCGGCCACGTAGTCCATGTGGTCGAGCACCAGCTCGATCGAGGCGCCGGTGTCGCCGGGCGGCGCGAGGAAGAACGGCACGACGTACACGCCGATCACCCCGCCGGAGGCGGCGATCGCCCGGATCTACTCATCGCTCTTGGCGCGATCGTGCGGGAAGAGCGCCGCCGCCGAGGTGTGCGAGGCGATCACCGGTGCGGCCGAGGCCGCGCAGGCGTCCAGTGTCGTCTGCCTGCCGGAGTGGGCGGTGTCGACGATGACGCCGACCTCGTTGCAGCGGCGCACGAACTCCAGGCCGAACCGGCTCAGCCCGGCGTCGTAACGCTCGGTGCACCCCGTCCCGATGTAGGTCATCACGTTGTACGCGCAGTCGGCGATGTGCAGCACGCCCATGTCGTGGGCCAGGTCGATGACCCGCCGTATCCACGGGAACGTCTCCAGCTGCCGGCCGAGGAAGTCGCCGTAGTCCCGCAGCGACTCCTTGTCCTTCAGCAGGCAGCCGCCCATGTTGTTGATGATCCCCGACTGTCCGACCAGCTCACGGAAGCCGGGCAGCGTGCCGGAGGTGATGCGGCCGGCGATGTAGCGGAACGCCTGCCACAGGTCGTCCGAGCCCCGGGCGTCGATGTCGTCGATCATCTCCCGGGTCCAGGCGTCCGGCGAGTACGGCCCCTGGTACAGCAGGTCGCAGATGATGCTGTCGCGGTGCAGGCGGGCGGCACGCTCCTCCTGCTCGGCGGTCAGGCCGAAGTCGAACGTGCCGTAGCTCACCCGCGGCGTCATGGGATGATCCTCCATACCGGCCGACTGTAGGCGCCCGGCCTCGGGCGCCGATATCAGCAGGTGTCGGACAATCGCCCCCACCGGCTCGACGCTCAGCCGTTGAGGACCTCGCGCAGCTTGCGGGCGAAGGCCTCCGGCTGCCCGGCGTAGCCGAACTCGCCGCCGAGGAAGCCGCCGTGGTGGCTGGGGAAGACCGTGACCTCCTGGCCGAGCAGTTCGGCCGTCGCCACCGCGGTGCGTCCGGTGAAGACGTCCGCCGACTCCTCCCCCACGGCGACCACGATTCGCGTAGGGGCCGCGGTGAGCGCGCCGGTGTCGGGCCGGTAGCTGCTGACCGCCCAGGACCGGTCGGACAGCAGCGGGTCGTCGCGCGTGCCGTCGTCCCCGGCCGGCATCCCGAACGCGGCCGGATCCGGCGCGGGCTGGGCGAAGTAGTCGTCGGTGAACTCGCCCTTCCACCCGGTCATCACCATGAAGGCCGCCATCCCGGCGCCCCAGCCGTTCTTCTCGTACGCCTCGCGCACGCCGGCCCTGGCGCGCTCGGCCGCCTCGGCGTCGGGCAGCACCGGGATGAGCGGCGGCTCGTGCGCCACCAGCGTGACGACGTCGCCGGGGTAGGCGGCCACGAGCGCGAGCGCGGTCACCGCGCCGCCGCTGCTGCCGAACATGTCGACCGGGCCCGCGCCGAGGGCCTCGATGATGGCGTGCACGTCGGCGGCCTGCGTGGTGGGCGTGTGGTCGTCCCGGCCGTCCTTGCGGGTGCTGCGGCCGAGCCCGCGCGGGTCGTAGGTGATCACCGTGCGCTCGGCCGAGTGCTCCGCCAGCGAGCTGAAGCCGCTGGCGTCCATGGGCTGGCCGATCAGGAACAGCGGCGGGCGTCCGTCGGCAGTGGGCAGCGGGCCGTGGACGTCGTAGACGAGGTCGACCTCGGGAGTCGTGAGCGTGTGCGTGGTCATGACGATGTAGACCCCTTCCGCGTCGGTAACTCATCGGACCCTACTCCGGCACTCTGACGAACTCGTGAAGGGCACGCGTACGTGCCCGGGTCGTGGAGTGCGCGGGTACGTGCGCCCGGCTCGCGCAGGACGCGGTCACGTGCGCCCGCGCTACCCTGACCTCTGTGAATCCTCCAGCCCGTGACCCCGGCCGGCGCATCCGCGACACCCTGGACCGGCTCGACCGCGACGTCGACGCCTGGTTCGCGACCGCCGATGCGGCCGGCCTGCCGTACCTGATGCCGCTGTCGTTCCTGTGGGACGGCGAGGCGATGCTCGTCTCCACGGCCAGGACGAACCCGACGGCCAGGTACATGGAGGCCACCGGCAGGGTCAGGGTGGCGCTCGGGACCACGCGCGACGTCGTCCTGATCCACGGCGAGCTCCGCGAGGTGATCCCGTCCGCCGAGCTGCCGGCCGAGGTCGGCGACGCGTTCGCCGCCAAGGCCGGTTTCGACCCGCGCAAGCAGGGCGCCTCCTACCCCTACTACCGCATCGTCCCGCTCCAGGTGCAGGCCTGGCGCGAGGTGAACGAGCTGGCCGAGCGCGACATCATGCGCGACGGCGCCTGGATCGACGTGCCGTAGAGCGAGGATTGTCGGGGACGGCGGTTATGGTCCCGGCCATGATCGCTTGTTTGGGACGGGCCGCGGTGACGGCCCGCAACGCGCCGGCGGACGGGGCGCCCGCATGAACCCCTGGCGGGAGGTCCTCGACCGCATCGAGGCGGGCGAGGACGAGGAGCTGGCGAGGTTCCTGGACGGGCTGAACGACCTGGGGCGGCGCGCGGTCGCCGTGCAGCTGCCCGCCCACCTGGCCGAGGAGCTGCGCGGCGGGGTGGAGGCGCGCTGGGAGATCGAGGGCCTGGCGCCCGGGTACCGGCTGGCGGGCGCGGCCTGCTTCACCGGCGCCCGGCAGGTCGCCGCCTGGCTGAACCGCAGGGAACTGCGCCGCCCCGTCAACGCCGAGCGCGACGCGCGCCGCATCATGTCCGTGCTACGCGGCCGTGGCGTGGAGTGGCGTCGTGAGCTGGCCTTACGGCTGGCGGACGGGCTGCGCCCGCAGACCGGCAGGTCACGGCGGGACGACGACGGAATGCCCGGCTGGGATCTGACCGCCGCCCTGGTGGCCGACACGGGCATCGAGCCGCCGGACGGCGACGCCTTCGTGGCCGGCTGGGTGTGGCGGCTGGTGCTGCGGCGGCGCTGGAACCGTGGCGGACTCGACGGCGATCCGCTGCTCGTTTCCATGGTGCCGCGCCTGTTCACGGCGCAGGGCGTGGCCGGTCCGCTGGCGCTGGACGAGCGGTGGAACTCGGGGCTGAGCATTCTGGCCGAGCTGGCCGTACTGGCCGACGAGGGCAAGGTGGCGCGTGCGGCGCTGGTCGGCGGCTGCGCGGGACGGTTCCTGGCCGATGGGCCGGCCGAGGAGATCGCCCCGTTCGTCCGGCTCTGGCGGTTGCTGGCACCGGAGCCGGACGAGCTGCCCGTTGTCGACTTCGTCCGCCTGCTGCCGCGGGCGTCGCCGCCGCTGGCGCAGCTCGCGCTGGAGGAGCTCGGGCGGGCGGAGGACGCGGGGCTGCTGGACGACGACCTGTTCGCCGAGGCCGTGGGGGCGCTGGCGTACCGGCAGGAGAAGAAGTTCGTGCTGGCCGCCGTGCGGTGGCTGGCGCGCGCGCCCGCGCCGAGGGGCGGCTGCGCGGTGCGGGCGCTGGCTCCGGTGTTCGAGGTGAACACCCCAGCGCTGCGTGAGCGCGCGGTACGGCTCGCGCTCACGCTGGCCCCGCACGCCGACGATAACGCCGGGGAGGCGATCCGCGCGGCCGCCGCCCTGCTGCCCCCCGCCCTGCGCGAGCAGGTGAGCGCCGCCTATGGCACGAGCCCCGGCGCGGAGCCCGAGCCACGACTCGCCTCCGAGCCGCGCACGAGCGAGTCGCCGCCCGTCGCCGCCGTCCCGCGCGAGAGTGAGCTGCCCGCCCTCGCGCCGCCGATCGACGCGCCGGGCGAGGTGGTCGTGGCGTTGCGGGAGCTCGCCCGGCCGGAGGAGCCGCACGCGTGCGAGCGGGTGCTGGCCGGGCTGGTCGAGCTGGCCCACCGTGACCGCGACGCGCTGGCGGCGGCGCTGCGGCCGGCGTGGTGGCGGCATCTGCCGGTGGTGTCCGGCTCCGGCCCCGATGTGTTCGACCACTTCCTCACTCACCACCGCGGGGTGCACACGCTGCTGACCCGATGCGCGCTGGCGCTGGTCGATCCGGAGCGGAGCCGGAAGGTGAGCGCGGCGGCGGCCGAGCCGGGCGGCTACCACGCCGACCACGCCTGGCCGCCCCAGATCCTCCTGCGCCGCCGCCTGGAGGAGGTGATCGCGCTCTTCGAACGCGGGCGGAGCGTTCCCGCGCTGCTCGCCACCCCGACCGAACCCACCGGCCACGTCGCCGCCGCGACCCTGGTGGAGCGAATGGAGGCGCTCGGGAACGGCGAGCCGTTGCCCGCCGACTTCGAGCAGGCGCTGCTGCGGCTGCCCCGCCACACCGGCCCCGAGTCGCTGACGCGAGCGGAGAGGCTGCCGACGGAGGCGGGGCGGACACTCGCCACCTGGCTGCGTGCGGGCGGGTGGCCGGACCCCGCCGTGACCTGGCAACTGCACGAGGATCACACCTGGACCGGCCGGCTACGCCCCACGATCACACCGCCCGCGCGCCTGCCCGGATGGCTGGCGGAGTTGTGGCTGCTCAAGCCCGGCCACGTCTACCTCTCCTACCCGCCCGACGCCGCGTGGTGGCCGATGATCATGCCGTCGCACCGCGAGATCGTGGCCACCGCCCTCGTGCGCTGCATGCCCCTTCTCTCCGAGGCCAACGACGTCAGGATGGACGCCCTGGCGACCCTGGCCCATGGCGAAGGCCCGGTGGGCCAGGCCACCGCCCTCGCGATCGCCGCCGGTCTCGGGCACCGGCGCGACACGGGACGCGCGGCGGCGCTCGGCGCGGCCCGCACGCTGGCCGCCCGCGGGCAGCTCCCCGCCCGCGACCTGGGCTGGGCTCTGGCGAAGCTGCTCCGGCACCGGCTCGTCCCGCTCAAGCGGATCACCGGCTCGCTCGGCGAACTGACCGAGACCGGCGCGCACACCGAGGTGTGGCACACGCTCGCCGTGGCCCTCCCGCCGCTGCTGCCCGGCCCCGGCGAACGACCGCGCGCCGGGCTGGGCGAACTGCTGGGCGTCGGCGTACGGGCGGCCGCGCTCGCGGGCACGCGGGCCGAGATCACCGGACTGGCCGAGATGGCCGCGCGCAAGGGCTCGAGCCTCGTCCTGTACGAGGCCCGCCGCCTGCACGAGACCATCTCCGCGTGACCCGTGCCGGGGGCCGCGGGCCAGCGGGCCCCCGCCCCCCCCGGTCAGATAACAGTGGCTTATAAAAAAAA